>RDXZ01000177.1 GCA_004293265.1 Bacteroidota bacterium | reverse complement strand
TTATTGCGGAAATATAATTTTTGGATAGCAGAAACGCTTACCTAAGCCTAATTTGAGCCTACCTTTTGGTAGCTCCGTAATAACTTTCCAAGAACCAAAAAATATTAGTTCAAATCATTCAAAAGCCAAGTTCTTGCACTTTCTACATCTCCAAAAGAACGCACATCAAATTTGCTAATAGTTCTTACAGCACTGATAATATACTCACCACCAATTTTGATAAAAATACTTTTTGAAAGTACGATTCCTGCACGCATTCTGTCGCCAAAAGTTTGCCTTGCACTCGGCAACCATTTTGTTACTAACCACGCTTTTGCTTCCATACTTGATTTTTGCATCGTAGATTGATTTACCAACAAGCGTTTTACGCCATTTTCTAATGCTTTTTCTGACATCATATTGAAAGTTGCTTTGTAATTTTCATTATCAATCACACCCAATAATTCAACATACATCAAGCTCAAATCTTTCTCCAAATACATTTTTGAAAAATCAGATTCATAAATTAATTCTCTTGTAATATCCATAAAAATCTTAGAAAAATAAAATAAATTCTTGTTATATTTATATAAATACTATTAGCAAATTATTTGCCATTTTTATATAATGGCTGGTTCTTGCTGGCTCAAACAATGAAAACTTCCCAATCCCCAAATAATATCACTGGCATCAATACCAATAATTTTATGTTTCGGAAAACAATCTTGTAAAATTCCTAACGCATTTTTATCTTCTTCACACTTAAAAGTTGGCACGATTACTTTTTCATTGATTATCAAAAAATTGGCATAAGAGGCGGGCAATCTTTCATTATCCATAAAATAAGGCGTAGGCATTTGTATAGGAATGATTTGCAATTTGTTACCATTATGGAGTTGAATATTTTGCAAACGCTCAAGATTTTCTTCTAAATAATGATAGTTTTCATCTTTTTTATTTTTTTCAACCATCGTAATTACCGTATTTTGATTGATAAATCGAGTAATATCATCAATATGTCCGTCTGTATCATCACCTACAATACCTTCTCCGAGCCAAATAACCTGATTTACGCCATAAAATTCACACAAATATTTTTCAATTTCTGTTTGAGATAAATGCGGATTTCTATTTTTATTCAAAAGACAATTCGTAGTAGTCAAAACTGTTCCTTCACCATTAAAATCTACCGAGCCGCCTTCCATCACAATACCAGCATTGACAATAGGCAAATTCAATGTTTTTGCAATCTGAATCGGAATTTGATTATCTGCATCAAAAGGCGGATATTTACCTCCCCAAGCGTTATATTCCCAATTTATGACAATTTTTTCTTTTTTTTGTTGATGCAATAAAAACGCAGGACCGTGGTCTCTGCACCAAGCATCATTAGTCGGGTGCAAATATAGTTCTACATTTTTGAGATTGATTTTTTGGTTTTTTAATTCATTTTCCAAGTATATTTTCACACTTTCAGTGCAATTAATTCTTACTTTTTCAACTTCGGCAATTTCTGCGATAAATTGAAAATAAGAAGGATAAATATTACTTAATTTTTGTCCTTCCCAAGTATTTTGATTATGGGGAAAAGAAAGCCAAACCGCCTCTTGTGTGTGCCATTCAGCAGGAAAATAAAATCCTGAAGATTTTGGAGTTTCGTGTTGCATATTTTTTAATCTTTTATTTTTAATTTTTTTTGCAAAAATAGATATAAAATATTTGAAATACTTATCTATGTAAAAAACTTTTTTGTTGTTATTTTTGAACAGAATTTAAAAATTGATTTGGAAAAAATAGAAATATTGTTTAATTTTGCACAAAACAATAAAACTAATGCAAAAAGTAATTAAAACGGGTTTTTTTTTCGGAATCTTGGGCGGATTTTTTTTTATTATATTTATATTTATTGCCTATTTTGTTAGCCAACAACCTTTCGAAGCCAATGTAAAATCGCTTGATTTTTTCATTTATTTAATTACTTTATCTGTTGCAATTTATTGGTTTAGGTTCAAAATCAATGAAAATACGATGAAATTTTGGACAGCAATGGGCGTAGGAATGATTACAATTTTGGTAATGGTAATGATAAATAGTTTTTTTGTGTATGTTTTTTTGGGAAATATTGTTCCTAATGAACTAATAAAATACAAACAAAAACAATTAGTGATTATAGAAAAAATTAAAAATAATTTAGAACTCGATTCTGTTGCTCAAAAAAAATTAGATAAAAAAGAATTTGAAAAAAATAAAAACGAAAAAAAAGAATTTGAACAAATTTATCAAGGTATGAAAAAAGTTACTGCTTATGATATGGCTTGGTACGAATGGCGTACAAAAATACTTTTGGGAATATTTATGACTTTTATTATTAGTGCTGTTTTAAGAAAGTAAACACTTTCAACCTTAATTTATAAATATACTATCAAAAAATAGTATTTTTTCTAAAAAAATAATGATTTACGAAAAAATTACATCAAAACAAACATCTATAGCCCTGATTGGTTTGGGGTATGTAGGCTTGCCGATTGCCTTAGCATTCGCAAAAAAAACAAAAGTAATTGGATTTGATATTAGTGAAGAAAAAATCAAATTACTCAAACAAAATATTGACCCAAGCAATGAAGTAGAAAGTAAAGACTTCGAAAATTGTGATATTTTGTTTACCAATCAATTAGAAGATTTGAAACAAGCCACTTTTTTTATCGTGGCAGTTCCCACGCCGATTGACGATAGCCTTAATCCCGATTTGAAACCTTTGTTATCTGCCTCACGAACAGTCGGAAAAGCACTCAAAAAAGGCGATTATGTGGTATATGAATCTACGGTTTATCCCGGTTGCACAGAAGACGATTGTATTCCTGTGTTAGAAAAAGAATCTGGTTTAAAATTTATGACTGATTTTAAAGTTGGTTATTCCCCTGAAAGAATCAACCCAGGTGATAAAGAACATACTTTGGCGCGTATCATTAAAGTAGTTTCGGGCTGTGATGCAGAATCTTCTGAAAATATTGCTAAAACGTATGAGTTGGTCGTGGAGGCGGGCGTGCATCGTGCTTCCTCTATCAAAGTGGCGGAAGCCGCAAAAATCATCGAAAACACACAAAGAGATTTGAATATTGCTTTGATGAACGAACTTTCTATGATTTTTAATCGTTTGAATATCAATACTTATGAAGTTTTAGAAGCGGCAGGAACAAAGTGGAACTTTTTAAAGTTTACTCCCGGCTTAGTAGGTGGACATTGTATTGGGGTCGATCCTTATTATCTTACCTATAAATCAAAACAATTAGGGCATAATCCTACTGTGATTTTAAGTGGAAGGCACACAAACGACAATATGGGAGCCTATGTAGCACAACAAACTATCAAACATATTCTTAGAAATAATAACAATATTGGTAATCTAAAAATATTAGTAATGGGTATTACTTTTAAAGAAAATGTAAAAGATATTCGTAACTCAAAAGTCATTGATATTATCAGAGAATTATTAGATTTTCATATTCAGGTCGATATTGTAGATGCGCAAGCAGATAAACACGAAGTAGAAGAAGAATACAATGTTTCGTTGTGTGATAATATAAGTGATGATTATGATGCCATTATTGTAGCAGTCAATCACAAAGAATATTTAACATTAGACGAAAAATTCTTTGAGGAAAAAAGCAAAAAAGGCGCTATTTTAGTTGATGTAAAAGGCATTTTTAGAAATAAAATCAAAAATATGCAATATTGGAGTTTATAATTTTGGTTTATTTTTGATAAAATAATAGAATTACGCTTATAAAAAAATTATGTTTTTATAAGCGTTTTTTTTATGGTTTTAAACTTCCCATTCCTCCGTCAATTCCAATAATTTGTCCTGTTATCCAATCACTTTTTTCAGATAAAAGCAGGCTTGCCATAGGTACAATATCTTCTACATTTCCGATTCTTCCCAAGGGATGTCTTTTGTTAGAGGCTTCTTTTTTCTCATCAGTGTTCAATAATTTTGAAGCCAAAGGCGTATCTGTTAAAGAAGGTGCAATGACATTCACTCTAATTTTATTGATTGCCCACTCTGCCGCCAAAGATTTAGCTAAACCTTCTACGCCTGATTTGGCTAATGCGATAGAGGCGTGAAAACCCATACCTAAATTTGAAGCTACCGTACTAAACAACAAAACACTTGCACCTTGTGATTTTTTTAACGCAGGAAAAGTGGCTTGTAAAACACGCACCGCACCCATCGTATTGACTTGAAAATCATTCATAATTTCTTCTTCTGATAATCTATGAAAAGGCTTTAAGTTAATAGTGCCGGGGCAATAAGCAACGCCGTTTAGTATTTCTGGTAGATGTTCGGATAGATTGTTGAGAGGTTTTGAAATATCCATCAAAATTTGTTTGATACCTATATTTTCCAATTCGACTTGGTGATTTCGGGCAATAGTAAAGATTTGATGACCTTGTTTTTGGAGTGATTGGGCGAGTGCTAAGCCAATTCCTGAACTTGCTCCAACGATTAAAAAATTTTTCATTCTTTTTATTTATTTTTATTTCATAACTTTTTGCATATAAAAAATGTTCAAAAAAAAACTTTAAAAAAAACGATTTTCATGATTTTTTTTAAAGTTTTGTAGTTCAACATTTATTTGAAATGTTTTATGTTATGTCGTTTTGATTTTCATTTTTCTTACCTTTACGTTTTCCTTTTTTGTTCTTTGATTTTTTCTTTTTAGGAAACATAAAAAAGTTCTCGATTTTGGTAATGATCTGCATGAAAGTAATTTTCTTTTTCTCGTTTTCTTTTTTCTTTTTATTAGAATCATTATCGCTATCTTCTTCATAATATCCTCCTCCATAACCACCATAGCCGCCATAGTATCCACCATAATTTCCATAACCACCATAACCACCCGTTGAGCGTTGGATAGCATTCATAATGACAGACATATTTTTAAAATTATTTACTTGTGCTACTTTATTGATACCTTTGGTAAAAAATCGTTTAGAATAATTAGCACGCACCACATACATAGGCAAATCGACTTTTTTCATTATCAAAATTCCGTCTGTAACCAACCCAACAGGTGGTGTATCTATCATAATGACATCAAAATTTTCTTTTAAATCATTCAACAAAATATCCAAAGTATCTCTCAATATCAATTCAGAAGGATTAGGAGGAATAAAACCTGCTGTTATTACTTTTAAATTGTCAATTGCTGTATCGTGTAAACATTCTTGCCAAGTTATTTTTCCTGTTAAAATATCACTTACCCCTGTTGTATTTTCTAATCCAAATGCTTGATTTAACTTAGGTTTTCGCATATCAAAATCTAAAATAATTACTTTTTTATCTGTTTTCGCAATAATTCCACTTAAATTTGAAGCCACAAATGTTTTGCCTTCACCACTGATAGTAGAAGTTACAGATAAAATAGTAGTGCTTTTTTCATCAAACAAACGCTTTCCTACGGGAAGCATATAATCTAAATTGGTTCGAATGGCTCGGATAGATTCGTTTAAAGAAGATTTTTGATTATCCTGCACAACTAAGCGGCTTACTTCCATTTTTTCTGCGTCATATTCAGGAATTCCTCCCAAAATAGGTACATCGAGTAATTTTTCGAGTTCACCTTGATTTAACAATGTATTGTGCATCAAATATCTAATCAGAACCAACCCCACACTAAACACAGCACCTAATACAATGGTTACTAAATAATATTGTAATTTGATAGGAGAAATAGGAGCAAAAGGTTTACTGGCTGGACTTAAAATAATAATTTCAGGAACAACGCCTGCCGCAGTCAAACGAATAGAAAATAATTGATTGATAATATTGTTATAAAAAGCGTCATAACGAGCATAATTTTTACTAATTTGTCCATATTCGCGTCCTTTTGGAGGAAGTCCAATCAAAATTGATTCTATTTCAATTTTTTTCTCGTTCATTCCTCTTAAACTTTTATAAAGTAATTTTTGCGAACCTGTATTAAATTCTGTCAGTTGTTTGCGTTTATTTCTCAAATCTTGTTGGTAAGATTTGATAGTTAAAGTATTACTTTTTTCTCTTAGGTATATTTTTTGTAAATCACTCATTACTTGTTGATATTCTAAGACCAATTTTGAAATAGCTTCGTTTTTTAATAAGGGCAAAGAGCTTACAAATTCTTTCAAAGAATCGCCACTCGAAACCAAAAGTTCTAATTCTTTATAAATAGCCAATTCTTCGGCGATTTTTTGTTGCTCTTTGTTTATTTTTTCTAAATCTTCAATCACTCTTTGTAATTTATCATCAGTGTTTTTGGTTTTATTTTCTAAAAAAAATCCCTGCATCAACGCATCATATTTCATCAAAGAATCACCAAATTGTTTTCCTTGTTTTGTTAAATATTGAATCATTTGAACGTTTGATTTATTTTTTTCTTCTACACTTTTGACCGCATACGCTGAATCATACGCCATTACGATGGCTTGTGCTTTGGTTGGATTTTGCTCTTTGAAAGAAATGGTAATAATTTTTGCATCTTTATTTCCTTCTCCGACTTCTAAATATTTGTTGTTTAACACATAATCAATCAAACTTCTTTCACTATTTATTTTAAAATAATAATTATATCCTTGTCCTAAGTTTACTTTTGGATTAGGTACATCGATAGTCATATTTAGTCCATTCCAATTAATTTTTTGTCCAAAAATAAATTTTTGACTAATCGTTTTGCCGTTTTTGATAGTGATTTTATATTCGTTTGAATTGAGTATGTTAATATAAATAGGTGCATCGAGATAAGTTGTTTTTTCGTGGTCAGTTACTATAAAAGGTGCATTTGGATACAATTCACTATCCATTACTGTTCCTTTCATAAAATAAGTTACGTGCAAACCTAATATTTTAATGACTTCTCGTGCCACTACTTCGGATTGTATAAAAGCAATTTCTCCGATAATATTAGTAGGGTCACTTGTTGCTCCTACGCCTCCGCCTATAATTCCTTGCAAAGCAGAAGCAGCCTTTTCGTTTTTGATAGTCAGTTTGATAGAAGAAGTAGAGCGATAAACGGGAGCCGTATATCTTAATATAAAAAAAACAATTGTAAATATAAGAATATTAAAAAGCACTATCCATATAAGACTTCTTGCAATAATAGATAAAATTTTTGGAATATCTAAATCACTTAATGCTTCCCTTGATGTTTCTGGTTTAAAAAGATTTATTTTATTCAAATCTTCTTCAGATGTTTGATTTGACACGATTTACTTTGATTTTTTTTTATTGTAGTCAAAAATTTGTTTTAAAAGATATAAGTTATAAAAAGTATAAAGTTATAAAATATAAAATCATAAAATATAAACTTAAAAACAAAAAATTATTGTATTTTTTGCAAAGGTAATACAAAAAAAAATATTTTCATAAAAAAAACAAGAAATGAAAAAAATAAATCAGAAAAATGTTTTTGACATTGCTTTTGATTTATTTTTTTGTTGTTAAATTTTGTTGTTTTTTTTATAACAAATAATGCAATAAAAAATACAAACCGCCCGCCCCAGTAATACAAACAGGCAAAGTCAGTACCCAAGCCAAAGCAATATTTGTCAAAGTTTTTCTTTGTAAATTTTTTAAACCACCTTGTGCTGCCATACTTCCTGCAACGCCTGATGAGAGTATGTGTGTAGTACTTACAGGCAGAGAATAAGCACTTGATAACAAAATAGTTCCTGCTGTTACCATTTCTGCTGATGCTCCTTGTGCATAGTTGAGATGTGCTTTTCCGATTTTTTCGCCAATAGTTACTACGATTTTTTTCCAGCCAATCATCGTTCCCAGACCTAATGAAAGCGAAATAATTAACAAAACCCAATAAGGAGCAAAGTCTGTATTTGTTTTTAGATTGTCTAAGGCATCTTTGATTTTAGATTTTTCTTGTTGAGTTAATTGTAAAGAAGTTTGATTGATATTTTTTTTGATTCTTTTATCAATATCTAAAATATTTTTTCTGATAATAAATCTTTTTTCTTTTGGAATTTCATTTTTTGCAAAAGAAACATTTAAAATTGTTCCAATTTCTGTAATTTTTTCTTTGGCAATATTTATATCTTTTTCAACTTTTTTGTCTTTGAGTTGTTCTGCACTCAAAGTATTGACCATACTTGCCACCTCTTGAATTTCTTTTTGAATTTTATGAGGATTTTGAAAATCTTGAATAGCAAAGTAACTCGGCACAATGGCAATCAAAATCAACATTACTAACCCAACTCCTTTTTGTCCATCATTCGAACCATGTGCAAAACTAACTCCTGAGCAAGTCAAAATTAAAGTAAGACGAACCCACCAAGGCGGATATTTTGTAACATCAGGCTCGGTAAATAAATGTTCATTTTTTTTGAGCCAAAGGATTGGATAAGATACTTGAAATGAACCGTTGACTCATCTAATTCTTTAGCAAAATGAACATTTATTTTTTATTGCCTTAGTAAAGTTCACACACAATGTACCTCGAACGCATTGCTTTAGCTAATTTTAAGAATTACGAAAATCAAAAGCTTGACTTTTCCACCCGCTTGAATTGCCTGGTGGGCAACAATGGTATGGGCAAAACCAATCTGCTCG
>RDXZ01000176.1 GCA_004293265.1 Bacteroidota bacterium | reverse complement strand
GGTCTTAGCGTGACGCTAAGACCAGTTGGGGCAAGCGTGTGGTGTTTTTTAGTAAGCAAGGTTTTTCCACCGTTGTTGGTATATCAAAAAGTGCAGTAAAACTTATATTTTTGTTAAGATTTTAGTTCTGCACTTTTCGACTTAGTTATAAAAATTATTTTTTAGGTTCTTCTTTTTTTTCGTCTTTGTCATCATCTTTGTCTTTTCCACCTGTGAAAAAACTACCAATGCTTCCTGCCAATTTTCCTAATTTATCTTTGGCACCTTCGGCAAAGTCACCTAATTTATCTTTGGCACCTTCGGCAAAATCGCCCATTCTTTCTGCCATTGTTACCAAAGGTTTTCCTGTGAGTGCTTCATGGACTTGTGATTTTATCATCGCAGAAATATCTTTTAAATATTCTGCAATTTTGCCCTCTACTGTGTGAGCAATTTTTGATTCTACATATTCCTGTGCGGCTTCTGCTGCTAATTTGGCTTGTTCAGGCGTTATTTTTGCCTTTTCAGCAATTTTTTCTGCTAAATCTTCCATAATAAAAAGTGTTTAAAATAAGATTAAATTAAAAAGTAAAATAAATTTTGCACAAGTTAGTATATATTTTTGATATATTTTCAAAAAATCAAAAAAAAAATTAAAATAGCACAATTTAATTACTAAAATTTAGCATAAAATTGTACTATTTTAATTCATTATAAAAAATTATTCCCAAATCACATCACTGCCTTTTTGATTTTCCCAACCTTCCAATCTCGCTCCATACACATCTTCTAAAACATTTCGTTTAATTTTTAAAGTAGGAGTAAGCATACCATTTTCAATGCTCCAAGGTGTTTTTACAATCACAACTTTACAAACTTTTTCCCAATTGTTTGCATTCGTATTCACTTGTTTGAGTGTTGTAACAAGGCTTTCTTTGATGGTATCTTGGCTTTGTTTCATTCCCAATTCAGACAAAACTGCCAACGCTAAAGGTTGCCCTAAGCCACGACCAACCAAACAAATTTGTTCGATATTACTATTGTCTGCAAATTTTGATTCGATAGGAGAAGGCACTACAAACTCACCTTTGGCGGTTTTGAATTGGTCTTTTACACGCCCTGTGATTTTTAAACAGCCTTGACTATCAATCAAACCCATATCGCCTGTATGTAACCAGCCATTGCTATCTATAGTTTTGGCGGTAATTTCTGGTTCTTTATAATATCCAACCATTACCCATTCTGCTTTCATCAAAATTTCGCCGTCAGTTTCTGAAATTTTTAGTTCGCAATGTGGATAAGGATTTCCGACAGTTCCGATTCTAATATTATCAGGCAACATCAACGTACAACAGCCTGCGTTTTCAGTCATTCCATAGGCTTCTTGCACTGTGATTCCTAATTTTTGAAACCAAGTAATCAAGGTTGGAGGCATAGGTGCGGCACCTGTCAAAACAACTTTTGCTTTTGATAAACCCAAACCTTTTTTGATTTTATTTTTGACTATTCCTGAGAGAATAGGTATTCTTAAAAATAAATCTAATTTTTTTTGTGGCATTTTTGCTAAAATTCCTTGTTGAAATTTTGTCCAAATACGTGGAACAGCCAAAAAATGTGTAGGTTGTACTGAGGCTAAATTATCTTTAAAACTATCCAAAGTTTCTACAAACGATACCGAACCACCCGAATACAAACTTGCCGCCTCTACAATTGCTCTTTCTGCAATATGGCAAAGTGGCAAATATGAAAAATATTTATCAGAATTTGCGCCTACTTTTAATACGCCCGCCGCCGCTTTGATAGGCGTTGCGACTGTATAATAAGTGTGCATTACGCCCTTAGGCATACCTGTAGTACCCGAAGTATAAATAATTGTAAACAAATCATGAACATTAGGAATATAGTTTTCTTCCATTGGTAAATGTTTTGCAATCAAATCGTTCCATTTAGTATTACAATCTTTTTCTGCGGTTACTTCAGGGAAAGAAATTTTATGCACATCAGCAGGAATACCATCTTTCATACTTTTCCAATCGTCTAATTTTCCTACAAATAAGACTTTACAACCACTATGCACCACTACTTGATTGATTTTTTCTGCGTCAAGTGTAGGATAAAACGGCACAGAAACATAACCAGCCATCATTATCGCCAAATCAGCCATTATCCAATGGCTACAATTTTTAGATACTAAGCCAATATTTGAGCCTTTTGGTAAATTCATACCTTTGAGTGCAGCTGCCATTCTTCTTACCTGTTCAGCGACTTGTTTCCAAGTGTATTCTGTCCACAAATTCCCGTTAGGTTGTCTTAAATATACATTATTTGGAATCGTTTTTTCCCAATGATACAAGTAACTTATCAAAGGTTTTACGTCTGCAAAATGCGGACTTGTTGTTTTTTTAATTAAAATTTCTGTGATTTGTTCTGACATACAATTAAAAAAAGAGTTTAAAAATTTAGATGAAATATTTTGATGTATTGCCTTTGAGTATTTATTTTCTTTTAATTTTCTAAAAAATTTACTTGTTTATTTTTTATTTACATATATAAATGCAAATAAAATAAAAAAGTTTTAATTTATTGTAAAAAAGCAAGTAAAAATATGATTTTTTTTTGATTTTTATATAAAAAAGCCAAAAAATAGGTTTTTTTTTGACTTTTTATTATTTTTTTGATTTTATAAATATTTTTATTGTTCAAAAAAAATAATTAGAAAAATGCTAAAAATAAAATTTATACCTAAAATAAAAAACTACAATAAACCCAATCAAAAATAAAAAAAATACAATTTAATTATTTTCTTATTATTTTTAACATCTAATTTTTTATCAAATATTCATATTTTCCTAAAAAAGAACTAATATTGCAGCTTGTAAACTTTTATTTTATTTTTGAAATCATAAAAAATGGAAGAAAAAAATTATTATCTAAAAAATCTCCCAGAAAGAGATACAAAACCACGCCAAAAAGGAGTAACAATGGTGATGGATAAAGGACTTAGCACACGCGAAGCCGAAGATTTGATAGAATCGTCAGGAGAATATATTGATATGATAAAATTAGGTTGGGCAACTTCTTATGTTTCGCCACACCTCAAAAAAAAATTAGATGTATATAAAAATGCAAATATTCCTTTTTATTTTGGAGGAACTTTGTTTGAAGCGTTTTTGATACGCGGACAAATTGATGATTATAGAGCAGTTTTGGATAAATACGAAATGCCTCTCTGTGAAGTTTCTGATGGTTCAATTGAATTAAACCATGACGAAAAATGTAAATATATCGAAATGTTATCCAAACAAACAAGAGTACTTTCGGAAGTCGGCTCAAAAGATGCAGAAAAAATATTAGCCCCTTACGAATGGATTGAATTGATGAACAAAGAACTCGCCGCAGGAGCTTGGAAAGTAATTGGAGAAGCAAGAGAAGCAGGAAATGTAGGACTTTTTAGAGATTCAGGAGAGGTTCGTCAAGGTTTGATAAAAGAAATTGTGCGTTCTGTTCCGTCTGAAAAAATTATTTGGGAAGCACCTCAAAAATCACAACAAGTTTGGTTTATTAAAATGTTGGGAGCCAATGTAAATTTAGGAAATATTGCCACCAATGAAGTAATTCCTTTGGAAACATTGCGTTTGGGACTTCGTGGCGATACATTTAGCCATTTTTTAGGAGAAAATAATCCGTAAGAAATGTAAAATTCTTGGAAAGTCCTGTTTTAATAATTGGTGCAAGCGTCCATGTTTGCACCAAAATATCCTAAATCACTATCTTTTTTTAAAATTAATTCGATAACAAATATTAAAAAAATTTCTCAATTCTCGCCATAAAATATTGGCTTTTATACGCGAAAGTATAATATCAGGTTTCAAAGAAATAGGTATAATCGTAATTTTGTGTTTAAATTTGTGTGCCAATGCCAAAAATTCAGTATCAAACAAAAATTCATTTACTTTTGTAATCAAAAATGTTTCTTTGCCTATTTTATTAAAGCCTTTTAAACCTGCTTGCGTATCTTTGATAGGTAGTTTTAAAAATAATTTATTTAATGTTTGTGCCACTTGTGAAATAACTTTGCGTTTGAAAGGCACTTTTTGGTAATACACATCATCACGCAAGCCCGTAACAACATCAGCCCCATTACGCAGTGCTTCATATACATCTAAAATTGATTTTACCCCAAAAGGCACATCAATATCAGTATAAATTTGTTTTTCTGATTGTGTTTTTTCTACGGCAAACCTCAATGCAAATCCTTTTCCTTTGTTTTTTTCATATCTCAAAAAATGAAAATGAGGGATATTTTTAGATAAATAATCAAGAGATTCTTGTTCAATATCATTTTTAGAGCCGTCATCAACTACGTATAAATGAATGACAACATCAGGAATCGATTTTGAAATTTCTTGATAATTTTTATATGTTTCCAAATGCCAATTTTTAGGTGGATTATAGCAAGGAAATATTAAATCTAATTGCATTTTTGAGTATAGTAAATTCGATAGTTTGTAGTAAAAAAAAGTTGTGATTAGGAATAATAAAAATCACTTTTTTGCTTTTAGCAAATTCTAAAAAATATTTTTATTTGCAAAATTAGAAAAATAATTAAAAAATACAAAAATTATAATTATATTTTTTAAAATTATACTATAAAAACTGCACGCAAGTTTCTAAACTTACGCCACGCGAGCCTTTGATTAAAATATGTGTGTCTGTAATTTTTTTGTCTAATAACCAATTATGCAATGAAAATTTATCTGTAAAATAATAGGCTTTTGGATTACAAACCAATGCTTTTTGTATCATTTCACCAAACAAAATCACAGTATCAAATTTACTTTCTTCCAAAATTTTGCCCAATTTAAGATGTTCTTGTTCTGATGCCTCACCCAACTCAAACATATCACCCAAAATAACGCATTTTTTTGCATTTTCAATCGAAGCAAAATTCTGTAAAGCCAATTCCATCGAACTTGGATTTGCATTATAAGCATCTAAAATAATGACATTGTTATTTTTTTTGATAATTTGAGAACGATTGTTGGTGGGCGTATATTCGCTTACCGCATTAGCAGCTTCCTGTGCAGGCACATCAAAATAATTGCCAATACACAATGCTGTGGCAATATTATTAAAATTATATGTACCAAAAAGTTGTGTTTCGATAAGGTCAATTTCTTTGGTTTTGCATTGCACAAAAAACGGACTTTTTAATAATTCTACTTCAAAATTATCATTTTTTTGTGGATAAGTAATTTTATCAGTAAGCCTTTGAGCCATTCTTGATAAATGTTCTTCTTGGGTATTGATAAAGGCTTTTCCTTTATTTTTGAGTAAATAATAATATAATTCACTATTTGCCCTTGCTACACCTTCCAAACTTCCAAAACCTTCCAAATGGTCAAGACCGATATTAGTAATCACTCCAAAATTAGGCATCGCTATTTCACACAATAATTCAATTTCTTTCTCGTGATTAGCACCCATTTCAATGACTGCTATTTCGTGTTCAGGAGTAATTTTGAGAATACTCAAAGGCACACCAATATGATTGTTAAAGTTTCCAATCGTAGCAAACGTATTATATTTTTTAGATAAAACTTTGAATATCAATTCTTTAGTAGTCGTTTTTCCATTTGAGCCACCTATTGCGATGACAGGAATATCTAATTGTTGGCGATGATAGTGGGCTAAATCTTGTAAGGTTTTTAATACATTATCCACCAAAATAACATTTGGATTATCGTCATATTTTTCATCAATGACCACATGACTTACTCCATTTTCTAAGGCTTGATTAGCAAACAAATTGCCATTAAAATTATTACCTTTGAGCGCAAAAAAAATAGAGTCTGGGATTAATTTTCTTGTATCAGTAACAATATTTTGATTACAATGTAAAAAAAGTGTATAAAGTTTTGAAATTTCCATATATTTTTCGTTTGATAACTTGTAATTATTTAAGTTATTTTGGTGCAAGCTTGTACGCTTGCACGTATAATCTCGTGCAAGCGTCCACGCTTGCACATATAATCTCGTGCAAGCGTACAAGCTTGCATTTATAATCTCGTGCAAGCGTCCACGCTTGCACGAAGTTCTTTTTAACCAAAATAATAATTTTATAACATATCTAAATAGTTACAATAACTTTAAATTTGATAATGCAAAAGTAATCGTTTTTTTCAAAAAATTTGCTATTTATTTTTTATTTTATTTTATTTTTTCTTCAAAATTACCCAAAAACTCTTTCAATTTTATGCAAAGTATCTAATTTTTAAAGTTAAAAATGATTATTACAATCATTTTGGTAAAATAATTGTAATATAAACATAAAAATAAGATGCCTTTCGGAGGTTTAAAATACAAAAATGTTACATTCAATTTTATTATTATTGGCTATTAATTTTATTGTTTTATTTGAGATAACGGCACAAATAACTCCAGCACAAACAATAAAAAAAAATTTAGTTCCTAATCCAAGTTTTGAAGATTTGAAAGAACAACCTGATGATTTTGGAGAAGTGATGCACGCAAGAAGTTGGGAAAAATTATTTCATACGCCTGATTTATTTTCTGTTGATGCTTTTAGTCCAAAAGTAAAAATTCCTTATAATTTTTATGGAAAGCAAGAAGCCTCTGAGGGAAAGGCTTATATTGGTGTGCTTGCCTATCACGAAAATTCTCCTAATGAATTTATTGGCACTAAATTAATCGAACCACTCAAAAAAGGTGAAAAATATGAAATTAGTATGAAAGTAAGTTTGGGAGAAATGTACTCAAATTTTGTTTGTAATAATTTAGGAATTTTATTTGCCAATGAATTAAAAGATTTTCATGATGCAGGAATGGCTCATTTAAAATCAACCTCTGTTATCACAAACAGCACAGGTTGGCTGACGCTAAATAAAACTATTATCGCTGATGATAATTATAAATATTTGATTATTGGTAATTTTTTTACTAAAAAACAAACCAAAGCAGATAGAATTAGAAAAGCAGGATACGAAGGGGCTTATTATTATATTGATGAAGTACAGGTTACACCTTTGATTTCCGAAGATAATGAAGCAAATTTTATGAAAATTACGGGGCGAGTATATGATGCTTTGACAAATAAAGGTTTGGAGGCAAGAGTGGATTTTGTATTAGGAGAAATTAATTACAGAGTATATGAGGACGCAAGCAAAGATGGAAAGTATGAATTTAGTCATCTGCAACACTCCTCTTTTTTCTATTTGGAAGCAAAAGCAAAAGGATATTTTACGACCAGAGTTTTGATGGAAGCCAAACCAACTGACAAAAAATTTGAAAAAGATTTTGTTTTACAGCCTGCCTCCATTGGAAGTTCGATTGTATTGGAGCATTTGCATTTTGATTATGGAAAAGCAACTTTACAAAAAAAATCCATCCCAGAACTTAATTCTTTGATAGATTTTTTACAAACTCACCCTAATTATCATATCGAAATTTCAGGGCATACCGATAATATTGGTGATGCAAAAGCCAATAAAGAACTTTCTTTGCGTAGAGCCGAAGCAGTGGTTAATTATGTAGTAGAACACGGATTTGTCAAAAAAAATAGAATGATTTTTATTGGTTTGGGCGAAGAAAAACCTATCGCTGACAACGGCAACGAAGAAGGTCGTACAAAAAATAGACGTGTAGAACTTAAAATCGTAAAAGATTAAGGCAAGTTTGGAATAAAAACCATAAAAAAATCTAATTATTTAGGTATATCAATAAAATTATCATTTTGAACTTCGTGCAAGCGTGGACGTTTGCACGAGATATTAACTGGTGTAAGCGTGGACGCTTGTACCAAAATAAGTAATAAATTTTTAGAAATAAAAAAATTATAATGGGTCCACATCAACTATTATTTGAACTTGTCTATATTTTTTTTGGGTAATCACATCTTCGATTTTTTCAGCAATAAATTGTTTTACTGCTTTCAAATCTACATTATCTCTTTCAATTTTTATCAAAATATTAAACAAATATTTATTTCTGATTCTACTGATAATAGGTGCTTCAGGTCCTAAAATTCTTGCTTTTCCTAATTTTTCTGTCAATAAATCTGCTAAAATTTGAGAAGTTTCGAGGCTCAAATTTCTATCAATATGTTTAGAAGTCAATCGAATTAAACGTGTAAAAGGTGGATAATAAAAATAAGCCCTGTCTTCGATTTCCATTGCATACAACGCATCATAATCATTCCGAATGACTTTATGTAGCAAAGTTTGTTCTGTGTCATTGGTTTGAATCAAAACCAAACCTTTTTTTGATTTTCTACCTGCCCGCCCGCTTACCTGCGTGAGCAATTGATAGGCTCTTTCGTGAGAACGAAAATCAGGAAAATTTAACATTCTGTCTGCATCAAAAATTCCAACTAAACTTACCTTATCAAAATCTAAGCCTTTACTGACCATTTGAGTTCCGACTAAAATATCAATTTGATGATTTTCGAAGGCTTGAATAATCTGTGAATAGGAGTTTTTGGTGCGTGTTGTATCAAAATCCATTCGTCCAATTTGAGCCTCTGGAAAATGAATTTTGATTTCATCTTCTAATTTTTCTGTTCCTGCACCTACGGTCT
>RDXZ01000175.1 GCA_004293265.1 Bacteroidota bacterium | reverse complement strand
ATTTTTTTACCTGATAAATTAGACATCAATTCATCTAATTTTTGATGCTCTTTGATAAAAAATGTTAAAACTTGATTTAAAAAAGCACCCGAACCACACGCAGGGTCTAAAACTGTAACGCTCAAAAGCCAATTTCTGTATTCATTTATTTTGTCTAAGGTAATATTTTCAAAATTTAATTTGGTTTTGCATTCTTCACACATTTTCCCCAAAGTTTCCTCGATAATATAATTGGTAATATAAATAGGCGTATAAAAAATACCATCTTCTTTTCGTTTGGGTTGTTCTTTGGTCTTTTTTCCTGCGGCTAAATCTTTTGCTTTTTGTGATAGTTCTGCTTTCTTTTTGTCTAATTCTGCCAAACTATATTCAAAAATATGCCCCAAAACATTTACATCAATATCTGACTCAAAATCATAACGACTGATATAAAGTGATTGATTTTTAAGAATATTATCACTAATTTTGAAATTATCTAACACTTCATCAAAAGCAAATAAACCACCATTGAACGCATAAATATCATATTTTTCACTCGAAAAACCATTGTCTAAAAACTCAAAATGTTTTTTAAAAACATCATACAAAGTTTTCTTTTCACCGACTTGCTTATAAAAATCCCATTCTTCGATAATTAATTTGATATAATTAGCAGGCAAAAGTCCTTTATCTTTGGCAAAAGACATAAAAATAATGCGGTCTAATAATTTTTGTGTTTGTTCAAAAATCAATAATTCGTCAGTCGTTTTATTGTTTTCACGAATATTCAAAAACAAAGCTTCTTTAAAACCTTGATAATCGTTATAAAATTCTAAAGTCAATTTTTCTTCTCTTTCCGTAGATTCTTTTTTGAGTTGAATAGGTTTGTTATTCAAAATACTTTTATAATTTAAAACAGAATAAAGTACTGAAAAACGTTCAAAAGATAAATCAAATAAATCAAAATCTTCATATTCTACATTATTATCCAAATAAAAACGAAGTTTTTTAAAATTTGAAGTAATGACATATTGACAATTTGTATGACTATTTTTATACTCAAAAGCCTGTTTTTGAATATCCTCCAACAAAATAGTTTTCATTGATTTGAGTTCAATGATGGCGATTACTTTTCCATTTTTTAAAATTGCTGCGTCAGATTTTTTGGCAGAATTTTCTGTTTTTTGTTCTGCAATTAAGTTAAAATCTTTTTGCGGACTTAAAGTATAACCTAAAATATTGACAAACAAATCCATCAAAAAACCTTCTTGATATTGTTCTTCTTAAAATGTTTTTGAAATTTCTCAAAAGCCTTCTGAATTTCGTCTTGATTTTGTGTAGCTACAAATTCTTTTAAAACCGTTTTTTGAAATATTTGCATAATCTTCTTTGTCTTTTTGATTTGTTAAACAAACCAGAAAAATTATTTTAGTTCTAATTTAGTAGTAATAATTTTTTGTAAAAGTCCAAGTAATTTTTGTTCTTGTGCTTGATAATCATTTGTATTATTAAATTTTTGTTTTAATTTTTTGGTAAGAAATAATTGATGCGTACCATCTATCCAATCCATAATAATCGGAAATTTATAATCATCTTTTACCAAAATTTCTTTGCAAATTTCTTTATATAATTCAAAAATTTCGATTTCTTGTTTTATTTCATCTTCTAATAAAGTTTTAAAATTATCAAATAATCTTTCTGCGGCTTGCATAATCGTTTCAAAAGCAGTATTTGATTTATCTAAATTAAAAATTTCTAAAAACTCTTTTGGCTTTGCTTCTTTCAAAACAGCCTTTACTCGCATTTTTAAATAACTATTAAACAATCGATAAATCGATAGTGAATACCCGTCATAAATATCTCCCAAGCCTTTGAGTTGAAACGTAGTTTCTAATCGTTTTAATTCATATTCCGTTACGCGCCTCAAAAGATATTCTTCAAAGTTTAATAACGCATTTTGTTCTTTTTTTACACTATCAATATGCGTATAAAAAGCCCCATAACGACATTTAATCTGCGTATTTCTTCTATCATAAGTGATTTGCATATACAGAGGATAGCCTTCTTCGTTTTTATTGATAGCAATAGCTTGCAAATTTGTATTTAAGAAAAACTTTATGGTTATTTTTTTTGGTTTTTTCATATCAAAATAAAAATTTTATAAGTCAAATTTTTTACAAAAGTAATAAAAAAATATGAATAATGATTTATTTTTTAACCAAAATCATAAATTTATTTATATCCATTGAAATATTTTATTCCTATTTTTTTATCAAAATACCAAATAATCCATTACTTATTTTATTTTTTTAATATTTTTTATCATTATTTATTGAAAATCGAGCAATAATTAAATTTTTTTTTTATTTTTGCGGATAAATTTCAAATTTTTTACTTTAATGTATTTTAATAATGAAAAAAATATTATTTACCTTGCTAATTTTATGTTTTCAGGTATTTGTTTTTGCACAAGAAAAAAAACCTGAACAAGAAAAAACAATAGACCAGCAAATAGACCAATGGGTAAAACCTGCGACTGATGTTATTGAATCTATCGTATTTTTTAATATTTGGACTTTCAAAGACCCAACAGGAAAAAACCCTGATGTAGCCATTCCTTTTGTGATTGTTTGGTTGATTATTGGGGCGTGTTTTTATACAATATATATGGGTTTTATCAATTTGAGAGGTTTTAGACACTCGATTGATATTGTAAGTGGTAAATATGATGACCCCAATAGCAAAGGTGAAGTTTCTCATTTTCAGGCTTTGACTGCCGCACTTTCAGGCACAGTAGGTGTGGGAAATATTGGTGGAGTTGCCATTGCCATTTCCGCAGGCGGACCGGGAGCAACTTTTTGGATGATTTTAGCAGGTTTATTGGGTATGACTTCAAAGTTTGTAGAATGTACTTTGGGCGTAAAATATAGAAAATACAACGAAGATGGCTCAGTTTCGGGAGGTCCGATGTATTATTTGGAGCAAGGTTTAAAGAAACAAAATTTAGGAGTTTTAGGAAAAGTTTTAGCCGTATTTTTTGCCATTGCTTGTATTGGAGGCTCTTTTGGTGGTGGAAATATGGCACAAGTCAATCAAGCCACTGAACAACTTATCAACGTAACAGGCGGAGAAAAAAGTTTTTTATATGGTCAAGGTTGGATTTTTGGTAGTATTTTAGCGGTTTTGGTAGGTTTGGTTATTTTAGGAGGTATCAAATCTATCGTAAAAGTTACTGACAAAATTGTGCCTTTGATGGTTATTATTTATTTAGGTGGCGGACTAATCGTTTTGGGAGCAAATTTTACGATGATTCCAAAAGCAATTGGTTTAATTATAGACGGAGCATTCAATTCACAAGCCATTTATGGAGGTATGTTGGGCGTGTTGATTATGGGTTTTAGAAGGGCTTGTTTTTCGAATGAAGCAGGCGTAGGTTCTGCTTCTATCGCACACTCGGCGGCTCGTACAGACCATCCTGTGAGCGAAGGAATTGTGGCATTGTTGGAACCTTTTATCGATACAGTAGTGATTTGCACAATGACGGCTTTGGTTATCGTTATCACAGGTGTTTATGTGGGCAACGAACCAAAATTAGTGGAAGGTGCTTGGCAGGTAAGTGCGAATGGCGTGAGTTTGACCTCACAAGCATTTTCATCAGTGATGAGTTGGTATCCGCCAATTTTAGCGATTGCGGTGATGTTGTTTGCTATTTCAACAATGATTTCTTGGTCTTATTATGGTTTGAAATGTTGGACTTATTTGTTTGGAGAAACGCCATTGATGGACATTACTTATAAAGTTATTTTTTGTATATTTATCATTATTGGTTCTGCTATCAATGCCAAAAGTGTTTTTGGATTTAGTGATGCGATGATTTTTGCAATGTGTTTTCCAAATATTTTAGGTTTATATTTATTAGCACCCGAAGTGCGTAGAGATTTGATACAATATTTGAAACAAGTAAAATCAGGAGAGATTAAAAAATATCATTAAAAATTAGTTACTCTAAAATTTTCGTATATTAATTAAAATAACGCAAGATTTGACTGGTAGGGGTGAGGCTTGTCCTCGCCCTCTATGAAGGCAAGACAATTCTCGCCCCTACAATCATATCTTTATACAAAAAATTATCAATTTTGGTATTTAGACAGATATTTTTCTTTAAATTTCAAATATATAGAAAATTTTTAGGGTACATTTTTATATAATACTTTATGGAACTTTGCCTTAAAAGATATTTAATAACCAATGTTAAAAGTTCTTTCTTATTCCCAAAATATTTTCTTTGATTAACATTTAAAATAATGATTACTTACATAAAAATCAATGGCTTTAAGTCCTTTCATGATTTTGAAATGGAATTTACGCCCTTTACAGTGATTGCAGGCGCGAATGCATCTGGGAAAAGTAATTTATTTGATGCCTTCAAATTGTTAAGTAGATTGGCAGAAAGTGACAATTTAAAAAGAGCCTTCCAAGAACAAAGAGGAGGATTTTTAGAACTTTTTACGCAATATGGTGAACAAGAATATGCTTCTGAGATGTGTTTTTGTGTGGAAATGTTAGTCAATAAACATATAAAAGACGCTTGGGGAAGCGAAACGACTTTAAAATATACAAGATTGCGTTATGAATTGAAAATAAAACGCTTCACTAATTCTTCAGGTATGGAAGATTTGGCAGTAAAGTATGAACATTTAGAAAATTTAAAACATAATAATGATACTTGGATTAAACTTATTTCTAAAAATAAATTAGAAGAATGGCGACCAAAAGTAGAAACAGGAAAAAGAGGAATACCTTACATTCAAACAGAAATAGAAAATGATATTCCCACCGTATTAGTTCCCCAAGATGGCACAACGGGTAATAAAAGACGTTTTCCTTTAAATAATGCCACAAGAACCGTTTTAAGTAGTTTTGATACTATTGATTTTCCTCACGTTTTGGCTGCCAAAGAAGAAATGCGTAGTTGGAAATTTTTACAATTAAATCCAGAAGATTTATCTCAACCTACTAACAAAACCACAGGCGAGGACATCATAAGCCAAAGCGGAAAAAATTTAGCTGCCGCATTGTTTCGTATCAAACAGCAAGATGAATATGCACTCATAGAAATATCTCGAAAACTACAAAATTTTTTACCTAATTTTATAGAGGTAAATGTCTTTGATGATTCAGAAAATAAACAATATTTAATTAAACTAAAAGACAGAGATAAAAAAGAATATACTTCAAGAGTGTTATCTGAAGGAACTTTGCGTATTTTAGCCCTTTGTATTTTAGAATTTGATGAAAAACATACAGGTTTGCTTTGTTTTGAAGAACCTGAAAATGGTATTCACCCTTTCAGAATTAAAACAATGGCAAATTTACTCAAAGATTTGAGTACAGATTTTACAGATATTGAAACTCCTCTGCGACAAGTTGTTATCAATACACATTCACCCATTTTAGTAGGCAATATTTTAGAAAGTTATTTGAATAATAAAAATGTTAGTATTTGGCTTTCTCAAATGGTGAGTAAAACGGCTACTATTCAGGACAAAAAGACAAATTTTAGCGCAACCATTATGCAAAGCCCTTTCTCTGATTATCAATATAAAGATATAGATGAAATGTCTACCTCAAAAGAAAAAGAAGAAAAAAGAAAATATGCTTTGTCAAATGTAAAAAAATATTTGGAAACCAATGATTTTGAAACGCTAAAAGAAAGGATAAAATAATGGCAAGGCAAATTTTTATTGGTTTGATGACCGAAGGCACTACCGACCAAAGATTTCTCAAAAGTATAGTGGAACGAACTTTTAACGAAATCAAAATAGAATGTCATAATGATATTGAAATTTTTGATGTTGAATTGATAGAAGTATCAGAAAATAAATTTGTTGAGCAAGTTTTAGAAGCCTCCAAAAAAGGATTTGATGAATTTGGAATGACCATTCTTTGTGTCCATACTGATGCTGAAAAACAAGGCATTGAATATATAAATCAATATAAAATCAAACCCGCCCAAGAAGTGTTGGACAGACAAAAAGATACTGAATATTGTAAAATCTTGGTAGCCATTACTCCTCTTCAAGAAATCGAATCTTGGATGTTATCTGATAAAGAATTATTGAAAAAAGAAATTGGTACAACCAAATCAGACAATGACTTAGGAATAAATAAAAAAGCAGAGGAAACAACTAATCCAAAAGAAATTATTGAAAATGCTATCAAAATAGCAAGAGAGAATCTGACAAAAAAACGCAGAAGTAATCTAACAATTGCAGAATTATATTTGCCCATTGGTCAAAAAATTGAGTTAGAAAAATTAGATACTTTGGTTTCTTATCAAAATTTTAAAGAAAATATAAGAGAAGCGTTTAGAAAATTAAAATTACTGCATTAGAAAAAGAAATGTAACTATTTAGGTTATTTTGGTGCAAGCGTCCACGCTTGCACCAAAATAACCTAAATAGTTACGTATTTTTTACTTTTTTCATCTTTTTTTAATAATAATAAACGATGTAAAGGTAATAAAAAAATATCATTTTAATTGATTTATTTATTTTCCTTAGTTTGTCAAGTTAGCTAAATAATAACAATATTTATAACTAAGATTTTGTTTTTATCAAAAAAATACTATCTTTGCATTTCAATTTATACATCAATTCAAAAAACAATAAAAAATGTTAAAATACAGTTTTATTTCAGTAACTGCCTTTGCTTTGTTATTAAGTCTTAGTTTTTGTGGCAATCAAACTCAAACTAATAAAGAAAATGGACAAGAAAAACAAGCAAAAAACGAACAAAAAAACAATGTTAAGAAACCTTCTGACATCAAAACTGACCGCAAATTTAATGATTTGGCAAGGTTTATTGCAGGTATGAAACCCGAAGAAGGAAGCGTTTATGAAGAACTTACCAAACGAAAAGAATGGATTAATTACGCCAAAAATGCAGACGCACAATGGAACAATGTCATCAATATCAAAAGACCAAAATTGATAAAATGGAGAGAAAACGAACTCCAAAAGGTAACAGAACAAGGCGGAACTTTGTTTTATCCTTTTAGTGGACCTGATTTTTTGCACGCCGGAACTTTTTTCCCCGAAGTAGAAAATATTGTAATGATTGGCTTAGAACCAATTGGAACTTTGCCTGATATTGATAAAATCGCAAAAACAAATTTAGGTGGCTATTTCAATGGTTTGCAAAGAAGCTTAGTAACGATTTTGCAGTATAGCTTTTTTAAAACAATTGATATGAATGTAGATTTGACAGGGCGAGTGGTCAGCTCAATTGACGGAACTTTACCTGTGATAATGCTTTTTATGGCACGTACCAATCATAAAATATTGAATTATGAAAAAATGGCATTGAATAAAGAAGGTACATTAGTGCCAATCGCTGATTTTAAAGGTGATAAATCTACTTATTATGCCACAAAAATCGAATACCAAAGAGGCGACAAACCCGAAGAACGCAAAACTTTATATTATCTAAGCGTCAATCTTTCTAACGATATGTATGAAGGAAAAGGCGGTTTGAACCAAAGAAAAGACCTAAAAACTTTTATAGAAAATTTGGATTTTAAAAGCGTTTATCTCAAATCTGCTTCTTATTTGATGTATAAACCTTATTTTAGCGTCATCAAAAATATCATTTTGAACAAAACAAAATATTTACTACAAGATGACTCAGGAATGGCTTTTAATAATTTTACGAATGGAAAATGGGATATTACTCTGTTTGGTGCTTACGCAGGTCCGATAAGTTTGTTTGCAAACTATTGGCAAAACGATATGAATACGGCTTACAAACAAAAAAAATACCCTATAAAACCTCTGCCTTTTGGTATTGGATATCAATTTAAAGAAGGAACTTCTAATTTAATTTTAGTAGAAAAAAAATAAACAAGGTGAAAAATCAAAAATTTATTGTCATTGATTTCGATAGCACTTTTACAAAAGTAGAAGGTTTGGACGAATTGGCTATCATTTCTTTGGAAGGTTGTGAAGATAAAAATGATAGAGTTGAGCAAATTCAAAAACTTACTCATTTGGGAATGGAAGGAAAAATTAGTTTTTCAGAATCTTTACAAAAAAGAATTTCATTGTTAAAAGCAAATAAAAAACATCTAAAACCTTTGATAGAAAATCTTAAAAAACAAGTTTCTGATTCTTTTTTGAGAAATAAAGATTTTTTAAGTAATTATGCAGAAAATATTTTATTGATTTCGAGTGGTTTCAAAGATTTTATTGAGCCTATCGTAACTGACTTTGGTATCAAAACAGAAAATATTTATGCGAATACTTTTTTGTATGATGATGCTGATAATATTGTTGGATATGACGTAAAAAATGTATTGAGCCAACAAAAAGGCAAAGTAAATTTATTAAAATCTTTGAATTTGGAAGGTGATGTGTATGTGATTGGTGATGGTTATACTGATTATGAAATTCGTGAGGCAGGTTTGGCAAACAAATTTTTTGCTTTCACAGAAAATATTGAACGCGAATCTGTTATCGAAAAAGCCGACCATATCACACCAAGTTTAGAAGAATTTTTGTATGTAAACAAATTACCAATGTCTATTTCTTATCCAAAAAGCCGTATTCAAGTGCTTTTATTGGAGAATATTCATACAAAAGCCACCGAAATATTCAAACAAGAAGGTTATAATATTGAGTTTATCAAAGGTGCTTTGGACGAAGATGAATTAGCAGAAAAAATAAAAAATGTACATATTTTAGGTATTCGTTCTAAAACAAAAGTTACCAAAAAAGTTTTAGAAAATGCTAATAAATTGATGACAGTGGGCGCTTTTTGTATCGGAACAACCCAAATTGACCTCGATGCTTGTGCTGAAAAAGGAATTGTGGCTTTCAATGCACCTTATAGCAATACGCGTAGCGTGGTTGAGTTGGCATTGGGAGAAATGATTATGTTGATGAGAAATATTCCTGACAAAAGCCAAAATTTACATCAAGGAATTTGGGACAAATCTGCTTCGAATAGTTTTGAAATCAGAGGAAAAACATTGGGTTTGATTGGTTATGGTAATATTGGTTCGCAATTTTCGGTCTTGGCAGAAGGTTTGGGAATGAAAGTTATTTTTTATGATGTAGTCGAAAAATTGGCTTTGGGCAATGCCACACCTTGCAAAACCTTAGAAGAACTTTTGCATAAATCTGATGTGATTTCTTTGCACGTAGATGATAGAAAATCAAATCATAGTTTGATAGGCAAACAACAATTTGCTCAAATGAAAGATGGCGTTATTTTTATCAATTTAAGTCGTGGATTTGTGGTAGAAATTGATGCTTTGGTGGAGGCAATTCAAAATCAAAAAGTAAGAGGTTGTGCTGTTGATGTGTTTCCTTATGAACCCAAAACCAATGATGAAACTTTTGAATCAAAATTGAGAAATTTGCCAAATACTATTCTCACGCCTCATATAGGCGGAAGCACAGAGGAAGCACAAGAAAATATTGCTCAATTTGTACCCAATAGAATTATCAATTTTATCAATAAAGGTGATACTTTTGGTAGCGTTAATTATCCAAATTTACAACTACCTGAACAACATAATTCGCATAGATTAATTCACGTGCATAAAAATACAGCAGGTATTTTGGCACAAATCAATCAAGCATTGGCACAACACGAAATCAATATTTTAGGACAATATTTAAAAACAAACGAGCAAATTGGTTATGTAATTACAGATATTAACCAAAAATATGACCAAGGAATTATCGAAACGTTAAAAAATATTCCTAATACGATTAAATTTAGAATTTTGTATTAAGTTTATCATCAATTAAAAAATATCTTTCTTCGATTTGCGGCAAAATTAAAATGTATAAAACTTCAACACACACAAAAAATTATTTTAAAATAACAA
>RDXZ01000174.1 GCA_004293265.1 Bacteroidota bacterium | reverse complement strand
AAACGAAGAATTACAAAAATTAGACAATTTAAAAGCCTTCGTTTTGGTTTTTATTGGTGATGATTATGAACTAATTATGGTTGAAAAATAAAAAATAAAAAAAGTAAAATAAAAATTATGATAATAAAATTATTTATCCTTTTAGGAAGTATTTTAGGAGGCTTGTCTGTGGCTTTGGGCGCGTTTGGGGCGCATTCATTAGAGGCTTTACTCATCAAAAACAATCGTTTACAAACGTATCAAACTGCGGTAGAATATCAATTTTATCACGCTTTAGCCTTGATATTGGTAGGAATTTTGGCACAATATTTTTCTCAAAAGTGGCTATATTATGCAGGTTATTGTTTGTTTTTTGGAGTAGTTATTTTTTCGGGTTCTTTATATATTTTGTCTTTGACAAATATAAAATGGTTGGGTGCTATTACGCCCATTGGTGGCTTACTGTTTTTGATAGGTTGGGGAATTTTGATTGGATTAGCGAGTGAGGTTTTAAAATAAGAAAATAAAAAGGTTTGTTTTTGACAATAAAATCATTTTTTTAAATGATTTTATTGTTCATTCTCATCAATTTTGATTTGATTTTCGTCTTTTTCGTCTTGATTTGTAAGAAAAAAAATCATTTTTTTCTTCATTTCTCGTTTGGTCAATCCACGCATTACTTTGGCATACACCACCAAAGAAACATGACCTGTTTCCTCTGAAACTACCAAAACCATAGCATCAGTAATTTCTGTAACTCCTATAGCAGATTTGTGTCGCAGACCAAATTCGGCGGGCAAAGTAGGGTCATCACTGATAGGCAAAATACATCTTACTGCGTCTATTCGCCCATTTTTATTGATTAGCATTGCTCCATCATGCAAGGGTGAATATTTATTAAAAATAGATGTAATCAACCTTTTTGAAGCCACCGCATCTATCAAATCTCCTACTTCTTTGTATTGTGATAAATCAGAGTTTCGGTTAAACACAATCAAAGCACCCACTCCTGAGGTTCCCATTTCAAAACAAACATCAATAAAAATATCTAAATCTACCTCAAGATTTTTTTCTTTTTTAAAAAATAATCTTAAAAACCAATTATCTTTAAAATATTCTGCTTTTCCAATCAATAATAAAAATTTTCTTACTTCGGCTTGAAACAAAACCAATGCACCTATTACCCCCACTCCCATAAACTGCCCTAATATTTTACTTAAAAGTTCCATTTCTAAGGCAGTTACAATCAACCAAATACCAAAAATAGCACCTGCACCCCAAATAATTTTCAGTGCCATATTACCTTTGATAATAAGATATAATTGATACAATAAAATAGCTACAAGCAAAATGTCTAAAACACTTAGCCAACCAATTTCTATTAAACCAATTTGTAATCCTAAAATCATTTTTTATATTTTGTTCTTTGTTCTCTTACGAAAAATTTTTATTTTTGATATTTGTATAAATCAAATGGCAATTTTAAAAAGAAATTGTCTAAAAACCAAATACATAACAAAAAAACTCGGTTAAAAATTGCTTAACAACCGAGTTTTTTGAAGAAATATTAAAATATCTTACATACCAAATCCATAATAATATTCGGTATTAGAATCATCATCAGGATAAATACCACTCAATAAAACTCCACCTCTTGTGGTTTTGAGTTTATTTAATAAATCGTCAGCATCTTTGATAGGTTGTCCGTTTAGTTTTGTGATAATAAAACCTTCACGAATATCAGTTTGTTGCCCAATTTTTCCACCTGTAATATTTTCAACTTTTGCTCCTCCAGAAATATTTAAACTACTTTTTTCTTTAGAAGAAAGGTTGGCAAAATCTGCTCCAAGCGATTTTTGCATATCAGTATTTGATTTTTTTCCTAATAAACCTTTTTTACCTTCCTCGTTTTTGAGATATACATTGATGGTTTTTTCGCCACTGCTTCTTTTGATTAACAAAGTTAATTTATCATTAGGACGGCGTTTTGCAATTTCTTCTAATAATTCGGCACTTGATTTTATTTTTTTACCATCGACTCCTATCACAATATCACCCTCTTTTAAACCACCTTCTGAAGCGGCACTTTCATCTTGCACAGCCTCAATGTACGCTCCTTGTGTAAGGTCTTTGATACCTTTTTCTTCTGCTAATTTTCCGTCTAAATCTCTAATTGATGCGCCCAAATATCCTCTTTGCACTGAGCCAAACTCGATTAAATCTTTGACAATTTTTTTTACTAAATTAGAAGGAACTGCAAAAGAATAACCTGCAAAACTGCCCGTAGGTGAGGCAATGGCGGTATTGATACCAATTAATTCGCCTTTTGTATTGACCAATGCACCACCAGAATTACCCGGATTTACCACTGCATCTGTTTGGATAAAAGATTCAACAGGTGCTAATTTTGTGCCATTATCTCCTCTGCCATTTCTATCATTTTTCAATAAATTTAGATTTCTGCCTTTGGCACTCACAATGCCTGCTGTTACGGTAGATTGTAAATTGAAAGGATTACCAACTGCTACCACCCATTCGCCTACTTTCAAAATATCAGAATTTCCAAAAGAAAGAGAGCCTAAACCTTTTTCTTTGATTTTAATCACTGCCAAATCTGTCGCGGGTGAAGTGCCAATCACTTCGGCTTTGTAAGTACGTTTATCGTTCAAAGAAACTTCAATTTCTGAGGCATCAGCCACTACGTGATTGTTGGTTACGATATATCCATCTTCTGTAATAATTACGCCTGAGCCTGTTGCTTCGCCTCTTTGCCCGTTTCTTGGCATTTGCCCAAACATATCATTATCACCAAAAAAATCTCTAAACAAATCATTGATATTGTTTTGTCTGTTGTTACGTTTGTTATTTGAGGCATTTGTATTACCATATTTTGCAGTGATATGCACCACTGCCGTAGTTGTTTTTTGAGCAATATCCACAAAATCGAGTGGCACTAACATATCACCTTTTCGTGCTAATTTTGCCAAAGATTCCTTTGTTTCTCCTTCTTGCAAAACAACAGAACGACGTTCAAAACCTAATGTTTTATATAAAATTAGCGTAAATAAACTGCTCAAAACAGCCACCGCCACCAATTTTAACCAAGATTTATTTTCCATAATTTTTTAATTTTAATGTTTTAATTTTAATTTTTATGTTTAAATTTAACCTTATTGCTTTTTATATGTAAGGATTAAGGTTTGTAATTCATATAACTACAAAAATCATTTTCAAGTTGCGTACCAATGTTTTTTTTAACTATAATTAACACAAACAACGTCAAAATGTCAGTTTTATTATTTTTTGTTTTTATCTTTTGGTAAGTTTTTTCTGTAATAAGCCAAATATGAATTATTTTCACAACAATTTTTTATTTTCATTCCCATACCTTCGTGTGGGCGTGCCTGTGTAGGCAAAGGTTCAATAGGTAAATCTTCTTCTTTTTTTTCATTTTCTTTCCAATTATCGTTCAAAAGTCCGTCTAAATCTGGTTGCCCTGCTTCCACCCAACAAGTGAACCAAAAATTTCCGACCATTTTGATAGCGGCACGCATTTGTCTTTCGACTTGTCCGTTTAGTTTTTGATGATATTCTTTTGAAAAATCTAAGGAATAAGTTCGTCCTAAAATACTATTTCTTTCCTCAAAAGCATATTTTTTATCTAACGGAAAACGATTTGATAGTTCTTTTTCAAATTTTAAAACTGAATCTAATGCCAAATGTGCGTTTGTTACAGATTCCCAAATAGATAATTGTGGATTTTTCAAAAAAACGGCTTGCCCAACAAAAAAATCATAATCATCTGAAAATAATTCTACCAAACGAGATTCCCACAAACCATGAATTCCAATTTGGTTAGTGAGTTGTCCATTATAATTTTCGGTGGTATGTAAAGGTACGTTTGCATCACCAATATAATGCCCCAAATCAGCAGAAAGCCTCAAAATACGTTGTATATTTTTTTGTTTGAATGCTTCTATCAACTGATAACGCATTTTATTGACGTGCCAAGGCACAATTCCATAAGCTTGCAAAGTATCTTCTGTATGTTTTTCAACGGCTTGATTCCAATATCGAGGTATTTTAAAAACAGCACTATCGTTGTAAAATTTGTTATAAATATCTACATCAATATAATGTCTTGGGGCTTCTCCTTTGACTGCATAACGTCTTTTATCAGGATTCACTGAGTTTTCGGTTAGATAACTAATATGATATTTATAAAAACGCAACATTTCGGGTGGCAAAGTAAATACTGCCAAACGATTGATGCGTTGATGCCCAAAAAATCCCCATGCGCAAGCATACAAAGGAGAAAATAAAATCAATAAGAAAAAAATAATTTTCATTATAAATATACGAAATTTTTACACTAATTTTTTTGAGAGGATTTTTAGAATTTTTCAATCAAATTTTGTGTTATTTTAATTAATATACAAAAATTTTACAATAACGATATTTTTGTATTGATACAAAGCCTTTATTTTTATAACCTAAAAAATCTTTGAAAGTTTTTAAAATATATAAAAATTATTTGTTAAGTTATTGGTAAACGAAAATTATAGAAATAAAATTAAATATAGTTTTTGATATAATAACAAGGTAAGAAGATTTATATTTTACTATAGATTGACATTAATTTTTTAATTATATAATTTTTTTTATACAAAATATAAAATTATTTTATCAGTATTTTACTTTATGAATAATAATTATTAAAATTAAATTTAAGAATATTATTTTGTTTTTTAATTCAAATAACAAATATTATTTTGATATATATATATATATCAAAATAATATTTGTTAAATAATTTGTATATTAAAAATATTGAAATTACTTTTGCAACGAAATTATTATTCAACAATTAAATTTTTTTTTTAAAAATGAAAAAAGTATTTGTATTTTTATTTATCTTTGTGGCATTGATTGCCTTCTCTTGTAATCATTCTAAAATAGCGAATGATATTCAACCTTTAGCAAAAAGTAATAATATTGCTAAAAAAGGCGCAAGACTTGGAACACAAGCCCAAAATTTTGTTAGTTCTTTTTATAAAAATGCTACTTATACAATTGGCAAACAAGTAGAAACTTCTGACAATGGCGTAAGTTATTTAGTTTCTGAAATTATTATCAATGACGAAGCGAGAGCAAGAGGTTATATTACCACTGATTTAGCAGGTGAAAATTTAACTTATTTTGTTGATGTGGATAGAGTGAATTTTGAAATGACTAATATTGAAATTGAAACTAACGTTATTTCAAAAATTCCAAACATTAATCGATTATTAGATTATAATTCTACAAGCGAATTTGATATTATTAAAGTTGTAGAGGATAATAATAGTTTACCTATTGCGGAAAGAAGACCTTGTTTTGGTAAAGTTGTCGAATGGTCAACTTGTATGTTTGGTAAAAAGTTTTCTATAACAACATACTATGCATTCTGGTGTGTAACTAATCGTGTTCAAAGTAAATTAGTGGACTGCTAATTGATAATTAAAAAATAAATTTGCTATTTATATAAGTAGCAAATTTATTTCTAAAATTAATTCATTATGAAATACTTACTCTTAGATCTATTTTTTCTCTTTTCTTTTTCTGTTTTCGCTCAAGAAATACAAGTTTTATCAAAGAAGACACAAAAACCTATTCCCTCTGCTGTTGTAACATATATTGTTAATGATTCAATTACAAGTGCTATATATACCAATGAAGAAGGTAAAGCGACACTTTCTTTTGAAAAAGAGGTAAATTTTATTGGTATTGTTGCTACAGGTTATGAACTATTAGAAATACCTATTACAGATATTACTCCTAAAATATTTATTGATGATGATGTTACTATGTTGAGTGAGGTCATAATTACAAGTGATAAAAAAAGTACGAAAAAATTAGGTTATCTATCAAAAAATCTTTCATTATTAAAAATACTTACATCTGGATATGAAATGTCCACACTTATTAAAAATCCTTTTGAAATAGAAAAGAAGGTAAAATCAGTAATTATTCGTTTAAAAAGATGGAAAAGGCTAAATGCTATTTTTAGAGTAGTTTTTTATACAAATAAAAATAACAAACCTCATGAAATATATCCAGCTCAAACCAAAAATAATATTTTTATTTTGAAACCAAGTAAACAAATAAGCCACGAATTAGATTTAACAAACTGGGGGATTGTATTACCCAAGGAAGGTCTTTTTGTTGGCATTGAGTATATGGGTATAATAAGTGAAGAAAGAAAGGATACAATTAGTAAACACATAGACGAAAAATATCTACCTGAGGAAATAGAAATTACAATCCCATACATAAAAACAAAAAATATTTCATATTCTTATTCAAGATTAAAGTTTAGTAAATATGAGAAAGGACAGAATAGCCAAGAATGGTGGGATTACAATGATAGCTGGCGTTTTTTTGATAAAAAACAAAAAGATACTTATTATAGTCCTGCTGTAGGTATTGAAGTATATGAATAACTCTATAATAATATTAAACCTAAAAAAAACTTTTAGGTTTAATATATACTATCAATCAATTATTTACCAAATATTCAACCCAAATTTTTCTCCTGTTTCTTTGGCAATATCATAACCTGCGTCTGAATGTCTTAAAACGCCCATCGCTGGGTCATTATTCAAAACTCTTGTAATACAATTTTTGGCTCTTTCCGTTCCGTCTGCTACAATAACCATTCCTGCGTGTTGTGAATAGCCCATACCTACGCCTCCGCCATGATGCAATGAAACCCAAGTGGCACCGCCTGCTGTATTGACCATCAAATTTAACAATGCCCAATCTGATACTGCATCTGAACCATCTAACATAGCTTCGGTTTCTCTGTTGGGAGAAGCCACCGAGCCACAATCGAGATGGTCGCGTCCGATAATAATAGGTGCTTTTACTTTTCCAGTTCGTACTAATTCATTGAAAATCAAACCTGCTTTTTGTCTTTCGCCCATTCCTAACCAACAAATTCGGGCAGGGAGTCCTTGAAAAGCAACTCTTTCTTCTGCCGCATTGAGCCATTTTATCATATTTATATTTTCAGGGAAGGCATTTTTTAAAGCCTCATCTGTAACTTTGATGTCGTTTTCATCACCTGACAAAGCCACCCAACGAAAAGGACCTTTGCCTTCACAAAAAAGAGGTCTGATATATTCGGGAACAAAACCTTTGAAATCAAAAGCGTTTTCACAGCCACCTTGTTTAGCAAATTCACGTAAATTATTTCCATAATCAAAAACTTTTGCGCCTCTTTTTTTCATTTCGAGCATAAAATTTACGTGGCGAGCCATACTTTTATATGACTTTTCTCTGTATTCATTAGGAAATTCATTGCGATAAGATTCTAATTCGTGTACGTCAAGATGTTGAAGTGTGTTAGGTATATACCCAAATAGTGGGTCGTGTGCGGAAGTCTGGTCAGTCAAAACATCAGGAATAATATTATCTTTCAATAATTTTTCTAATACATCACCAATATCGCCCACCAAACCAATAGAAATAGCTTGCGATTTTGCTTTTGCTTCTAATGCCCAATTTTTTGCTTCTTCATAATCTTCGGTAATTTTATCGATATATCTATCTTTTAGTCTTTTTTCGATTCGGGTTTTATCAATATCTACGCCTAAAAAAGTTGCTCCTGCGATGGTTGCCGCCAGTGGTTGCGCTCCGCCCATTCCACCAATTCCACCTGTTACCAACAAACGTCCTTTCAAATCTCCGCCAAAATGTTGCCTGCCACATTCTGCAAAAGTTTCATAAGTACCCTGTAAAATTCCTTGTGTGCCAATATAAATCCAACTTCCTGCGGTCATTTGTCCATACATCATCAATCCGCGTTGTTTTAGTTCTTCAAAATGCTCCCAAGTTGCCCATTTTGGGACTAAATTTGAGTTAGCAATCAATACGCGTGGTGCTTGCGGGTGTGTAGGTAATACGCCTACGGGCTTTCCTGATTGGACTAAAAGGCTATGTTCGTCGTCTAATTCTAATAAAATTTCGATAATTTTTTGGACAGATTCACGATTGCGTGCCGCTTGCCCTGTACCTCCATAGACTACTAATTCTGCGGGATTTTCTGCCACTTCTTTATCCAAATTATTCAAAAACATACGCAATGCGGCTTCTGTTTGCCACGATTTTGCATTGAGTTGGTTTCCTCTTGGTGCTTGATAATTTGGGTGATTGGCGTATTTTTCTAAAAAAGTTTCGAGTTTTGTTTTTTTTTCTTCTGCGATTATCATTATTATTTATTTTTAAATTTTTTTATGCAAAAATAACTAAAATATCTATGAAGTACAAGAAAATATTAGAAAAGTCCTAAAAATTTTGATATATTTTAAATTTATGGTGAATAAATTTTAATATTGTATTGGTAAATTGGCTTTAAAATAGTGTTATTTCTTTCATTTTGGCACTTTTATAAAGTTTGTCGGAGGCTTTTTTTATTTTTTTAAAGAATTTCTACTATTTTAAAGTTATAAAAATGTAACTAAAAAATAAACAAATACAAAAATGTATTTTTATTTTTAGTTTTTTTAATTTTACCCCCCCCAACTGGCTTAAGTATATTCTAAAATAAAAAAAATAAAATACTGGCGCAAGTTTGAGCGCAGCGGAAACTTGTGCCTTGTATTGATAGAAGTCTCC
>RDXZ01000019.1 GCA_004293265.1 Bacteroidota bacterium | reverse complement strand
CCCAAAAGAGCGTTTAAAAAGTCAATCAAAAGGTCTTTATTTGCTTCTTCACCAAATAATTTTTTGAAACCAAAGTCTGTAAAAGGATTGATGTATTTTCCCATTTTTATTGTTATTTTTTGGCAAAAATAAATATTTTTTTTGAGAAAGTAATACAAAATAAATGATTTTTTTTATCGTGTAAGTAACTCATATTAAAAAAAACTTATCAATAAAAATAAGAAAATAAGTATTTTATCAAAAAAATAAAAAAAAATAATTTAACTTTGCACTCTAAAAAAATACAATTAAATACAAGATTAAATATAGATAATGTCAAAAGTTGCATTAATCACAGGCATCACAGGACAAGATGGTGCTTATTTAGCAGAACTGCTATTAGGAAAAGGTTATATTGTGCATGGTATAAAAAGACGCAGTTCTTTGTTTAATACAGATAGAATTGATCACCTTTATCAAGATCCTCACGAAAAAAATATTAATTTAAAACTACATTATGGAGATTTGAGCGATTCTACTAATTTAATTAGAATTATCCAAGAAACTCAACCCGATGAAATTTACAATTTAGGAGCAATGTCCCACGTAAAAGTTAGCTTTGATACTCCTGAATATACCGCAAACGCTGACGGAATAGGTACTTTAAGAATTTTAGAAGCAATTCGTTTGTTAAATTTAACAAAAAAAACAAAAATTTATCAAGCCTCTACTTCTGAACTATACGGCTTGGTACAAGAAGTGCCACAATCTGAAAAAACACCTTTTTATCCTCGTTCTCCTTATGCAGTTGCTAAATTATACGCCTACTGGATTACGGTCAATTATCGTGAAGCATATAATATGTTTGCGTGCAATGGCATTTTATTCAATCACGAGAGTCCACTTCGTGGCGAAACTTTTGTAACACGAAAAATTACAAGAGCCGTTTCAAAAATTGCATTAGGACTACAAGACAAATTATACTTAGGAAATTTATCAGCACAAAGAGATTGGGGACACGCCAAAGATTTTGTAGAAGGAATGTATTTGATTTTGCAACACGATACTCCCGAAGATTTTGTATTAGCCACAGGAATTACCACAGAAGTAAGGCAGTTTGTAAGAATGGCTTTTGCAGAGGTCGGAATCGAACTCGAATTTGAAGGAAAAGACGAAAATGAAATCGCAAAAGTAAAAGCTTGTAAAAATCCTGCATACCAAATTGAAATCGGAAAAGAAGTCGTAGCAGTAGATAAAAGATATTTTAGACCAACAGAAGTTGAACTTTTATTGGGTGATGCCACCAAAGCAAAAGAAAAATTAGGCTGGACTCCAAAACATTCTTTGGCTGATTTGGTAAAAGATATGATGGATAATGATTTGATGCTTTTCAAACGTGATAAATATTTGCGTGACGGCGGACATACTACTTTTGATTACAATGAATAAAATCAAAAAATGTAGCACTTGTTATAAAACATTTTCAAAATATTAATATTTTTATTTAAAACAAACTTACAAACATAATGTATAAAAAAATCTCCTATATAAAATTATTGATTCTTTTTTGGGCTTTTTTATGTGGTTTTTCATCATACACACACGCACAAAAACCAACATATCGAATTGCAAAAATGAAATACAATGGTGGCGGCGATTGGTATGCCAATAAAACTTCTTTGCCTAATTTGATAGAGTTTTGTAATAAAAATCTACAAATGGACATCAGTACAGAGGACGAAGTGATAGAACCTGCAAGCCCTGAAATTTTTAGTTATCCATTTATTCATCTGACAGGGCATGGAAATGTGGTTTTTTCTGATACTGATGCAAGCAATTTGAGAAAATATTTGCTATCAGGAGGTTTTTTACATATTGATGATAATTATGGATTGGATAAATTTATTCGTAAAGAAATGAAAAAAGTTTTTCCTGAATTGGATTTTGTTGAATTGCCTTTTAATCACCCAATTTACCATCAAAAATATGATTTTCCAAACGGATTACCAAAAATCCACGAACATGACGGCAAACCTTCGCAAGGTTTTGGCTTGATATATGAAGGAAGATTGGTGTGTTTTTATTCTTACGAATGTGATTTGGGCAATGGTTGGGAAGACCAAGCAGTGCATAAAGACCCAGAACACGTTAGGTTGTTGGCTTTGAAAATGGGGGCAAATATTATTACTTATGCTTTCACAAATTATTAAAAAATAATGAAAAAACTAAAAAAAATATCGTTTTATTTTCTAATTTCTTGTGTTGTTTTGCTGATTTTTAGTTATGTTTTGATAGGTTTTACACAATATCAATATTTACAAACAGCAATTTTGTATGCGTATCGTGGTTCTTCGATTGCGAGTATTAATGATGCGGACAAAGAAATTTTACAAAAATCATCTTCGGCAGAAAAATGGAAGTTAGATGAAAAATATAATCAACATAAATTGTCTGAAGATGACTTAAAATATATTGATAAATATAAAACAGTTGCATTTTTAGTGATTCAAAATGATAAAATTAAATTTGAAAAATATTGGGACAATTATAATGAAAATAGTCTTTCAAATTCTTTTTCAATGGCAAAAAGTGTGATTTCTTTGGCAATAGGAATTGCTATTTCCGAAGGAAAAATTAAAAATGTAGCACAAAAAATTAGTGATTTTTTACCTGAATTTAAAAAAAATGGCAAAGAAAATCTAACTTTCAAAGATTTTTTGACAATGAGTTCTGGTTTACAATGGAGTGAAGAATATAAAAATCCTCTTTCTGATGTTGTAAGGGCATATTTTGAGAAAGATTTATATGCACAATTGACTAATTTGCCTATCGCAGCACCAGCAGGAAAAGTATTTAAGTATAGCAGTGGTGATACAGAAATTTTGGGTTTAGCACTTCAAAAAGCAGTCAAAATGCCTTTAACACAATATATCAACCAAAAAATATGGAAAAAAATTGGTGCAGAACGCGATGCTTATTGGTTTGTAGATAAAAAAGGCAATCAAAAATCTTTTTGTTGTTTACATTCTAATGCTAAGGATTTTGCAAGATTAGCCAAATTAGTTTTGCAAAACGGAAAGTGGAATGATGAGCAAATTGTACCCGAATCATATATCAAAGAGGCAATTTCTCCCGCCGATTATTTGAATGTTTCAGCAGAAAAAGATGAAAAAGTAAAACATTATGGCTATCAATTTTGGTTATTAAAATATAAAAATACTTATTATCCTTGTTTTAGAGGCGTTTTAGGGCAATTTATGATTATTATTCCAGAAAAAAATGCAATCGTTGTTAGATTGGGACACAAAAGAACCGATGAAATGGTTAATTATATGCCCAAAGATATATATGTATATTTAGAAATGGCTACAAAAATATTGGACTAATATGAAAGTTGCTTTTTTGGGAATGCCCGCCGCAGGCAAAAGTACAATGGGACGTAAATTAGCGGAAATGTTAGGTTATACATTTATTGATTTAGATAAATGGATTGAAACTCAAGAAAAACTAACTATCCAAGAGATATTTACTCGTTTTGGAGAAAATTATTTTAGAGAAATGGAAAGAGTTGCCTTGCACCAAACCCTGAAAAAAGATAATATTATTTTAGCAACAGGTGGAGGAACGCCTTGCTTTTATGATAATTTGGAGATGCTTAGAAAAAATTTTTTATGTGTATTTATTGACGCACCTATTGAGAGTATTGCACAAAGAATTATCAAAAATCAAAAAGCAAGACCTTTGTTTATCAATTTGAAAGAAGATGAAATCATAGAAAAATTAAAAAATTTGCATCAAAATAGGTTACAATACTATAACAAAGCCCATATTTATTGGGATAACAGCCTTTAAATTTTTTAAAAAAATATCTCAATTTTTTCAAAAATTAAAATTAAAATACTATCTTTGCAAAAAAAATTAAAATTAAAAAAAAAATGTTTTGGACTATCTTTTTTATCGTCTTGACTGCTATCATTACTTTTGGGCTTACTTGGGCGTATTATTTTATCAAAAATATGAAACTTATTTCAGAACATAGACAATATCGTAGAAAAGCATTAGAATTAGAAGAAATATTGATGCAGAAAGATGGAAATATCGATTTAGAACTCAAAGCAAGAGAAAGACGAATCGAAATTTTAACTAAAAAATTAGATAATTTGGAGGCTGAAAAACTCAAAAGAATAGAAAACGAGTCAATAATTAAAAATGAACAATTCGAAGTCTTACAAAATCAGTTTGAAAATTTTAAGAAAGAAACTGAAAAAGAAAAAAACGATTTATTAAAACAAATCGAACTATTAAACACAAAATAAATATCTATATTTTGTAAAAAACTATTTAGAATAATTATAAATAAATAAAAAAATTTGTTTCATATCAATTTTGCTATTAAATTTGAAGCAATTTTAAAACTTATTTTACACTTTGTATTTAAACTTTTATTCAATATAAAAATATGTCAACGGTTCAAACTAAAAATAAATCAAATTGGTTACTCAATTTTTTAAGCAGTACTATTGGGCGTAAGTTATTAATGGCACTGACAGGTACATTTTTAATCTTATTTCTTTTGGTGCATTTGATTGGAAATCTACAATTATTAATACCTGACGATGGTAAATCTTTCAATGAATATGCTTATTTTATGGGGCATAATAAGTTCATTCAATTTGTTTCGATTGGAAATTTCTTTTTTATTGTTTTACATATTATTGTTTCAATTGTTTTGACTTTAGCCAATCAAAAAGCAAGACCTGTGCAATATGCGTATCAAGCAAAAGACCAAAAATCAAGTGCCGCGTCACGTCAGATGATGGTTTTAGGAAGTATTATTTTGTTGTTTTTGATAATGCATTTGGCTCATTTTTGGGCAAAATCTAAATTTGGCGGTCTGACTGATATCGAACTAACAGGCGGAGTCAAAGGACACAATTTATATGCAGAAACCGTAGCGGTTTTCAAAGAATGGTGGATAGTTGCGATTTATGTGGTTTGTATGATTGGGGTTGCTTTTCATTTATTACATGGTTTTCAAAGTGCGTTTCAAACGTTCGGTCTAAATCATCAAAAATATACGCCTTTGATTAAAACAGTAGGGCTTGCTTTTGCGATTTTAGTTCCATTTTTATATGCGTTGATTCCACTTTTAATATTTATTCAAAATCAATAATAAGGTAAAAAAATGCTTTATTGTTTATAAAATTATTGGTATTCTGAAATTTTAGTAAAGTAACGAATTTTTAGAAAGAAAATAGGAGAACGGATATTGTAATTTACTCTTATTAAAATAAAATAAATGGTCAAAAATTGCCTCCAAAGGCAATTTTTGACCATTTATCTATATATGCAGGCGAACAAGCCGCCCTACATCAAATACTATCATTATTTTTTGGGTTGATGTGATGTAGGAATTTCTACAAAAACCCTTCTCAACCAACGAGGTAAAAATATTACTCCTGCAATCAAATATGGATAATAGGTAATCATTCTCCAAATAATGGCTATAAAACCTGTCATTGCTAACGCAAAAGGGGTATAAAAACCTTTGAATGCAACCTCTGCAATTCCAGAGCCACCCGGCGTAATAGCAATAATCAAAACTACCCACAAAATCACGTGGCGAGAAAAAATAATCCCATGTTCTGCCAAACCAAGTGTTGGTACAAATGCCGCCAATAAGCAATTGACAATGGCATAACGAGCCGTCCAAACCAGTGCTGTTGATAAAATTGCTTTTGCCCAATATGTAAATTCTATGCCTTTTAATTCTTTTGAAGCGACCACCAATTCATCGCCTTGATGTTCAGCACCTTTTTGAAAGCGTTTTAAAAAACCTATGGAAGTTATTTTTACAAACAACCATTTAATCGCCGTTGGCTTGTAAAATAAACCATAAAACATCAACAAAGTATAAACAGCAATCACTGAATAACTTGTATAGAATGTAGTTTTTAATAAAGAAATAACGTTTGCATCAACTCCTTCTAAATAAAAAATACCATTTGGATAAAAATTATTGGCATCTAAAATCAATACAATAGCACCTATTGTAATGAAAAACATATTGTCCATAATGGCAGAAACCAATACATAAGCCAATGATTTTCCAAAACTAATGCCTTCTTTGAGCAATAAAAAAGCCGCCACCGCCGTTCCGCCTACTGCCGAAGGACTAATGGCTGATGAAAATTCCCATAAAATAATGGTATAAAAACTTCCTAACCAGCTCAAAGCCTTGCGAGAAAGTTCACGAATGCGATAAATATAAAATCCATCTCGGATAAGCAAAGCAACAAATGCCATTGCTAACCAAAAATAATTTGGATTCTTAAAGTTTTTGATAAAATCAGGATTACTTAAATCTATATATAACCAATAAGCCGCTAAACCCAAACCAATCATAATTGGAATGATGATATTTCTTGGACTAAGTGTTTTTAATATTTTGGAATCCTGTCCTTGTTCATTGGTTTTTTCTTCTTCTGACATATTTTTAGTTGTAAATTTTTATTAATATTTTAAATTAGTATGTGTTATTTTTACCATTTATTTGTTTGTAGTAATAATTCTGCTAAGTCATAGACTTTTACGGTTTCTTCTACATTTTTCTTTTTTGTGCCGTCAGTCATCATTGTCATACAAAAAGGACAAGCCACCGCAATAATTTTTGCATCTGTTTGCAAAGCATCTTCGATTCTTTCGTGATTGACTTCTTTGTTCCCTGCTTCTGGTTCTTTGAACATTTGCGATCCACCTGCTCCACAACACAGCCCTTTTGATTTACAACGTTTCATTTCGACCAAATCTGCGTCTAATTCTTCTAATACTTTTCGGGGTGCTTCGTATATGTCGTTGGCACGCCCCAAATAACAAGAATCGTGATAAGTAATTTTTTGTCCTTTGAAAGTTCCACCTTCTACTTTTAGTTTTCCATCGTTGATAAGTTGTTGTAAATAAGTAGAGTGATGAATGACCTCATAATTTCCGCCCAAATTTGGATATTCATTTTTTAAAGTATTGAAGCAATGCGGACAAGCGGTAACTATTTTTTTGACTTGGTACATATTTAATGTTTCAATATTTTGAATGGCTTGCATCTGAAAAGTCATTTCATCGCCTGCACGTTTGGCAGGGTCGCCTGTGCAAGTTTCTTCGGGACCTAAGACTGCAAAATCAATATTCAAATGATTTAAGATTTTTACAAAAGCTACCGTTACTTTTTTGTATCGGCTATCATAGGCTCCCGCACAGCCCACCCAAAATAATATTTCAGGTATTTTGCCATTCAATTCTGCCATTGTAGGCACTTTATACGTAATTTCTGACATTGTTATATTTATTTTTTTATACGCGAACAAAGTTTAACTATAATTCCGCTTACTTTTTAAAGAAGATGGAAGTATAATTTTTTTGGTTCTTCTAAAATTTATACGGAAAATAAAAATTGTAGCACACACTTTTAGTGTGTGGACACACACTAAAAGTGTGTGCTACAGTTTTCAATAGTGTCCACACACTAAAAGTGTGTGCTACAGTTCTCAATAGAAAAATCATATAAATCTTAGTAGAACCATTTTTTTTATATTTTGCTTATTGAAATCAAAAACAATAACTTATTTTACATCAAAAAAGTTTTCAAAGTGAGAAAACATAATTCAATTAAAAATCATATCCAATTGTCAAATAATATTTAGGCTCTGGTCCTACAATAAAATCTTCTACGGGCATTCCTACGTCAAATTTGGCATAATACCCAAAAATAATTGTTCTCAAACCTGCTCCATATCCTTGTAGCCAAGGATTTTTAAAATCATTGACAAGTGCCGTAAAAACAGACTGATTTGTACCAACTATTCTTGTGTTGATGCTATTTTGTTTTTCAAAAGGACTTATACCTGTCCAAGCCGTTCCAATATCATAAAAACCAACCAATTGTAAATTATTAAAAAAACTACTTCTGATTCTATTGCCAAAAATATATTTGAAAATAGGCAAACGCAATTCGAAATTTCCTAATATTACATTTTCGCCTGACATTTTATTATAATTATAGCCACGCATATTGGTAACAAATTCTACAAACAACAAATCGCTATTATCCAAATTAGCGGCAACTTGGAGAGGGTCGGCTGCTCTGCCTGCATCTTTTTGATTGAAAACCCAATTATCCATACCACCTAATAAGAAATTTTTAGGACTATTGCCTCCAAAACGTCCAAAAGTTCCTCTAACAGCGAAAATAATATCTCGGTGAATACGAAAATAATGACGTAAATCTGCGGTTAATTTGAAAAAGTTAAGGTCTTTTGGTTTTACATTTTGGCGTGATAGCCCTTCATTGACAGCAATTCCTTGATAGTTTTCGAATGTAATTTTTGCTCTTGTGCCATACAACATATTTTGTCCTGTGATAATAGATTTATCATATACCAACTCGGCACGTATTCCTGCGTAATGTGCTTTATTTTGAAAAGCAAAAGGATTATCTAAACTTGTGGTTGTGGTATTGGTATAAAACGGATGCACACTTGCACGCAATAAATTTGTAATTGGATAAGAAAAAGTAGTTTGAATACGATTTAAAGTATATCTTTGTGAAATCAGTGGATCATTTTGGCTGATGCCAATTGTTTTTCTATCAAATCTCATTCCTACATCATATCTTTTGGCTAAATATTGATATTCTCCAAAAAAATCACTGCTTCTAAGATCCAAATAATAAACAAATCCACCTTTGATTTTATGATTTTCTAACAAATCTGCTGTACTCATATTGATTTGCATTCCTGCATTTCGAATGGGGTCAATTAATAAAGTTGTCAAAACATTTTCAAATCTTGCTTTGGGCGTATAACCAAAAGTGCCTTTGATTTTAATTTCGGTATTTTGGTTAGCTTTTTTGGCAATTTCTAATAAATCAGTTTGTTTTTTTTCAATATTATCTTGTTCTTTTTTAATAATATTCTCATCAAAAGGATAATTATCTGTGTCAATTTCATCTTTTTCATACAACGAAACCACAGGAAGTTCCTCTTTTTTAACCAATGTATCAATCGTTTTTTTAGGCACAACCACTTCCTCTACGTTTGTAGTGCGGTTACGTTGTTTGCGTAGAAACGACCTTTCTGTATTTGAAAGTTCAGTAATTTCGGTTTTAAAATCAAAATTTTGAACATAATTTGGATACAAACGTCTTTTATTCAAACTCAAATACACAAAACCATTGTCTTTGGGAGATACATCAAAAGTTCTGATGCTTTGGGTGTAGTTTGTGATTTGAACATCTTTTTTATCGTCTAAATTATATTTTTTGAGTTGATAAATTCCTGTGGCTTCACTCAAATAGACTAAATTTTTATTATCCAAAAATTTAGGATTTGTATTGATTCCTAAGGTATTAGTAATGCGTTGCAGAGAAGTTTTTGATTGTTTTGGACGATAAACAAATATATTAAAATTGCTTAATTCTGTATTAAAATTGCCTTGTGTAACTCTGGTTACGGTTTTCAAACTATCCTCTAAACGATTTGAACTAAATGCAATCGATGAATTAGAATTAGGTAAAAAAACGGGGTGTAAATCATCAAAATAATCGTTGGTGATAGGTTTTAGATTATTTTCTTTGATTTGAAAAATAAATAAATCATTTTGTCCCATTCTACTTTCTAAATCATCTGTTTTATCGGCACTAAAAACAATATTTTCACCATCATCAGAAAAATCAAAACCTCTGATATGACTAAAATTTTCAAATTGTCTTTTATAATTTCTTTTGTATTTATTAAAAATAATATAATTTTTTGGATTGGTATTATAAACAGAAAGAGTTAGTTTTGATTTTTTTTGGTAAATAATCCCTAAATCTGTATTGTTTCGCCAAGAAATCAAAGGAATATCCTCATCAACTCTTTGATTGACTGCATCGTAACCGCCTTTAAAAATAACTTTTCTTTTTTTTGAACCTACTTTTTGAACAAATACTTTGTATTTTCCATTTTTACTTTCAGAATAAGCTACTTTTGTTCCCTCTGGATTTAATAAAAGTTGGTTATATACTTTTCCGCGTCTGTTTTTTCCTGCTAATTTCATAGTAGAAGGTGCATCAACCAAATTTTTTAAGGTTTCTTTGGCAGGAGCAGTATAAAAATTTTCCCAATCGTCAATAAAATCTAAATAATCAACGCCTAATGCGTAGCCTATGCCTGTGCGTTCGTTGCGTGTGATACGGGCGGCGTTTAAAATACTTGAAATATTATTTTTTCCATGTTTTTCAGCAATAAAATTCCAAATAGAATGACCTAAAATAATGGCTTCTTTTCCTGTTGCCAGATGTGGTTTTCTCCAACGTTTTTTCCTTACCATATCACGTATATAATCGTCCATCTCTGCTGACCAGCCCTCTGCCACATAATCTGCTATGCCAAATAAAAACCATTCATTGTATTTTCCTAAATAAGAGCTCTGAATCATATCTTTGAGATTTGCCCCAAACATCATTTCACGCACCAACATAAAAGCCAATCTTCGACGTAATTCTTTTTTAAATTCAGTTTCACTGCCCACAAAAGCCACTTCTACTTGTGCCTTAAAAAAATCGGTCAAACCTCCTACGACCAAGCCATCATCATGCACGCCCATATTGCTTTGTTGTAAATCTGCAATTGAATTATATAAAAAAATACGTGTGCGTTTGGTAGGTTGAAAGCCCAACATATCTGTAATTTCTACAAAATCGTTTTCTAACAATCGAGCCGCAAATTGTGAGAGTCTTACGCCTGAATCATAAAAATAAATTTCAAAATTGGGGGTACTTATATATTTCCATTCAAATTTTTTGTATTGAATTCTATTTTTTCCAAATCTTTCCAATGTGTTTTGGGCTGATATTGTTGATAATTCACAAAAAAATATTAAAAATGCTACTAAAAAAAGCTTTAAATTCATACAGATATATTTATAAAAAAATAACGTTTGTGCAAAAATACTATTTTTTCTTTTTTTTACAATATTATTGACAAAAAATTTTTTATTTTATTTTTTTATGTGCAATAAATATTCAAAATATTGTTTGAAAAGTAAAATTTCTGATAACTATTTAGTAAATATTCAATCAAATTGATTGTTTTATTGAATACCTAAATAGTTACCAGAAAATAAATGAATGGCTTGTCTTGTATAAATTGTTTTGAAAAACAAAAATGACTAATAAAATGTACTGAGTTTACGATTACAAAGAATAAAAATAAAAAAAAGACACTAATTTTTACAAACTTGGAAATTCATCTTCTTGATTATCTGCTGAATTTTCGTCTTGTTCTTCATCTTCATCTTCTATTTCTTGAAAACTTAATAACATTTCAGCACGCATCAATTCGGTGTCGTCTTGTCCCAAATATTGTTTTAATTTTGTTCCGATTTCTTTGGCGTTTTCTGTATTTCCTTCACCGCTTTCAATCAATTCAAAATATTCATCTAATAATTCTTGTACTTCATTGATTCTTTCAGGCGTACTCATTATATTTTTCAACACATCAGTAGCAGTTCTTCCGTAAGTATGTTGGCGATAATAGGCTTTTGCTTCTCCATTTTCGTCTTCATTGATAGTAATTACCTTATCTTGAGAAGCACTCAAAATCAAAGGCGAATGAGTAGTAACTATAAATTGAATATTTGGAAAAGTATCTTTCAAATTTTTTACGACTTGTCGTTGCCAAGCAGGGTGCAAATGCAAATCTAATTCATCAATCAAAACAATTCCCTCTGTTCTTCGTGCCGCTTCGGTTTGAAAATGAGGATTTAAAACGGCACATCTAAACGCAATATCTGCAATCATCGCCAACATATTTCTTACGCCATCACTTAGGTATTTGAATGGCATTCGTTTTGTTTGTTCGGGGTGATGTTTGTCCAAAAACTCCAATACTAATTCTTTTCTATTAAAATCAAAATAAATATTTTTACAATTTTCAATACATTCCACGACTGCTTTTCTAACCACAGTCAAGCCAAATGTTTCTTTTCTTTGTTGTAACAATACCATTTCTTCTTTTTCAAACCATTTTACAAAAAATTTATTATTTGAAGTGGCTTTCAATCCATTATAATATCCGTCATGGAGGCGCATATTTTGTAGCGGATTTGTATCAGCACGTTCTTTCCAAAGTCTTTCTGTTGAGTAATACACCAAAACGGGCAAATGAATATTTGGTTTTCCATCTCTAATATCATCTTGCATTTTTTTTGCAATTTCTTTGATATTTTTTGCGTTTACGTGAGTAGTTTTTGTTTTTGCCCCTGTTAATTCTCTTGTCCATTCAATAGTTTCGCCATTCACTTCGCCAGTTGTATCGATTCTGACGGGAAATTTTTGGTTAATATCAAAATCTTGTGTAACAATTCTGATGTCCTCGTTTTGAATACTTCTGTTTTCAGCGTAATCAATTCCCAAGAAAAAAGAGCCAATAGAAATCGTCAAAGCTTCTAAAATAGCGGTCTTTCCTACGCCATTTCCACCAATAATGATATTAAAATTGGGGTGAAAATCAATAGATAATTCTTTATAAGCACGAAAATTGTGTAAATGAAGATGGTTTATTTTCATTTGAAAAGTGGGTATTTTGGACGTAAAAATTGATGTTTTGAGTAGCAAAAATAATGTTTTTTTTTGAAAAAAACAAATTTTTTACCATAAAATTATAAAAAATTTGCTAAATCTTCCCAAGAAATTTTTTCTTCGTATAAAGCTTTTCCAATAATCACTGCTGATAATTGATTATTTTGGAGTGAGATAATATCTTCGATATCATGCACGCCTCCACTGGCAATGAGCTCAATAGTAGGAAATTTTTGTATTATTTTTTGGTATAATTCCAAAGAAACGCCTGCTAATTTTCCATCTTTTTCAATATCTGTGCAAACTACATATTTTAATCCTGCTTCTAAAAAATCAGTTAAAAAATCATAAATATTCATCTCACTAATCGTTTGCCAACCATTGACCGCAATTTTTTCTTGTCTGACATCAGCACTTAAAACAATTTTTTCGTTCCCAAATTCTTGTAACCAATCTTTGACCAATGCTGGATTTTTGAGTGCAATACTTCCTACTATCACTTGATTTGCCCCCAAATCAAATGCTTTTTGAACGCTATTTTTATTTTTAATTCCTCCACTAAAATCAACTTTTAAATTTGTTTTTTTAGTAATACTTTCTAAAATATTCCAATTGATAACTTCGCCTTTTTTTGCTCCGTCCAAATCAACTAAGTGTAAATATTTTCCTCCTTTTTCTTCAAAAAACTGAGCAATTTCTACTGGATTTTCTGCGTATATTTTTTTTGTATCATAATTTCCCTCTGTCAATCGGACGCATTGTCCATTGATAAGGTCTATAGCAGGTATAATTTTCATTTTTTTTTATTTCAATATTTTATTTTTTAATATCAAAAACGCTTACAAGAGTTTTGAACTCTCATAAGCGTTAAAAAAATTTTTTTTTTAAATGATACTAAAAATAGATTTTAAAACTTATAATTTTTTTGAATTTGCTCAAGCATATAAATTTGTCCTCTCAACGCATTGATTTGCTCAATAATTTCTTTTGCTTTCTCCACATTTTCGCCAAAATATGCGTATCCTTGTGAAACATTAGGATTTTTTCCTGTTAATTTTCTTTCTTTTCCTGTTTCGTTCTGAAAACCATAATATACATTTTCAAAGGTAAACAAATTATTATAACTGCTTGGTTTGTTATAACCTGTTCGATAAATAAAAGGTTCGTCTTCGACTCCTTCGTGCCAATCTCTCAATTCAAAATTACCACTTTCATTATTTTCCATCACTATTTTATCGACAATACTGATATGTTGTGCAGTATAAGATTCAATTTTTCCTCTTTTTTTACGATAATATTGGATAGCAAAATCGCCTCTTTGAGTCATATCCAAATCAATTTTTGTAAATCCAAATTCTTCGGCACGTTTTAAAATCTGTGCTACGTGAATATATTTTGGTTTTCTTTGCCAAAGGTTTGGTTTTTGTTTTCTTTTTTCTATTTGGATAGTTCCTTCTCTGAATTGGATAGGTTCTTCGACCAGATTTTTAAAATTTTCTATGCCTGTACCTGCCATTACTTGGCACCAACCATTGACGCAAGTGTTATCATCATCATTTTTTTCTTTATCAGTCCAACCAAAATCGTGGTATAAATTTTTTCCTTCCCATTGTTTTGCGGTCAAATAAATTCGGTATTGATAATGTTCTTGTCTTAATTTAACCAAATTTTCGGTAGTTATTTTTATTTCTTTTTTAGCATTTTCCAATAAAATCTGGTGATAAGTAATCAAACGCAAAGCAATCATATTCCAAATAGGTTTGGTACTATTTTTTTTGATAGGTTCAGGTACTTTAGATTCTATCTTAAAATTATTATTTTTAGTGATAGGATTTGCTTTTTTGGTTACAATCGGCGTTTTTTTAGGTGTAACGATAGATTTTTTTTGAGGTTGTTGTGCGTATATGATGTTGCTTGCAACAATACATAACAATAACATTTTAATTTTTTTCATACTCTTTCCATATTATGATTGTAATATATATAGAAAATTCTTTGCCAATTTTTATTAGCATCAAATTATTCCACAAAAATAAATCTTTTTTTTTAATTTCGCAAATATTATTATGAAATTAAACTTTTTTTTTATGGTTTTACTAAGATTTATACCATTTTTCTATTGAGAATTGTAGCACATACTTTTAGTGTGTGGACACACACTAAAAGTATGTGCTACAATTTTTATTTATATCAACAACAAAAAACTCATTTTTTTAAACAATTAATGGGATAATTTTAAATTGTAGTTTAAAATTATCCCATTAATTATGCTTTTTTTATCTATTAATTTCTTTTGTATTTACTTTCGTCCTTGTTATAAAAGAAAGTCAAGTCAGCATGTTTTTGAAAAAACGCTTTCAAAGCCGCAGAATTATCAAAAGTTTCATCAATATTATCTGTAACTTCAAACATTTTTAAATCATTACCATTCATATACTCAATTTTGTAGAAATAATATTTGTCATCAGTTTTCATATTAAAAAAGTCATATTTCCCAACTTTTGAAAAATGTCCTTCATAAGTCTGGTCTAATTTATGTTCTTTTTTTTCTGTATCGAATGTATATTTTTCGATTTTATAAGTATTGGCATTACTTTGCGAAAACACTAAATATTCAGCTTCTTCTGGTTTAGTTCCCTCAGAATCTTTTACCCATTTGCCTATTAATTTTTTATTAATAGCAATACTTGGAGTATCAATAGGAACTGTAGCGCTATAAGGACAGCCTGTAAGAATAAATAGTGCAAATATTAGCACCAAAAGAGGTAGTTTTGAAAATAATTTCATTTTTTTAGATTTTTTGATAAATTTTTTAATTTAATTTATTTGAACATTGCTATAACGTTTATTTTATAAAATATGTTGCATCATTTGAAAAAAAAATAAATAAATACGTACTTTGAGAAGTAGATAGTTTATTTATATATCTAATTTATTGATTATCAGTTATTTATATACAAAAAAAATATTATGTAATGGAATAATTTTAAAAGTATAGTTTTGTGTTCGCAAAAAAATATGCAAATAATACAGATTAAAACAACTTTTTTTAAGTATTTTTTACATTTTTATTGTATCTTATTTTTTTATATTGAATTTTAACAAAAAAAATTTAAAAAATAAAGCAACCTTTTAAAAAAGTCAAGTCTTGGGAGTAAGAATACTAAAATATTTCACAAAATAAAATCTAATATTATGAATAACTTACTTTTTAGCCGCCGTTTTTTTGATTCAAATTATAATAATTTTTTATCAGGCTTAAATTTAGCGTGGCAAAATTTTGATGAAGTTGCACCATATACAGACAATAAAAATACTCAAAAACGTAAAAGAAAATAATTGATAAGCTTTTCTTTCTTCTGGAAAGATAAGCTTTTTTGTTTTTTTATAAAATAAATTCATCAAAAATTTTTAATAAGGCTTGCGGTTGTTCCGCGTGTACCCAATGCCCTGCGTCTTTTACGCTCAAAATTTCAGCGTTTGGAAAATAGTTTTTGATGATAGATACATCGTGTTCGAGATTAATATAGTTTGATTTATCACCTCTGATAAAAATAGTACTGCCTTCATAACTAAAATTTTGAGGATATTCTTCGCCTACTTTTTCAATTTTTTGACTAATAACCTCTAAATTCATTCTCCAAGCAAAACTTTGGTCGTCTTTTCTATACAAATTTTTTAATAAAAATTGCCTTGTTCCTACGTCCAAACCTTTATTTTCTAATAATTTTTCGGCTTCTTGTCTTGTGTTAAGTGTTTTTAAATCAATACTTTTTAATGCCTCAATAATATTTGAGTGATGTGGTGGATAATAGCGGGGAGAAATATCAATGACAATAAGTTGTGAAAGTTTTTCAGGGAATTGTCCTGCAAAAAGCATCGCAGTTTTTCCACCCATCGAATGCCCAATCACGACCACATCTTGCAATCGGTTGGTGTCAATCAATTCGTTCAAATCTTCACTCATATTGTTATAATTCCATTCATCACTCCAGCCTGATTGTCCGTGATTTCTTTGGTCAATTAAATAAATATGATTTTTTTCGGCTAATTTTTTTCCAATTGTAAACCAATTATCAGCCGTTCCAAACAAACCATGTAAAATAATAATATTTTTTTCGTTTCCTTTTATAATTTCAGGGCTTAATTTTCTATGAAAAAGTTGCATTTTATTTATTATTTTTGAAAAACAAGCAAAAGTATATAAAAATTAGAAAAAAATAATCTTATTTTTTGTTTTTTTTGAAAAAAAATTATCTCAAAAATGATTTTATTTTTTAATTGAGAAATTTTCATAAAAAAATCATTTTATTTTTCTACATTATTTTTGTATATTTTCATAAAAATATCTTACATTTGCATAAAAAAATACAATAAAAAAATGGTTGCAACAGACATTCAAACAACAGAACTTATCCCACGTGCTATTTATTCAGAAGAACATATACAATTTGGGGAGGCAGTCGAACAATTTATTCAGTTAGAAATTACGCCTAATAATGCAGAATGGGAAAAAAACAAAATGGTTTCACGCGAATCTTGGCTTAAATTAGGACAACAAGGTTTTTTAGCTATGCAAGTCCCCGAACAATATGGTGGTTTGGGTATCACTGATTTTAGATTTAATATGATGTTTATCGAAAAATTAGGACATAGTGGTTGTGCAGGACCTGCGGTTGGTTATCCTTTACATTCTGATATTGTTCTGCCTTATATTTTGCATTATGGCAATGAAAAAACAAAACATAAATATTTGCCAAAAATGGTCTTAGGTGAATATATCGGAGCAATTGCTTTGACCGAACCGGGTGCTGGAAGCGATTTGCAAGGTATGAGAACAAGTGCTATCGATAAAGGCGATTATTATTTGGTCAATGGTTCTAAAACATTTATTACCAATGGTTATTTGTCTGATGTGGTAGTGGTTGCCGCCAAAACTAACACACAATTAGGCGCAAAAGGAATTAGTATGTTGGTAATAGACAAAGATATGAAAGGATTTTCAAAAGGAAAACCATTTGAAAAAGTAGGTTTGCACGCACAAGATACTTGCGAAATGTTTTTTGATAATGTAGAAGTTCCCAAAGAAAATTTATTAGGACAAGAAGGAAGTGGTTTTGGATATATGATGACCGAATTAGCACAAGAAAGATTAGTTGTAGCACAATCAGCGGTTTCTTTGGCAGAGGCTTATCTCAAAAGCACTATAGAATATGTAAAAGAAAGAACTGCTTTTGGTAAAAAAATAGCAGAATTTCAAAATACAAGATATAAATTAGCAGAATTAGCAACCGAAGTTGCGATGGGACGCGTTTTTATGGATAGATGTGTGGAGTTACATAACGAAGGAAAATGCGATAGTGCAACTGCCTCAATGGCAAAATATAAACTCACTGATTTGCAATGTAAAGTAGCAGACGAATGTGTCCAATTGCATGGCGGTTATGGATATATGTGGGAATATTTGGTCGGACGCGGCTATGCAGATGCGCGTGTGCAACGCATATATGCAGGTACAAACGAAATTATGAAAGAACTTATTTCAAGAAAAATTTTAAAGTAAACTAAAAATATATACACATCAGAAAGTGGTGTTAAGATATTTTAAAAGTATTTTATTGATTATAAATCATTGATTATCAAATTATTAAACCTATAAAGTCTTTAAGACGTTATAGGTTTAAAATTTTAGGTAGTGTTGTTAATGTAATGCTTTGTCCTATTGAACGAAGTGAAGCCACTGCTTTTTGAATGGCATTTTGTGAATGAAAAAGCATATTTTTAGCTTCGCTCAAAAAGACAAAAACAGTACATTTATAGCACTACCAAAGTAGCAAATAATATCAAAACAAACTAAAATCTGTGGTTTATAGTATTTATGCAGTTAAGGAATAAAAATTAAATAACATATCACAATTTTAATATAAAGTGGCATAAATGTTATTTCTATACATATTTTTATTGATATATAGGATAGGCATTTATGCCCATTTCTTACGCAAAATAATGAATATAAATTGGAAAACACATATTTTTAATCAGTGGGGTTTATAAAATAGATAAACATAAAATATCAGTTTATTTAATTTTGATTCCTAAGGAATTGTAATCACTAATTTTCCAAATTGTTTTCCTTCGTGCATTTCATCAAAAGCAGAAATAGCTTCACTCAAAGGACGCACCGAACTAATCAAAGGTTTTATTTTATAATCGTTTACAAAACTAATCATTTGAGAAAATTCGTCATCGTTACCCATAGTTGTTCCTTTGATATTGGCTTGTGCAAAAAACAATCTTGGTAAATTGATAGGAGAAGGCGTGCCAGAAGTTCCACCATAAATGACAAAATTTGCTCCCTGTGCGACCATTTTTGCTAATTTTCCAAATCCATCACCACCTGCTCCATCTATAATCACATCAAAACCAAACGGACAATGTTTTTGAAGTTGTTTTTCCCAACCTTCTGTTTTATAATTAACTCCAAAAAAAGCACCTAATTTTAATGCTTTTTCTAATTTTTCTTCATCACCTGAGGTAATAAAAACTTTTGCGCCTACTGCTAAGGCAAATTGCATCGCAAATTGTGCTACGCCACCACCAATTCCTGTAATTAAAATATTTTTATTTTTAGTCGTTTCACCTTTGGTAAAAACAGCCCTAAATGCAGTCAAAGCCGCCAAAGGCAAAGCAGATGCTTCTTCTATGCTCAAATGAGCAGGTTTTTTATGCAAACGATTTATAGGTACACATACATATTCTGCCAATGTTCCGTTTGTGGGCATACCCAAAATAGTATAATTCAAAGATTGAAAAGCAGGATTATCGCCCCAATTTACGTTTGGGTTGATGATAACGCTTTCATTTATCCAATGATTATCGTCTTGACTGCCCACACTTTCAACAATTCCACAACCATCAGAGCCTAAAATTGATGGATATTTTAAATTAGGATAAAGTCCTATTCTGCTCCATTGGTCGCGGTGATTGAGAGAAGCCGCCTGCACTTTAATTACCGCTTCTCCTGATTTGGCTATTGGTTTTGGAAAATCTATGAGGTTTAATTTTTCGTTTGCCTCTAAAACTATTGCTTGCATAAAATTTATAGTGTTAAAAATAAAATTATTACAAGTACAATTTTTTTACCAATTATTTGAAGAATTACTTTTCGTTTTTAAAAAATTTTTATAGTGTTCTGTTCTTTTATATTCGTTTCGAACTTCTTTTTTATTTTTATAAATTTTCCAAATACCTCTATTGGCAAATTTTGCATTGCTTTCTAATCTTTCAAATTTATTAGAAAATCTTATGTTTGGTGGATATTTTTCAGCAAACGCATAACCTTTTTTGACTAATGTTGCATTATAAAATTCCCCTGTCAATAAATAAACATACGCCAACAATCGCCCAAACTCATCACGTTTTGCTTGGTCAAAAATTAAAATAACTCGTCTGCCTTCATATAATCTTTTTTTGGTATAGTCAGAAGCCTCTTTTCCAAACGGCATCACGTCCATATACATAGAACGCACACTTTCGGGAGTATCAATGCCAATCAAACGCACTTTTTCTCTGCGATATTTTTTTTTATGATGTCCAATAATAAAAGTATCGCCATCTGAAACACGTGCTACACGTGCAATTCTACCTGTCAGAGGATTAATAGCACGCAAATATAAAAACAACATTTTGAGAGCGAACCTAATAACTAAAAAAATTCCCAATAAAATAGGAGCGGCATACCAACCGTGTGTGGTTATTAAATCTGTAACAAAGGCAACAATATCTATAAATAAATCATAACCTTTTTCAATAATTTTATCAAACATAGTCAATTTTTGTATTTTTTTGCACAAAATTATATATATTTTTTAACATAAACAAAAAAAATTATAAATTTATAAAAAAAATTATTAAAAAATAAAAAAACGTATCAATAGGCTTTAGCCCGGTTGTGTTTCCAAAAATAATCACAACAGGCTAAAGCCCGTTGGTACAATGCTTAGTAAAATCATTAACTTAAATAGTAAGAGTGTTTCACAGACGATATTTTACCTGTAAAATATAAGCAATACAAAAAAATTTCTCATTATGTTTATTTATTTTTTTGGATATTCTTTTTTTATGATATATATTTGCAAGATAAAAATTTAATTTGTAATTTATTACTTATAAATTGCTTTGTATATTTGCAAATCTATTATTTTTCTAATATGTCTGCTCAATCACAACAAAACAAAAAAAAGGGAGTATTAGGCAATGCAATTTATCCTGTGAGAATTATTGGTTATTTGCTTGCGTCTATTTCTGTTATTCTAACCCAATTATATGTAGAACAAAAAGTCAGTGTTTTGGCTTCGGTTTTTATTGTTTTGATGTTGTTGTATCCTCATATTGCATTTTGGATTTATAAAAAGAATCAAAATATGCGTCAGGTTGAATTTCAGACGCTTTTAATGGATATGTTTTGGATAGGTTGGCTAAGTAACTTTGTGTATTGGATGCCCGCTGTTTTTCTTCCTTATTTTATTACAAATTCAGCTACAAATTATGCTGTGAATGGCATTAGTGCTTGTTGGAAGGGTATTTTAATATATATTTTGAGTAGTTTTGTAGGATTTTTTGTGAATCAAACTGTTTATATGCCCATTCATATTCCTGATATTTATTTATTACCAAGTTTTTTGTATTTATTTGCAGGAAGTCATTATGTTGGTTTGCTTTCTCATTGGCGTGGTTCTGTTTTGCGTAGGACAAAAGAAGAAATACAAAATCAAAATGCCGCACTAAAAGACCAAAAAGACCAATTATTAGTTTTGAATGAAGAATATAATCAGCAAAATCAAGAGATATTAGCACAAAGAGATAATATTGAGCAGCAAAGAATTATATTAGAACATCGAAATGAAATCATCGAAAGGATAAATATTGATATGAAAGATAGTTTGAATTATGCACAATTAATTCAACAAACTATTTTACCGCTTCCTGAGCAACTCAATCATTTTTTTAAATCTCATTTTATTCTTTATCAACCAAGAGATATTGTTTCAGGTGATTTTTATTTCTTTGAAAATATTAATGATAAGTTTTCTATTTTGGCGGTGGCAGATTGCACAGGTCATGGCATACCTGGGGCTTTTATGAGTTTGATTGCTAATCAAATATTACAAGAAATTATCAACAAAAAAATCTATTCACCTGATAAAATATTACAAGAATTACATCTTGGCATACGACAAGCACTCAAACAAAAGGAAACTACTAATCGTGATGGAATGGATATATCTATTTGTTTGATAAATAAAGAAAACAAAACCATTGATTTTGCAGGTGCGAAAACTTCTTTGATTTATTTTGAGAACAATGAAATTAAAGTCATCAAAAGTGAAAATACAAGCATTGGTGGTGAACAAAGAGAACAGCATAGAGTTTTTGATAATCATTCTATTGTCTTACAACCAAACTACGAATATAGTTTTTATTTGTTTACAGATGGATTTCACGACCAATTTGGTGGAGAAAATTCTAAAAAATTTGGTAAAAAAAGATTAAGAGAAACTTTGATAGAAGCACAAAACCAACCCTTGCCTTCACAAAAGAAATTTTTAGAAAATATATTGATAGATTGGATAGAAGAAGGAAACGAAGAACAAATTGATGATATTTTGATTTTTGGTTTTAGTATTTGATTTTAAATTATTAGCGTGAGATTTTTTTGAGATAAACAAAAAATAGAAAACTGAAATTGTAACAAAAATATATAAAATTCCAACAATAATGCGAAAAACGCAATTGGTCGTAGCGAGGAGGCCACGACCAGTTGGGAAAAATGAAAAATAAAGAAATTGTAATAGTTAATTTATTGAAAGAAAATATGCCTTATGATTTTATTTCTAAAATAATAGGTCTATCTTTCGAACAAATAAAAAAATCAAAAATAAATACAACCTTTGAAATGAACTAAGGCTATTTTTTTAACTTTATAACTTATAGTGTTCATTACACTTAATCAAACCAATTTTTTTTAGGAATTATTTTTGCGTACAATAGATTTAACAATCAATCGTTATTCCTTATAATTCTTAATACTATGAAATTACTACGTGATGCCTTTCTAATTACACTCATTATGTTTGTTGTGATGTTTGGTTTAAGTAATATTCCATTACAATTCGAAACATTTAATCCTATTCAAAACGTATTCAAAGATTTTGATATTACAGATATTGTTTTTTCTCAACTCAAAAAAGACCCAAAATTAGATGATAAAATTGTAGTAGTTAATATCGGTAAATTGGACAGAGGAGAAATTGGGCAATTGTTAGAAAAAATTGCAACTCAAAAACCAAAAGTAGTTGGAATTGATGCATTTTTTAGAAAATTGAGAGATGATAAAAGCGATACATTACTCCAAAAAGGCATAGAAGCCTGTAAAAATGTTGTATTTGTCAGTCAATTACAAGGTTTTAATGACAAAACAAAACAATATGATACGCTGAATATTACCAATCCATTTTTTTCGGGCAAAATGATAAATTCTTACGCAAATCTTACTACTACAGGAGACGAAAATATGTCAGAATTTTTAACGTGTAGAAGTTTTATTCCACAAACCAAATGCAAAGGAAAAAATGAAGTCGCTTTTGCAGTCAAATTAGCAGAAATATACGATAAAAATAAAGCCAAAAAATTTTTAGCAAGAAAAAATGTATCAGAATATATCAATTATAGAGGCAATATAAAAACAGGAAAAAATGCTGAAAATGTTTATACTTCTGTTGATTTTTCTCAAGTTTTGAATGATGAAGTTGAAAATGATGTATTTACAAACAGAATTGTTTTGTTAGGTTTTATGGGTAATTCTTTGCAAGAAAATTCTTTTGATGATAAATTTTATACGCCTTTGAATAAAAATTATGTGGGAAAAAGCACGCCTGATATGTACGGAATTGTGGTACACGCCAATATTATTTCAATGATTTTAAACCAAGATTATATCGATGAAATGAATGAATATATGAATATATTTTTAGCCATTGTGCTGATTTTTTCCTCTGTATTATTGTTTAGTTTTTTTTATAATCGTATTGGTTTTTGGTTTGATAGTGTAACTTTAGTAATGCAATTTGTATTCGCTATTTTATTATTTACCATAAATATTTATGCTTTTTATACATTCAATTTGCGTGTAAATATCAATTTAGCCTTAGCAGGAGCAGTTCTTTCGGGATTGATGGTCGAATTTTATTATGGATTATTTGTTAAATTATACGAAAAAACAAAAAAACAACCTACCAAAGAAATCGTTAATAATTTATGAAAAAATATTTTTGTGTTTGATTTTTATGTTGTTACTTGTATTTTTACTATGAATACATAGATTTTTTATCGCCTTTTTTCTTCTCTTGAGGCTAAAAATATAAATAATGTGAGTTCGGAATAAAAACCATAAAAAAAATCGCAACTATTTAGATTATTTTGATGCAAGCGTCTGCCAAATAAACCTAAAATATATTTCCCAAAAATACAAAACAAAAAAGGCTTCGTATTATTCTTCTTCAAAAAAAAGAACATATAAGCCTTATAAAGTTTTTTAGATGCAAAAAAAAGATTTATGCTGATAAATGATTCACATATTTTGCTAATTTTGATTTTTTATTAGCAGCATTGTTTTTGTGAATGATGTTTTTACGAGCCAATCTATCCACCATCGCAGATACTTTTTTCAATAAATCTTGTGCTACAGATTTTTCTTTTGTAGCACGTAATTTTTTGATGAATGTACGCGTAGTTTTTAACTGAAAGCGGTTACGTAAACGTTTTCTTTCGTTTGCTCTGATTCTTTTTATTGCGGATTTATGATTTGCCATTGCTTTAAAATAGAAATATTTTTATGTAAAATGATATATTTTCGATACAATTATTAAAAGAACTGCAAAGTTAGATGTTTTTTTTGAAATAAAAAATTATTATTCAAAAAATATCATAAATTTATGATATTTTTTTATTCATATTCTGATTTATCATAATTCTCATACGTAGTATAAATAATTTGATGAATAGCTAAGTCTAACTTTTGAACCGTCATTTGCATCATTTCGAATAATTTTTGGTTATTTTCGTCCATATTTTGAGGTTCAAACAATTGAATTAAACCTAAAATAGTGGCAACAGGTCCTCTGACTTTGTGTGCATTTAGATTAGCAATATCAGTAAGTTGTTCATTTCTTTTTACCAATAGTTCTTGAGTATTTTTAAACTCAGTAATATCTTTGGCAAGCCACAAAACACAATTTTTGCCCCAAAACTCAACCGAAACAGCATTGGCTAAAAAATGTCTTTTAGTTCCATTGTTTGATTGCCAAGTATATTCAATATCTTGTAAGGCTTTTTCTGTAAAAGTTTTTTGAATATTATGAATAAAAATTATTTTTTCTTCCTCTTGCAAAGGAATATGATGAATTTTTTTGCCAATTAAATTTAGAGGTGAATATTCAAAAAAAATTTTTGCGTTCCTAAAAATATTCATCAACACCAAATCTTCATCAATGACTAATAAAATATCAGGTAAAATTTCTAAAACTTTATTGATTTGTGCACTTCTTTGTTTTAAAAAATGAAGATTTTGGGTGTCGTCCCAACCAATCGCCTCCAAAAATATTTCATTATTGCTATTTTGTATTGCTCTAAATTCCCATTTGATAGTAAAATAATCATTTTTTTCGTGGTCTATTATTTTTAAAGCTACTAAAAAACTTTCATTCCAATTATTCAAACATTTTTTTTTGACCTCATAATATTTCAAATAATCCTCATGATGCATAAAATTTAATATACTTCCTGATGCCAATTTTTCAGTCGAATATGAGTTTATTTTTTTAAAATAATCATTAAAAACAATCAAATTATTATCAATATCAACACGAATATAATAAAATAATCGTGATTCCATCAAAATTTTTATGTTATCATTACAATTTTTATTTTCCATTATTTTAATCAAAACTAATAAAGTAATTACTTACCCATTTAAAAAGTACCTATTTCTCCTTTGTTGGATTTGAGTAGATACAAATAGTTATTTATTAATGTATATTTTGTTATTTTCCTATCCAAGTAGCATACATTGGATAAGCATTGGCTATTCTTTGAATTTCTGTGATTGCTAAATCTCCTGTTTTTTTAATAAATTTTGCTGGATTTCCTGCCCAAATTTCTCCTGATTCTACGACTTTATTTTGTGTAATAATGGCACCTGCTCCGATAATAGAACCACTTTTTATGACGCAATTATCCATAATAATTGCTCCCATACCTATCAAAACATTGTCTTCAATCGTACAACCATGCACGATAGCGTTGTGTGCAATCGATACATTATTACCGATAATTGTTTGGTTGCGTTGATAAGTGGCGTGAATCACTGCACCGTCTTGAATATTGACTTGATTGCCCATTGTAATCGGGCTGACATCACCACGAACTACTGCATTAAACCAAACACTGCAACGATTTCCCATTGTAACTTGCCCAATAATGGTTGAGTTTTCTGCAAAAAAACATTCTTCTCCATAAATTGGTGAAACGCCATTGACTGATTGAATAAGTGCCATTTTATTTAAAATAATTTTATTTTTTTTGCAAAGATAGTTTTTTTTATTATTTCTACAAAAAAAACTCTTACAAAAAGTAAATCTTGCAAGAGTTTTTTTTTATATATTTGAAATCTAAAAAATATTGGTTCTTCTAAAATTTATACAAAGGTTTTATATTTTACGTTATTTTTCGTATCAATCTTAGCAGAACTACTAAAATATAAAGTCATTAATGATTTAGTAACCACCTCTAAATTTATATGTTTGTGCTACTTTATCAATAGCAACAATATAAGCGGCAATACGCATTGAAGTATTGTATTTGACAGAAGCTTCATATACTTTTTCAAAAGCATCTTTCATAATACGGTCGCTACGGCGTTCTACTCTTTCTTGCGTCCATTTGTAGCCCAAACGATTTTGTACCCATTCAAAATAAGAAACGGTTACTCCACCTGCATTGGCTAAAATATCAGGAATGGCTACGATACCTTTTTCGTTGATAGTTTTGTCAGCACCTGCTGAGGTAGGTCCGTTTGCACCTTCTACAATAAGTTTTGCTTTGATTCTTGAGGCGTTTTCGTCAGTAATTACATCTTCTTTGGCGGCTGGTACTAATACATCAACCTCTAACTCTAATAAAGCTTCGTTGGTAATTTTTTCACCACCTTTGTAGCCTTCTAAAGATTTATTATTTTTTTCTGTATATGCCATTGCTTCCGCGATGTCAATTCCTTTTTCGTTGTAATAAGCCCCTGTAAAATCACTAATGGCAACAATTTTTACACCTCTTTCGTGTAATAGGCGTGCCGCGTGTGAGCCTACATTTCCAAAGCCTTGTACTGCGGCAGTTGATTTGAATGGATTTAATCTTAGTTTTTCCATACCTGCCAAAGCACATACCATTACGCCACGTCCTGTTGCTTCTACTCTACCCAATGAGCCACCCAAAACCAAAGGTTTTCCTGTTACAACTGCTTGCACAGTCATTCCTTTTGCTTTTGAATATTCGTCCATCAACCAAGCCATTTCTCTTGGGCTTGTACCCATATCGGGTGCGGGAATATCTTTATCAGGTCCGAAAACATCTAACATTGATTGTGTGTAGGCACGCATCAATCTTTCCAATTCTCCTGCTGACATTTCTCTTGGGTTACAAGTTACGCCACCTTTTGCGCCTCCATAAGGAATATCAACAACGGCACACTTCCAAGTCATCCAAGCGGCTAATGCTCTTACTTCGTCCAAATGCACATCGGGAGCAAAACGAATTCCACCTTTTGAAGGTCCTAAAATGTTTGAATGTAAAACACGATAGCCTTCGAAGACTTTGATACTTCCATTATCCATTGTGATAGGCAAACCTACCACCACTTGTCGATAAGGAACTTTCAAAATATCATACATTTCATTACTGATGCCCAAATGTTTGACGGCTTCATCAAAACGGGACATCATCGAGAGCAAAGGATTTTCTTTATCCTTGATAGGTGCGGGTTCTAAATATGACATATATAAAAAAATTACGAATTTGAGTATTTAAAAAAATTTATTTGCAAAGGTATATTATTTTTTTTAATATTATGCAAACGATACCAAAAAAATAGTATAATTTAAAGAAAAAATTGTAAAAATAAATGTTTTGGTTTATTTTTAGAAATATTTATGAGGCAATAAATAATTTTTTACATAGTCATCGATTCCTTCTTCTAACGAATAAAATTTGGTTTGATAACCAATATTGATTAGTTTTTGCATATTCGCTTCTGTAAAATACTGATATTTATCTCGAATATCCAAAGGTGTATCTATAAAACTGATATTTTCCTCGACTTCCATTGCTTTGAAAGTATTTTTGACTAAATCTAAAAATGTGCGTGCTTTTCCACTTCCTAAATTATAAATTCCTGAATTTTTGCGGTGGTGCATCAAAAAATAACAAACTTTGATGACATCTTTTACATACACAAAATCTCTCATTTGTTCTCCATCTCTAAAATCGGGGTGATGAGAGCGAAAAAGATTCATTTTTCCTGTTTTTTGAATTTGTTGAAAGGCGTGCCAAATCACAGATGCCATTCTGTTTTTGTGGTATTCGTTGGGTCCATACACATTAAAAAACTTTAAACCTGCCCAAAAAAAAGGTTTTTCTTTTTGTGCCAATGCCCATTTATCAAAATCATTTTTTGAATCTCCATAAGGATTTAGAGGCACTAATTGATTAATTTTGCTTTCGTCATCATCATAACCATTTTCGCCTCCGCCATAAGTAGCGGCTGATGAAGCATACACCAAAGGAATTTGATAATTGATACAAGATTGCCACATTTTTTGTGTGTAATGCAAGTTTAATTCATTGAAAATTTCAACATTAAACTCTGTGGTATCAGTTTTTGCGCCAATGTGAAAAATAAATTCAACGTGTTGATAATTTTTATCCAACCATTCAAAAAAAACATTTCTTTCTACAAAAGAATGAATATTTTTGTGTTGATAATTATTTTTTTTATCTATTCTCGAAAAATCATCAACAGCAATAATGGCTTTAAAATTATTTTGATTCAAATAACTTATCAAACAACTGCCAATAAAACCTGCGGCTCCTGTAACTACTATCATTTTTTTTATTGATTTTTTATAAAGTGCAAAATTACTAAAAAATCATATAAATATTTATACGTTTTAAAATCTTTTTTTAGTGAATGTTTTTTTAACGCCTATTTTTGGATAGGAAGTATTTGAAATAGTACGGATTTTTGTTTTTGAAGATATTTTTTTGATAATTTTTAGCCTTAAATATCTTTATAACTTGTGAATATGTTTGGGTATTTTATTTGTTTATTTTTTTGATAAATATTTGGTTGAATAAGAAAATATATTTACCTTTGTTTAAAGTAAAAAAGATGTTGAATAAATAAAAGTTGTTGGTAGTCGAAAAGTACAGAAATGAAATATTAATAAAAATTTAGGTTTTAATGCACTTTTCGATGCATTGACAACGGCGGAAAAAATAAAAAATTGACAAGATTTATTTTTACAATTTTGTAAATTTCAAATAATTCTTTAACTTTGCAAGTGAATTTTTTATTCATAATTTAAAGGACTTTATTTATGTTTTTGTCGACACAAAATTAGTCCTTTATTTTTATTTTCAAAATATTTTTTTTGGTAGGGTAGAGTAAATCAACGGCACAAAATAATATTCAAAGTATTTTTCAAACATTAAAATAATAATTTGTTATACGTAACAATTTTAATTTATTTTTTAGATGTTTACAATATTTCATTGTATATCTAAAAATTTTATCTATTTTTGCAGAAAAAGAAAGAAAAATTTTTATAAAAATGGCTATTCATACACTTTTAGGGCTACAATGGGGAGATGAAGGGAAAGGAAAAATCGTCGATTTTTTAGCCCCACAATACCAAGTTGTAGCAAGATTTCAAGGCGGACCTAACGCAGGACACACACTCGAATTTGATAATAAAAAATTTGTATTACATCAAATTCCTTCCGGTATTTTTAGAGAAGATGTAATCAATATCATTGGAAATGGATTGGTTTTAGACCCTATTGTACTCAAAAAAGAAATTATCAATTTAGAAAATCAAGGCGTAAACCTAAGAAAAAATTTATTTGTTTCTTCCAAAGCACATCTTATTTTACCTTCTCATAAACTATTAGATACCGCCTTAGAACAAAACAAAGGAGATAAAAAAATTGGCTCTACTCAAAGAGGAATCGGTCCTACTTATCAAGACAAAACAGGGCGTTCGGGCTTGCGTGTAGGTGATATTTTAAGACCAGAATTTGAACAAAAATACAAAAATTTGCTCGAAAAACACACACAAGAACTCAAAAATTTGGGCGTAGAAAAACTTGAAATCAACCAAGCCGAATTTGAAGAGGCGATTGATTTTTTACGACAACTCAATATCACTAATACAGAATATTTGTTGGCAGATTTGATAAAAGAAGGAAAAAGTATTTTGGCGGAGGGAGCGCAAGGAACACTTTTAGATGTTGATTTTGGCTCTTATCCTTTTGTAACGAGTTCAAATACGATTACAGCAGGTGCTTTGACAGGCTTGGGAGTTGCTCCACAACATATCAAGGAAACTTTAGGAATTTTTAAAGCCTATTGCACACGCGTAGGAAGTGGTCCTTTTCCTACCGAACAAGACAACGAAATCGGAGAAAATATAAGACAAATTGGAAAAGAATTTGGAGCAACAACAGGTAGAAAACGCCGTTGTGGTTGGTTGGATTTGCCCGCTCTCAAATATGCCATTATGTTGAATGGCGTTACAAAATTATTGATGATGAAGTGTGATGTTTTGAATGACTTTGAGGAAATTCCTATTTGTACGCATTATGAACTTCAAAACGGAGAAATAACTGATAGATTGCCATATTGTTTGATTAGTGAACCTGTAAAACCTATTTATAAAATAATGAAAGGCTGGAAAACTGATTTAACAAATTTGACAAAAGTAACAGAATTACCTCAAAATTTATTAGACTATGTGGGTTTCATTGAGCAAGAATTGGGTGTACCTATCACTTTGATTTCGACTGGTCCTGATAGAAAAGAAACTATTTTGAGATAGTGTTTATAAAAAAAGCATACTATTTTTTTTTAGTATGCTTTTTTTTATTTTTGTGGGAGTGTTTTTAATAACCGCCAAGTATTTTGAGAATTTTCTTGTTTGAGTTCTACTTTATCCATAATTTTATGTACTAACAATAGCCCCAAACCTCCTTTTCTTTTTTCTTGTATAATTTTTGTCATTCCTAAAAATTTATATTGCGATATATCAAAATCAGTAATATTTCTGTCTATAATTTCAAATTGTATTGCTTCGGGGAATTGAGAGATACTTACTTCAATAAATTCATCTGGGTTATAGTGATGGGCGTGTACCATTAAGTTAGTACAAATTTCATCTACAGCCAATACCAATTGGTTGATTTCTATATCTGAAAGAGGCATATTTCTCAATGCAGATGTCGTAAATTCCCTAATCAATTTAAGATTTTTGGGCAAACAATTAATTTTATAATAATATATCATTGTATTGAGTGCAGCGCCGCTTCTCTATCTTTTACAATCATCAAAAGACTATCTAATCCTAAAATCTGAAAGATGTTTTTGACTTTATCACTCATATTATACAAAATACAATTTATATTTTGCTCTTTAAAACTTTCGATATGAGAAACAAAAACTCCCAGACCAGCAGAGGCAATATACATTAGATTTTTGCAGTCAATTAAGATTTTTTTTTGCCCTTTTAACAAAGCGTCTTCAAATGCTTTGTCTAATTGAATGGCAGAAGAAGCATCTAAATCTCCTATAATTTCTATTGTATGAATGTTTTTTTCGGTATATTCTTTAATTTGCATACGGTTGCTTATTAGTTTTTACGTAAATTTAAAAAAAAAGTTACACTTTTTTTGTTTTTTTTTAATATATTTTAGAAAGTAAAAAAGTTCAATTTATTTTATTTTTTTGGATAGAATTAGTGTCAATATTTTCTTTTTTTTGATTGTTATTTTTCTCCATCAAAATTTTGTATTTACTTTTTGTCATCAGCCACTCTGCAATTTTATCAGTCCACATTTCATAACCTTCCATAGTCGGGTGTATGCCATCGCCAGCGCGAGGAATTTCTAAATCACGTGAAGGAAAAAAACGATTTTTTCCTACTTTTTCCAAAATTAAATCAGTCAAACCAAAATCTTTTTTCCAATTAGGAGGACAAATCCAAACAAAATTTGTTTTTCCTGTTTGATTGATAATATTTTGGATATATTTATCGTATTCAGGTAAATATTCTTTTTGGGTAAATAAATCGTTTGAACCCAAAGAAATCAAAATAAAAGTTGGTTTGATTCTCTCGATTTCATTTTTTAATTTTCCTGTGCTATCTTTTCCAGCCCAAGCCACAATAGAAACACTTTTTTGAGCGAGGCTTGTAAATTGATGCCCGTTTTCTTGTGCGTATTTTTTTAAATAAATTTCTAAACCTTGTGCCATCGATTCACCAATCAATAAAATATGTTGTGGTTTTGTGTCGATTATTTCGGTAGAATCTATTTTTTTTGGTACAATTTTGCTGGCTAATTTTTCTTCTATGTTTATTTTTTTTTCAGGCTTTGGGTCATAATAAGAAAGAGAATAAATAGCCGCCAAAATAAATAAAATAATTCCTACCAATGCAATGCGTGTAATTTGAAGATTGTCTTTCATAAAAATAAAAAGAAAAAAAATATAATTTTTAGATTTTTTTTATAAATTAAATAAGTAAAAAGTTACTTTAATTTATAAAAAATCAAAGTAACTTTTTTAATTGTAATCGAATCACTCAATAATAATAATTATTAGTTAAATTTATTTTAAGAAGCACTAAATTTTATCATCAAAAATTAGTCCCATTTAAAATTATCATTTTCTACTTCATAATTATCTCTGTCAAATTGCGTAAAATCAACATCTGGCATCAATTCAGTTTTGACATGTTCGACAGTTTCTTTTAAAGCATCTACAAATTTTTCAAAATCTTCTTTATATAAGAAAATTTTATGTTTTTCATAGCCAAAACCGTCTTCGTGAAAACGTTTTTTGCTTTCAGTAATAGTTAAGTAATAATCGTTACCACGCGTTGATTTTACATCAAAGAAGTAGGTACGTTTACCTGCTTTTACTCTTTTTGAGTAAATTTCTACTTTTTCTTTATTCTCTTCCACTTTTTTACTTTGTGTTCTTTAATCCACATTTTAATTTTAAATTGCGTTCAAAATTAGTACACATTTTATAATTTACCAAAAAAAACAATAAATTTAATCTATTTTTGTATGTTTTTTTTTATTAAAGTATATTTTTATACCTTTTTACATATTTTTTCAGATAATTTATATGTTTTTCAATTTTTATTTTATGAAAAAGTTTTAAATTATATTGTTACCACAAACATAATTATCTATCCAAAAAGATAAAAATATAAACAAAAACAAAAAACCTTGCCAGCATCGAGTCCAACAAGGTTTTTAAACCATATAACCATGAAAAATCCAATCTATTTTTTTCTTATTTTCAAAGAAAAATACAAACTAAATTCATTTGATTATGCAAATTAAACGAATTTTTACGAAATTATATGATTTTTTTTCAATAATTTCATGATATTTTTTTATTTTTCTAATAATTTCAACATAAATGCGAAATTAAAAGCAGTTTCTTTCAATCTTTTGAAACGTCCTGTCGTTCCTCCATGCCCTGCTTCCATATCAGTTTTGAGCAACAATAAATTATTATCAGTTTTTTTATCACGCAAACGTGCCACCCATTTCGCAGGTTCAAAATATTGTACTTGTGAATCGTGCAAACCTGTGGTTACTAAAATATTAGGATAAGATTTTTTTTCTACTTGGTCATAAGGAGAATAAGACAACATATAAATATAGTAATTAATATCGTTTGGATTACCCCATTCGTCATATTCGCCTGTTGTCAAAGGAATCGAATCGTCTAACATAGTCGTTACAACATCAACAAAAGGCACAGCAGCAATAATTCCTTTGTATAAATCTGGTCTTAAATTAGCAATGGCACCCATCAACAATCCACCTGCACTTCCACCAAAAGCAAATAATTTATCTTTTGAAGTAAATTTTTCGTTGATTAAATATTCAGAGCAATCAATAAAATCATAAAAAGTATTTTTTTTGTTGAAAAACTTTCCATCTTCGTACCAATTTCTGCCCATTTCTTGCCCGCCTCTGATGTGTGCAATGGCGTACACGAAGCCACGATTTAATAAACTCAAATTCCCTGTGCTAAAATAAACGTCTGTACTTGAGCCATAAGAACCATAAGCATATTGTAAAGTTGGATTGTTGCCGTCTTTTTTAAGTCCTTTTTTATAGACTAACGAAACAGGCACCATTTGTCCATCTCTTGCTTTTACATAATGTCTTTCTTGAACATAATCATTGGGGTTATATCCGCCTACGACTTCTTGTTGTTTTAATAATTTTTTTTCTTTTGTTTTCAAATCAAATTCATAAGTAGAATTTGGAGTAATCAAAGATGTAAAAGTAAATCTAAATTTTGTAGTATTAAATTCAGGATTTCCACCGCCATTCGCAGAATAAACACTTTCACCAAAATCAATATAATATTCTTCTTTTGTTTTGAAATTAATAACTTTCATTGTTTCCAAGCCTTTTTGTCTTTCAAAAACAATCATATATTCTTTAAAAATTTCAACTCCTTCTAAAAAAACATCTTTTCGGTGTGGGATAACTTCTTTCCAATTTTTTTCTTCTAATTGATTGATTGAAGTTTCCATCAATTTAAAATTGATAGCATTTCTATTGGTAGTAATATAAAACTTGTTTTCAAAATGATCGATAGAATATTCGTGTCCGCGTTCTCTTTTGGCAAATAGTTGAAATTTATCATTCGGTTTATTTGCCTCCAAAAGTTGATATTCATTGGCTAAAGTAGTCGAAGAACTAATTATCACATATTTTTTTGATTTGGTACGACCTACACCTGCGTTATAAGTTTCGTCTTTTTCTTCAAAAATCATTTCGTCTGTTTTAACATCTGTACCCAAAATATGTTTATATACTTTGTTTGCTCTCAAAGTTTGTGTGTCTTTTGTAACATAATAAACGGTTTTGTTATCCGCACACCAAGCCATATTTCCCCAAGTATTTTTTAATTCTTCGGGCATAACTTTGCCTGTTGAAAGTTCTTTAAAATAAATAGTAAAGTCATTTCTACCTACATAATCAGCGGCAAAAGCTAATATTTTGTTATCATCACTGACTTCAATAGGAGATACACTTGCAAAAGGTTTTCCTTCTGCTAATTCGTTTACATTCAAATAAATTTCTTCTTTTGCGTCTAATTTTCCTTTTTTTCGGCAATAAATTGGATATTCTTTTTTTTCTTCGTATCGAGAATAATACCAATAACCATTTTCAAAAACAGGGACAGAAAGGTCAGTTTCTTTGATTCTACCTTTCATTTCTTCATACAAAGTATTTTGGAGTGTTTCGGTAGATTTCATTTGAGCGTTTGTATAAGTATTTTCGGCTTCGAGATAGCTGATAACTTCTTTATCTTCTCTTTTGTTGAGCCAATAATATTCATCTAAACGTTTGTGTCCGTGTTTTTCCAAATATTTTTCAATTTTTTTAGCCTTTGGTGGCATGATGTTTTGTGCGTCTGAATTTTTTTTACCCATGATGAAAAAAGTGATTAAGCACAAAAATACGATTTTTTTTGAAGGATTATACATTATTTTTGAAAATTTTATTTTTGATATTTTATCTGTCTAATTTTTTTGTTTTTATTTACAATTTTATCTTATTTTTTTTACTAAATGATAAATCTCTAAAATTCTATGAGTAATTTTAGAAATCAATCAAAAATTTATCGAGCAATGTATAATTTACCAATGCCGTCTTTGAAACCTCTATCCGCCGCAGTAGCACGATTTTCAATATTTTGTCCTGCTTTTCTTGCAATTACTCGATATAAATAAACTCCATTGGCTAATTTTTGCCCAAACTCATCAGTTCCGTCCCAAATATATTCAGTAATATTGTTCCCAACCCTCAAATTACCTAATTCAGCCTGCGTGATTTCACGAATAACACTTCCTGTTACGGTCATAATTTGAATTTTCATTTCGTCAGGAAGTTCGCCTGTGAGCGTAAAGACAAATTTTGTCCCTGACGAAAAAGGATTAGGATAAGGAAAAACATTGGTAATTGTATTTTCTCTTACAACTTCAAAATTAATAGTATAAGGTTCTGTGCCTGTACGATTTCCGACAACATCTGTGCCTTGTGCTTTGAGTGTATAAATGCCATTAGGTAGATTTGCTTCTTTGATATTCACCGTTAAAACGCCATTTTGAATTGCCCAAGTGATATTTGGATTGGTATAAACAATGTCCTCAAACACACAACTCGCGCAAGGTCTTTTCAAAGAAATTCTTAATAAATTAGGGTCATTTGGAATTAAAAATCTATTTTCGTCCCTCAATCCTACAGAAATCAATGGATTAGGAGATACGATTTCGCCGTCCATAATGCGTTTTCCATCAAAAACAACTTCTAACAAAGGATTAGTTCTATCACCTTTGACTTCAAAATTGACGTTCAAAACGTTATTTTCATAAATAGCTTCAGGAGTGATTTGTGGATTGACATATATTTTCAATTCATATCTTCCGTTCAAACCTAAAGTATTGACAAAACGAGAAAAACGTATCGTTTCACGCAACGCAGGTGCTTTTATTTTGATTGTGCTAATTGTTTGTGATAAATTTTGTAAATTTTTTAACGTATAAGTTACTTGTAAAGAATCCGTTGCAAACGTAAATCCACCAATGTTTTTAAAAGCAAAAGGTAAAGTAAAATTTTCGCCTTCCATTTTTGGCGGAATTACATAATTCACTGCTCCAACTGCCGCCACATCTATCATACCTTCAGGCAAACCATCATACAAAACCATCCATTTTTTGAGTTGTGCAGGTGTTTTATTGACTGCATCGTTCAAATTTAATTTTAATAATAAATAAGGAAAAGTTACAGGATTGATTACGCCATTCAAATTGACAGAAGCCATATTTACATCAGGAATAATCGGAGTTGCGGTAGGTACTAAACTACTACTGACTCCATATACTTCTAATTTATAAGTATCATTGGCTGATTTTTTGACTGTATGCACAATTTCTTTCCAATTGACCGCAGGTCCTATCAAAGAATAAGCAACTTGCCCAGAGCCATTCGAAATATCAAGATTTGTATTCAATTGTATCATTTCATTGCTGGCATTCGATAGATTTCCAGCAATCACTTCGGAAGCAGAGCCAATAGATGCCCCTTTTCTACCCAAAATAATATAAGGACTTCCTGTTTGTAAAGTCGTAAAAATATTAGAATTTCCACCAATTTGTGTAAAAGCATTGAATATATTGTTGCCCCAACTACTAAAATTAATATTGCCTTTTGTAAAAAATAACACATAATCGCCATCAGCCACCAAACTCACATAATTAGCCAACGCTCCATTCAAAATAGCGGCGTTGTCATAAGAATTGGCATAAGGTTGTACTTGCCCGCATTTGTCAGGTGTGTTCGAAACCAAATAAGGATTGCCTGTATTGGGTTTGAAAGCTACACAAACAATTCTATCCATACCACAAACGCTTGAGCCTGTGATTTGAGGCCCAAAATAATCTAAAAATGTATTGATATTTACATTTGTATTATTACTTCCTCCAAAAGTTCGAATTGTAATAGGCTTATTAATAGGTTCAAATTCCCAAGTTTGGTTGAGTGTATTTCTTTTGATGGTTTGTAATTGTGTTTTAGAAAATTGTGGAAAACGGCTTTGCGACCAACCTAATGGACTATTTTTGATATAAACAAAAGAACTTTCACCCCAAAGATTGCTTTGATTGGTAATATCATCTACATAATTGACACGCCAATAATAAACGGTGCTGTCTGTGGTGTTGTCTGTCAATAAATTTGCGTCCCAAGTAGCAGAAATTCCCGCCTCCAAAATCATTGTTTGTTTTGCACCACTATTATAAGTATTCACTGTGTCTAATTCTATCACAAAACTTTTTCCTTCGTTTTGTAAAGTAGAGGACATCACAGTCAGGCTTACAGGTTGAGCATTTACAATTGAATATTCTTTTGGATAAATAGGCAAAACACCAACTTTTGGAAAAAAGAAATCAATTACTCCTACATTGTTGTCTTTTCTTAATTCATCAATTTGATTTTGATAATCTAACGTAACTTCGATTCTATTTAGACCAAAAGCATCTTTTCCTGCTTCTCTTGATAAAGTAAATGAAAGTGTATCACGATAACGAACAGGGTCATAACCAATATTATTAAAAAAAGTAGAAACTTGTCCGTTTGGATAAGTACGTTTTATTCTTACTTGTAATCTTTGATTAGGTTCGATTCTACCCAAATTAGACACAATAAATTTTACATTGAAAGATTCTGAAACTGCTGTAATTGGTGCGTTATCAACAGGTTTTAGATAGACTTGATTATTGGCGGTATAATAATCAGGTTTTCCTGCATTGATATAGCTTGCCGCAGGGTCGCCCTGTAAAATCATTTGTTCAGAAATAGAGCGGTCAATGACATTGCTTGGGGCTAATCTTGCATTTTCTTTTAAAATAAATCCAATGGGTTTTCCAATAATACCTAAATATTGACAAGATATTGTATAAAAACGAGCCGAAAATTCATACAAAGGTACAGAATAACCAAAATAGCTATGTGCCAAAAAACCAATAGAACCTCTGTCTTTTGTCAAAACCCAATCTTCTGAAAGAGTTGTAGGACCATAAAAAACGCTTCCTAATTGACAACCATTGGTAATAATCATTGGATATTTACCTTTATTACGATAGTTTTGTGCATCATCAGAGGCTTTTCCGATGACCACATCTGTAATATTTAAAGAAGAATGACCAAAAAACGTCATCAAGCCTGTTCCACGATTGACTAATTCAGATACATTGACTAACTCAACTGGATTTGTAGTGCTTTTTGATGTGGTATTGACCACCGCACCCAAATAAAGTCCTTCTGCAATCGTTTTCAAAAAATCTACATAACTTCTAAAAAGTGTTTGTTCAACCGCATTATTTCCACCGCTGAGATGAATAAAATTTTTCTGCCACAAACGATTGTCAGTAGGAATTTCGTGTTCGATAATTTTATTATAATAATTAAAAACCTGTTCAGGTGTCGTAACCGAAAGTCGTCCTGTGGGTACTAATTGATATTTTGAACCTGTATTACCAATACCATGTGAAAAAATATTATCAGAGGCAGGTGCGCCTGCAGTCGGCACTAAATCAATAGCATAATGAGCAGGATTTTGTCTAATGTTCAAATCATTATAATCGTCAGGCAAAGCGGCACCTTTTCCTATCAAAAACATAAATTTTAAGTTTGTATTTTGATACAAGTAATCCAATAATTTTGTAATTGCCAAAGGTGTTTTTTCACCATATCCAAATTGATTATAAACCACATCAATATTCATTATCAAAGGTTTGTAATTGCCTCCTGCGGTAGTAGAACGATAGTTTGCATACGCTTGCACCACATCAGGAACGCCTCCAAAAGGTTGTCTTAACTTGGGGTGAGTGATAATCAAATAATCAACCAAAGAAGGCGTAATTTGAGTAAAAAATATTCTTTTGATAGACAATGGAGCAATCGGTTGAGCATTATACAAATACATTTTTTTTGTGCCAATATCTGTTCCATTTAAGCGTAATTGCATATTTCCTGTCAATATTTGTCCGTTTAAACGAATAAAATTATCAATATCTGTTATATCAAAAATCTGTGCATTCGCAGGTACATTATTGATTAAAATATCACTACTTGGATTGCTGTTTGATAAAACTTCAAAGTTTTTATTATTAGTGCCGTCACTTATCAAAGTTTGCGGATATTTGATTTTAATATAAGCAATTCTTACGTTGCCTGTGGTCGCGATGACTCTCACAACACTATTTCCTGTTGTTGAAATATCGGCTAAAGTAATACTTTGTTGATAGACAATTTCTTGGTATGCAAAGCCTGAAGTCGTACCCAAAGTTCTTAATGTTCCTGTTGAATTTCCGATTTGTAATTGCACTGCATAAGCCGTTGGAGTACTTCCTGATATACCTATTTCGATGGTTGGTAGGCTTCCGCCCGCCCCTGAAAAAACGTTCTGAATTGGTAATGTAAAAGTTCGGTTACTACCTTGATTGATAGGATTGGAAAGCCAGCCTTCGCCTGTATCAAAACTTGATAAATATATTTTTTCGTTTGTTCCCACTCTATAATTTTGTCCCAAACTATAACTTTCTGCAAAAAATTGTACACTTTCTGCTTGATGAAATGCTGTATTTGACGCACTAAAAACACTATTATCGACCTGAATACGTTTGCCAAAAGTATTGTCTAACTTCCAAGTAAGAAAAACGGCAGTAGTATCTGAATACAAATTATAATAAGGATTTGTCAAATTAGAAGGGTCTTCATATAAATTGACATCTAAAGTGCCGTCATTTCTTCGTCCATAAAATTCGATGTAATCATTGGCATCAAAAGAGCCGTCATTTTCACCTTGTATAAAAATAGCTTGCTCTTTTCCTCGAAAAAATATTTGAAATTTTTTGGGGTCAATACCTGAAATTCCCGCTGTGTTTAAGTCTGATTGTGTAAGTCGGTGAATACCTGTTTGAATGGTTGGGATTTTATAATAAGATTGATTAGAATTTATCCATTCATTTCCAAATTGAGCAAAACTCTCCAAAGAAAACGTAAGAATGAATAAAACTATAAAGATTATCTTTGTTCGCATATTTTTATAATATTCAGTTGTATTAATTTCTTATTCTATTTATTTTAATATACTTTTTTGTATAAAAGTAATTCAATTTACTAAAAAATAACGATTTTTATGTATTTTCATAACAAAATAGTTTTTAAAAAGTTTGGTAATACTTTTTAAAAAATAGACTTATTTCAACATTTTAAAATAATTGTTAAAATAAGTCTATTTTTTTGGTTTTCTGATATTTTTTGTATTCCTCGATAAAAAAATCTCAAAGAGTTTAATTTCAATAATGTCCACTAAAATTGTCAGAGTACCATTTTTTTATTTTTATTTGTATATTTAATATTTTTTCAGTGCATTCAAAGCGGCTTCCATAGATTGCAAAATATGTTTTTTTACCAAAACTTTACGTTTTTGAACAGCCAAATTTGTCAAAAGTTTTTTATCAAATTTAGGATTCATTTGTTCACGTAAAATATTATTTTCAGCAATAATAATTTCACTTTCATCACGTCTAATCAATTCACGCATAAAACTTGTTTTGATACGAAATTGGTCTTCTTTTGGTTTGCTTTCAATATCAGGGTATTTTCTTTTGACAACTCTCATCAAATAAGAATACTCGAAAACGTGGTCGCAAGAAAGTCTAAATCTTTCGGCAGTATCGTGGTCAAGATTTCTAAAAGTAGTACTTAAATTTTTCCAATCAATCAACAAAGCTTTTGCTTTTTCTACATTTTCGACCACTTCATCTCCAATCGTAACGAGCGCTTCACCTGCGGCACAATATTCTTTTTCAAGTTTGACTTTGATTTGTTCGGGAGTATCTTCTGGGAATTGAGCTTTATAGCTTTTAAAACTTTTATAACGATTAAAAAACAAATCGTTTGCCATTTTAAATTTTTCCCAAAACTCAGTTGCTTTTTTGTGTGGAATTTTTCCACCTGTTTTCCATTCCGTTTGTAAATTTCTAAATTCATTGAAAGCCTCCTCAAAATTATCAGAAAATTTAAGATTATCTGCGGCAGTCAATATTTTTCTATAATGTAATAATCTATCTTTGGCTTCTTTCGCCTTAAATTTCATAATATTTTTACGGCGATAGAAAAACTCTTGATAGGTTTCGTCAAAAGATTTTTCGAGGGCGGCTTCTTCACTTTCATCAACAGAGCCAGTTTTAATCCATTTTTGTTTTACTTCTTTCATTTTATCAGAAAGTTCGAGTAATTGTAATGGTTCTGCGATGTCTTGTTCAGCCAAAAGAGTTTTGGCTTCCTCCAACAAAGCGTTTTTTATTTCTAAATTTTTGATACGATTGACAGAAATCATACCATTTAACTCTGCTTGTAATTTATCTAATTGAGCAAAAAGAACGGGATAGTTTCCTAATCCATCAAAATTAGTTAAATAATCTCTCATGTGGATTAATTTCATCAAATATGAGCCTTTGTTTTGTGCTTCTTTGATAGCATTTTCAAGGTCATTTACTTTTTTTTCTGCTAATTGATAGCGGTCTTCAAAATATTTCATTGAGGCTTCTTCCGTAGTTTTAACCTGTCCGATTCTGCGGTCAGGGAAGCCCATGTATCCTTTTAGATAAATATCTGTATCAAGGATATAACCAAACTCTGTTTCACGAGTTTTTTCCATAGTGTTCATTTATTTTGTTTTAATAAGTGAGGTTTATCTTTATTTTAATCTTTTTGATTTTTAAATATGATTAGTAGCAAAGATTTTTCCAATTAGTACAAAAAGTATAGTTTTAGGTTGCTAAGTTAGTACCTTTTTTGCAAAAATAAAATAAAAATCTTTTTTTTTATAATTTTTTTGAAATATTTTATAAATTTTTGATTTTTTCGTTTATTATTTCTTTTTTTATAAATAATTCATCAATAAAATCAGGATTTTCTTCTATAGCATTTCCGACCACCAAAATATCTGCACCAGCTTCCCAGATTTCTTGGGCTTGGTGAGCCGTTCTTACTCCGCCCCCGATAATAATAGGTAAATCAACGGTTTTTCTTAACATATAAATCATTTTGTTGCTGACCGATTTGCTTGCCCCACTTCCTGTATCAGCATAAATCAACTTCAATCCCAATAGTTCTCCCGCCATTGCCGTACAAGCTGCTACCTCAGGTTTATCGTGTGGAATAGGTGTAGTGTTGCTCATATAGGAAGCCGTAGTAGGTTTTCCGCCTTCTATCAACATATATCCCGTAGCCAAGACTTCTAATTTACTTTTTTTGAGAATGGGAGCCGCGACAATATGTTGCCCAATCAAAAATTCTGAATTGCGACCTGAGATAAGAGAAAGCAATAAAATTCCATCAGCATTACTATCAATGTGCATATTACTACCCGGAAAAATAATCACAGGTTTTTCACAAACCGTTTTTATTTGAATAATAGTTTCACCTAAATTTACGCCTTGAATCAAACTTCCACCAACAAAAATATAATCTGCTTTTTGAAAAGCATTTTTTTCATTTAATTGCTGAAAAATTTGGTCATCAAATTTATCAGGGTCAATTAACAAAGCAAAAGATTTTAATTTTTTTTGTTTTCTTTCGTAAATATGATTAAGAATTGTCATTGTCTTTGTTATGAGTATATTTTTTAAACTTTTCTTGCACTGAATCCAACAACCAATCAAAAGCAAATTCAAAAATTTGATTTTGTATTCTGCTCCAAAGTCTTGTATGTAATTTTTTTTCTTTATAATTTACTAATTGTTCAATTTTTTTATCGATTTGTTCTGTAATATCTTTACTATCTTTTTTAAATTTATTTTTTTTACGGCTTGAAAACAAAACGCGATACACAAGATAACCTCCTGCCAAACCTACTGCCCATTTTCCGATATTTGATACTTGTTTTTTATTATATTCAAAAGTTTCAGTTACTTCGTTTCGTGCATTTTTGGCGTAATTTTCGAGCATTTCTCTCCTTTTTTGGATAGAAAGTTTTTTAAATTCCGCAGTTTTATAGAATTTTATTTCGTTTTCTTGTCTTTGATGTTTTACAATATTTGACATAAAAAAATGATTTTAAAGATACAAAAATGATACTTTTTTTGATTTGTTTTCAATTTTGCTTCAAAATTAGTGTTTTTTTTTTAGAAATAAAATTTATTTTTCATCTTTGAATATGAAATGTAAAAAAATATTGGTTCTAATAAGATTTATACGAAAAATAAAAATTGTAGTACATACTTTTAGTGTGTCCATATACCAAAAGTGTGTGCTACAATTGCTCAATAAAAAAATTGTATCAAATTGAGTAGAACTCTAATTTTTTAGCAAATTGGGAATAATTTTAACTTTCAATCAATGATTTTTAGATAAATAATTTTTTAACATAGATTGATTTGTTGTATTTTGATACATTTATTCTCAAAAAAATTAGTTACTTCTGCCACTCATTTTCCATTTTCCTGTAATTTTAGAAGATTTATCTGTGCTATTTCTTAAAAAAAGTAGTTCAGCCAATTCTCCATTTTGCCATTGTGGTACAAAATTACTATAATAATGACTTCCTGCATTTCCTGATTGCCCGCCCGGATATATGCCGTAGGCTTTGGGAGTTTTACCTACCGCAACGACCATTCTCCACGAAGGACCTTTGTATTGACTGGTTGCGTTGGGGCAATCAAAACAGCCGTTACTTGTTAAATTAGGTACAGCAAAAGCAGGGAGTCGCATTAAATGTCTAATTTCAGAATTTCTTACTTTTCCCCACATCCATTTTTCACCTTTTTTTCCGTATTCCTTTATGAGTTCTTTGATGCTTTTTTGGAAAGCGAGTAAAATCATTTCAGTAGTCGTTTCTTTTTTGTCTTTAGTGTTGATATTATCTGCCCATTTTGCCAATCGGCTCGAATCTCCGCCCAAAATTAGTTCTCTTAACTTTTCATCACTTGGAAAACGTAAGCCTTTGATACCAAATTCATCTCCAAAGACTGCATTTTTAAGATTATTTTCATATTTTTCATAAATAGTTGGGGCAATTTTTGAGGCATCAAAACAAAAGTTCCAATTTTTTAATTCAGTCAAAGCATTTTGCTCATCTAATTCTAATTTTTCTTTTTCTAAAACTTTAAAAATTTTAGGTAAAATATCTCTTGCCATTATATTCAAGTCATCATTTTGTAACATTCTTAGACTATCTACACTTGCTTTTGTCATAGTAGTTAGTTTTTCATTGATACGTTTTCCTCTTTGATACGTAGCAAATTCCCAATGTAAATAATAAGGGTAAAGTGTATCGACTGGGAATTGGTTGGCAGAGCTCACAAAACCTCGTTCAGGATTTTTGATATGTGGATTTTGAGAAGCGGGAATTCTTTCTACACTCCAATCGTGTTCGGCGTTGGTGCCGTCAAGGATATATTTTCCTTGCTCTTTCCATTTGATAGGAAATTTTCCATTTGATGTAATGGCAATATTTCCTAAATTATCACAAAAAATAAAATTTTGTGCAGGTGCAACATAAGTAGCAATAGCTTTTCTGTAGTCTTCATAATTTCGTGCTTTATTCAATTTCATAAAAGTTAGCAATTCGTTAGAAGGTTCATGCCCAGCCCATTTTAAAGCACAATTAGCAGGAAAATTAAAATTTTGTGCAAATTTTACATCATTTTCATTAGCCACCACAGGTCCATTATGTGTGTAATAAACGGTATCAATCCAGTCATTTTCACCTTTTATTTTGATGATTTCAATTCTTTTAGTCGTTTTTTTCCAATCTTTATTATGGTAATATTCTGTATAAGATTTGTCTTTCCATTTCATATAATACCAATCTTGCACATCAGAATCTACATTGGTAACGCCCCAAGCCACATCTTGATTGAAGCCAATCACCACCCCTGGAGCGCCGGGTAAAGTTGCACCATAGACATTTATTTTAGGTGCAGAAAGTTGAATTTCAAACCAAATAGAAGGTAAACTCAATGTTAAATGAGGGTCATTGGCTAAAATTGGCGCACCTGTGATAGATTTTTCACCTCCAACTACCCAATTATTACTTCCTGTTCCTCTTTTATCTTCTGTTTTTCCTTCTTGATTAGATAAAGGAATACTGATTTGTTTAGGTGTTTTTGGAATAGCAATTTTTTTAAAATCATATTTAGTTCCTGCGGGAATAATTGGGTCTTGCACAGGTGTAAATCCATTAAAAAGTTCTTTTATAACGTCTTTTCCATATTTTTGTAAGACGTTTGTGGTTTCTACGTCCCAAGTATTGAAAGCCAAATCAAGCGTCATCAATTTCATCATTAATGCTGTTTTGAGCGGAGTCCATTGTTCTGGTTCGTAACCTAATAATTTATATTCGATAGGATAATCTTTGGGTTGTAATTGTTTGATATAAGCATTTACGCCTTCGGTATAGGCTTTTAAGCTTGTCATTGTTTCTTCGTCTTTTTTACATTCTTCCAACAATTTTTCGGCGGCATAAACCATTCCCAAACGCCTATGTTTTCTATCTAATTGTAAAATAGTTTCATTTTTACCCATAATTTCAGACAAACGCCCGCCTGCAAAATGTGTTTGAAACTCCATCTGCCACAAACGATATTTGGCAGTGATATATCCTTGTGCCAAATATAAATCATAATCATTTTTAGCAAATATATGCGGAACAAGTCTATCATCAACGATTACTTCTACTTTATCTTTTAATTTTTCAGCATAAATTTTTAAATCCTTTGGCACTCGTTTAGGTTCTGCATTTGCCCAAAAACCTCCAAAAGGATTAAAAAAATGCCCAAAAGCAGGAGCAGATTGTAAGGCTTCTACACCACTTAAAAAAGGTATGTTTTTTGGTCTATTGTCCAAAATATATAACCAAATTCCTGTGATAAGTAAAAGAATAATAAAACGTAATATTTTCATTTTTTAGATATTTTTTAAATATATATTTATTTTTATTATATGTGTTTATGTTTGGGTGCGAATGTTTGAACGAAATAGTTGCAAATATCTATGTTTACAACAAAAATCTAAACAATAATCGATAAAAAATATATGAAATTATGAACCAAAAAGAAAATAATTAGATAAAATTTTAAATCTATTAGTTTTAGTAAAATAAATATAAAAATATTTCTTCAAAAAAATAAACTTATGAGGCTTATTTTTTTGAAAAAATATTTTTTTTATGATAAATATCTTTACGGCACAGGCACCAAACCTAATGAAGCCAATTGTTGTTTTAATCTCTCAATTTCTTGCAATGCGTCTTGTGTTTTTTGCTCAGCAATAATTTTTTCTTGGTCTAATTTATTGGCTCTTTGGCTTTCTTCTTTGGCTTTTTGGGCTTCTAAGTCTGCTCTTTGGCTTTCTTCTTTGGCTTTTTGAGCTTCTAAGTCTGCTCTTTCGGCTTCTAAATCGGCTCTTTCCTTTCCTGTTGAGATAGTTTTACCACTTTTTTCACACCATCTAGCAAACTCTTGATCCATCGCATCTTCAAAAATACCTGTCCAAAGCATTACTCCCAAATCAATTTCAGGCATGTAATTGTGTTGATGATTGTTGTACAATTCATAT
>RDXZ01000173.1 GCA_004293265.1 Bacteroidota bacterium | reverse complement strand
TTATACGGAAAATAAAAACTGTAGCACACACTTTTAGTGTGTGGACACACACTAAAAGTGTGTGCTACAGTTCTCAATAGAAAAATCGTATAAATCTTATTAGAACCATAAAAAATAAAAGACAAAAATAAGAACTTGTGTAGATATTTTTGCACAAGTTTTTATCTTTAAAATTTGTTTTATAAATAAAAATATGGAAAAATTACAAGATTCACTCAAATATAAACAATGGGTGCAAACGATTGAAAAAAATGAAATCAATCTAAAAAATGTAGAGGAACTTTCTATCAGTAGAAAACCAAATGGCGAAATTTTGTTTGCCAAACTAAAAATCGATGCCTATAGCAAAAGTGGCGAAAAATTATTACCTATTGTGCTTTTGAGAGGACATTTTGTGTCTGTATTGACCTGTTTGATTTCGAAAGAAACACAACAAAAATATTTATTGCTTGTCAAACAATTTCGAATTGCCAATGGTGCAATTTCTTACGAACACCCTGCGGGTATGTGTGATAATGAAACCAATCCGTTGGCGGTGGCGGTCAAAGAAGTGAAAGAAGAAACAGGTTTGGCGATTGAAACTACACAATTAGTGCAATTAAACGATAAAATGTTATATACTTCGGCAGGTTTATTAGATGAAGGTGGATATTTTTTTTATTGTGAAGTCAATTTATCACAAGCAGAAATTAATGCTTTTCAAGATAAAATAGCAGGAGCAGAGGGCGAAAATGAGTTTATTCAAACTTATATTTGTCCGATTGATGAGGCACTGCCTTTGATGAATAGTGTGGCATCACAACTCAATTATTTTTTATATAGACAAGCAAGAGGTTAAAAAATAGGTTCGCAATGAGATAAATATTAAACTAATTGTGATACTATTTTACATTTTTATATTATTTTTTCAAATATGAAGTTAGATATTTTAGTCTTTGCGGCACATCCTGATGATGCTGAATTGACTTGTAGTGGTACTATTTTGCATCACATTCATTTAGGGTATAAAGTTGGAATTATTGATTTGACAAAAGGCGAACTCGGAAGTCGTGGAACAGCCCAAACAAGAGCCGAAGAAAGTGCGGTGGCTACAAAAATTATGGGCATTCATCACAGAGAAAATTTAGGCTTGCCTGATGGATTTTTACAAAATATTCCTGAATATCAACTCAAATTAGTAGAAAAAATAAGACAATTTCAACCTCAAATTATATTAGCCAATGCGTTGCAAGATAGACACACAGACCACGCAAAAGGAGCAATTTTGGCTAAAGAAGCAAGTTTTTTATCAGGTTTGAAAAAAATTGAAACCTACCAAAATAATGTTTTACAAGAAGCTTTTCGTCCCCAATCGGTTTATCATTATATCCAAGATATACACTTAAAACCAGATTTTGTGGTCGATATTTCTGCTTATTGGCACAAAAGAGTAGAGGCAATTAAAGCATTTAAAACACAATTTTTTACGGGTGAAACACTTGAAAATGAACCTGTTACGCCTATTTCTACTCCACAATTTATGCACTTTTTGGAAGGCAGAGCCAGAGAAATGGGGCGAATGATTGGTGTTGAATTTGGAGAAGGTTTTAATGTGAATCGTCCTTTGGGAATTGGAAGTTTATTTCAAATACATTAAAATTTTCCAAAAGTTGTTTCAAACTTTTCTAAACTTTCCAAAAGTTTTAAACTTTTGGAAAGTTAGCAATGTTACAACTACACACATACAAAACACTCGAAAAATTGAGTGAATTTTTTTTTGCCCATTGATTAGATTGAAGTCCATCAAAAAAACCATTTAAAAAATTTAATTTTCCTGTTTTATATTTTCGACTCAACAAACTAATATAATAAGAATCATAAGGCATCGCCATATATTTATCTATTTTTATCGAGTGTTTTTTGAGTAATAAAGGTAAAGTTTGCGGGGTAAAATGGTATAAATGTCGCGGAACATCATAAGCCGCCCAATATTCTTTCCATTTTTTTGCGTCTGCTGAGGCACAATTTGGAACCGCAATCAATAAAATTCCGTTTGGTTTTAATAATTCTCGTAATTTTTCGATGGTTTCATCTAACAAATGAATATGCTCCAAAACGTGCCACAAAGTAATGACATCAAAACTTTTTGTTTTGAGTTCGGTTTCAAAAATATTTTCTTTGATGTTAATTTTTAATAAATCTTCGGCTTGTTTGCGTGCAATTTCTTCGGGTTCGATGCCTGTAACTTCCCAATTATTTTCTTGACAAATCTTTAGAAAATTACCTGTTCCACAACCATAATCTAAAATACTTCCTTTTTCAAGTTGAGATTCTTTTTGAATATGTTTTAGTTTTGCTTGTAAAGATATTTTTCTTACTTTTTGATAAATTTGTGCCAATATTCCTTTTTTTGTATTTGAATGAGAAATGTAATTATCAGAATGATAATATTTTCCAATCTCCTCTGCCGAAGGACGAGGATTTGTAAATTTAAAATCACAATTTTGGCAAGCAACTATCTGAAATTCTTTTTCTGAAACTGTATAATCTTTGCAGACTAAAAAAGGCGAAAAATAATCGTGTTCACAAACAGGACAATTTGTAAGATTTTCTAACATTTTTTTAGGTGAATATTTTTTATTTTTATTAGACTTCCTGCGAAATAACCTTTTCCCTCTCTCAAAATGGAGAGAGGGCAGGGTGTGAGGCTTAAAAAAAACAATTTTGCAGGAAGTCTATTGTAAAAAAGTAAAAATAGCCTACACTTTTTTTGAAGTTTTGGCTATTTTTTTATTGTAAGTTAGTTGTTTTTGAGTACGCAAACAACTATATTTTTATTTTTTTAAACTAATTAATTCTGCTAATAGTTTTGCACCTGCTTCAAGATAAGCATCTTTTTTTTCTTTTTCTGTTGTATTAGGTGCTGTTTCTTCCTCGTCGGTTTGTGTTTTTTTCTTATATTTTTTTTCAAACTCTTCCGTTTCGGTTTTTCTTTTTGCAAAATTAAGAGAAATTTTTGTACGTTTACGCATTTTTTTTGCGTCTTCGATTTCACTTACCAACTCTTTCAAATCTTTATCAGATTTTAATTCAGCGTCAAGCACTTTTTTCAGTCTATCAATATTTTTGCTATTGATGTCGTCTGTGGGTGTGAAGCGTGAAGGCTTGATTTCGTCCCAAGGCAAAGCACTTCTTTCAGAACTTTCTCCTACTTCTGTTCTATCAAACATAGCAGGAAAATTCACGTCTGGCATTACGCCTCTGTTTTGTGTGCTACTTCCTGTGATTCTGTAAAATTTAGAAATTGTTAAATTAATTTGTCCTTGATTTTGATCTTCTGAACGCATATATTCTGCTAATCCCATTGGGCTTTGCACCGTTCCTTTACCAAAAGTTTGTTCGCCAATAATTACTCCACGTTTGTAATCTTGTATCGCACCCGCGAAAATTTCAGAGGCAGAAGCACTAAATGTATTGACCATTACCGCCAATTCACCTTGATAAGTTACATCAGGATTTTTATCAGGTTGCACATCAATATCGCCACTTGCGTCTTTGATTTGTACTACGGGTCCTGTTTTGATAAACAAACCTGTCAAATCAATTGCTTCTTTTAACGAACCACCGCCGTTATTTCTCAAATCAATCACTAAACCGTCAATATTTTCAGATTTTAGTTCTCCGATTAGTTTTTTGACATCACCACTTGTGCTTTTATAATCTTTATTTCCTTTTACATACTCATTAAAATCGATGTAAAAAGAAGGAATTGTAATGACTCCAATTTTATAATCTTTGCCATCTCTTTTTGTGTTGATAATTTTTTTGGTGGCTGATTCGTCCTCAATTTTGATTTTATCACGTACCAAACGCACTATTTTTGGAGGCGCACCTGCGGCTGAGTTTGCAGGAGTGATTTTTAATCTTACGACAGTTCCTTTTGTGCCTCTAATCAAACCAATTACATCATCAATTCTCCAACCTACCACATCTTCAAAATCTCCTTTTTCGCCTTGTGCAATAGCAATAATTTTATCATCTTTTTTGAGTTCTTTGCTTTTGAAAGCGGGACCGCCGGGCATTACTTCGTTAATAATTGTGTAATCTTCTTGAGAACGTAATCTTGCACCAATTCCCTCAAAAGATTTTTTCATATTCATGTTAAAATTTTGTGCGTTCACAGGTGAAAAATAGTTTGTATGCGGGTCAAAACTTTCTGTAAAAGCGTTCATAGCATATTGAAACACATCTTCGCTATTGATTTGATAAATTGTTTTGCGAGAACGTTCGTATCTTTTTTTCAAAGTTGTTTTGATTTCATCAAATTTTTTGCCTGCTAATTTTAGCCCTAACATTTCATTTTTAATTCGTTTTCTCCACTCGTCTTCCATATCTTTTTGAGTTTTGAACCAAGCCAATTTTTCTCTGTCAGTTTCCAAATATTCATCAGCATTAAAATCAGGTTCTTTTTCTAATAATTTATCTACAAAATCCATTCTTTCGGTAAATCTTTGTTTATAAATATTAAAAATTTGGAAAGGAACATCTACTTGTCCTTCTTCTATCAAAAATGCAAATTTTTCGCGATAGATTTTAAATTTTTCAATATCAGCCTCTAAAAAATAAGATTTTCCACCATCTAAAGATTTCAAATAAGCGTCAAAAGTAGCCATAGAAATATCTTTGTCAATATTTTTTTTGGCGTAATGACTTCTCATCAAACCTGAAAGCAAAATAGCTTTTTTGGGATGAATATCTTTTGGTTTTATCAAAGATGTGTCTTTTAAACTAAATGTAAAGTTTAGTTTTGGTACGATTGTTTGTTTATTTTTTCCCCATCCTGAAAATTGAGTAAAGCCCCAAACCAATAATAATATGGCGGGAATGGACAATAAATATGTTGTTTTTTTCATTAGTCCTAAAAATTGTAAGAAATATTTGCTTTTCATATTATTTATAAACGTATATATTCTGTATTTGTTAAGAATATTGATAAAATATTACGTTATTTTTAAATTTATTTCGTTAAGAAATTTTTTTTATTTTCTTTGATGTAGGAAATAAATTTTTCTGTTTTTTCTTTTTCTGTCAATATTTCGTTTTCGGGCAAAGCAAAAAAGATAGATTTTAAGTCATCATCATTCCAATTAATAAATTTTGTGAGTGTTCCGATATATTTTCCTTGCCTCAATGCCTGCATAAAAGTCATTTTTTCGGTTGTTTTTTCTTTATTTATCCAAGTTCCTTTTTCGCCTTTTGAATTTTTATGAAGTTGGTTGATATAATTTTCTACCATTATAAAAGGAAATTCAGCAAAAGCAAAACTACCTAATTGTGTAGAAATATTACTACCTTTTGGAATAATCAAACTAATATGTGTAATATCTTGTTTAGATTTATTTATTTGGCGATTGTTTTTGTCTGTCAAACAAGTGATTTGTAAACGTAACATCAAATTTTCGGGAGATAAAGTACCTACAAAACTCATAAACTCATCTTTTGACATTAATTCTCGATTTGCTTCTATATTTTGGTATGTATCCGCACTCATTTTTTGGGCTTGAATCTGACCATTTTGGACTCCTTCGATTATCAATTTAGCCAATTCTCCATAGTTTACGTTTAGATTTTGATAATTTAATGTATCAAGTTGGTACAATTTATAAAACAAAGAATCACTATTGATTGAACCAATAATATTTTCAGGTTTACGAATATCAATCGTATAATTTATAATGGTTGTATATTTGTTTTGTCCAATATTGAGCCAAATAGATTCAGGTATTTTATTGATTTTTTTGAGTGATAATTGTTCGTTTGTAGAAAAATTATAAGTAGTTTCATCGGGTAAAATTTTATATTTTTTTTGCTCTAATGCTTTTCCAAGTGATATTTCGATAGTGTTTGTGGTCAAATCGATATATCCTGCTTCTATGTTTTGTATGCCTTTGTATTGTAAAGATTTTTGAAATTTTTTATCTAAATATAATACAATTTCATCAAAATCAAAACGTAACTGAATTGGCTTGCTAATAGTCATACTAAAATATTCTATATCCAAATGAATAGGTTTTTTGTTTTGAGAATGAACATAAAAAACTTGAAAATCAGCATAGTTTGCAGGAATAATTATGTTATTTTGGTCAAGACTGGTTTTTATTTCTTTGTAATATTCTTCTTTTGACAAAGGTTTGGAACGATTTAAAACATCTTTTTTTGCTAAATAAACTTTAATTTCGTTAGTTTCGATGCCTTTTAAAAGTAATGCAAATAAATTATTTCCTTGTGCAATGTATGCGTGATTTTCGGGTTCACAAACATATATTCTTTCTGTTTGTTGTCCAAATAAGTTATTTTTTGAAATAGTCCAAATCAAAAAAAGAGAAATAAAAAGTAGTTTTTTCATTTATGTATTCGTTTTTATAAGGTTTTTTTTAATAATGTTGAATATCTATGAATATAATTTTTTAGTTTTGATTGATTTATGAGTTAAAAAATAATCATTAAAAAAAGGTGCAAACCTTTATATTTGCACCTCCAAAATATATTATTTGAAAGCAGGAATTCCTGTAATTTCATTACCTAAAATCAATAAATGAATGTCGTGAGTTCCTTCATAAGTAATCACTGATTCTAAGTTCATCATGTGTCGCATAATTGGATATTCGCCTGTGATGCCCATTCCGCCTAAAATCTGTCTTGCTTCGCGTGCGATTTGCAACGCCATATCGACATTATTTCTTTTGGCAAGAGAAATTTGAGCGGTTGTGGCTTTTCCTTCATTTTTTAACATACCTAATCTCCAACATAATAGTTGTGCTTTGGTAATTTCGGTTAGCATTTCAGCTAATTTTTTTTGTATTAATTGAAAACTACCAATTGGTTTATCAAATTGTATTCTTTCTTGAGAATAGCGTTTGGCAGTATCATAACAATCCATAGCCGCACCCAAAGCACCCCAAGCAATGCCATAACGAGCATTATCCAAACATTTTAGAGGTCCTTTTAAGCCTGAAACATTAGGTAATAAATTTTCTTTAGGTACTTTTACATCTTGAAAAACCAATTCGCCTGTGCAGCTGGCACGCAAAGACCATTTTTTATGAATTTCTGGGGCTGAAAAGCCTTCCATTCCTTTTTCTACAATTAGCCCATGGATTCTACCTTCTTCATTTTTTGCCCAAACCACTGCTATATCAGCATAAGGAGAATTTGAAATCCACATTTTTGCACCATTCAACAAATAATAATCGCCTTTGTCTTCGAAGTGCGTTGTCATTCCGCTTGGATTAGAACCGTGATTGGGTTCTGTTAATCCAAAGCAACCCAAAAATTCGCCTGATGCTAATTTAGGGAGGTATTTTTGGCGTTGTTGTTCTGAGCCAAAAGCATAAATCGGGTACATTACCAACGAGCCTTGCACTGAAGCAGTGGAACGCATACCCGAATCACCTCTTTCAATTTCTTGCATCATCAAACCATAAGCGATATAATCTAAACCGCCGTTGGAGTTGTATTCCGTAGGAATTGTTGGACCGAAAGCACCTACATCACCAAATTTTTTAACCATATAACGAGGAAAAATACATTTTTCTGCACAATCTTCGATGATAGGTGAAATTTCACGCTTCACAAAATCACGAATTGCACTGCGAATCATTTTGTGTTCCTCTGTTAATAAATCATCAATTTGATAAAAATCAGGGGACTCAAAAACATCTTGTTTTTGAGTTTTTTGTATTTCAATATAATCTTCTGTAAGTACCATTTCAAACGTTTGTAATTTGATATAAAATTACGATTCGATGCAAAATTATATAAAAAATGATTGTTTTACAAATTTTATCGAAAATATTTTTTTGTGTTTAATTTTTATTGTTTTTTGTGCATATATTTTGAAAAACAATTAAGATAAAAATTGATTTTAGAAGCGCTGATTAAAACAAAATTTTAAAAACCAATATTGAAAATAAAAAATGTTTTTTTGAAAAAAAAGTTGTTATTTTGATATTTTTTTCTGAAAAAATGCTAACTTTGTACTGCGAAAACAAAATCAAAATTAGATTTATAACAAATATATCAATAAAAAATGGAAAATCAAGAAATAAAATCGTATAATTTTTCTACGATTAAGTATGCTGATTTGGAAGACCTTGTAGTGCTTAATCCGATACTCAATTATGCAAAATTTGATGAATGGTTTGGCTATGATTATGTGTTGAGTGATGAAGAAATTAAATTTTTTGAAAAACTCATTATCAAACACAGTTTGTATTTGTCTTCTTATATGGAAGAAGATTTAAAAATGAAGTTTTTAGCCCCTATTTTTTGGCAAGTGGATTTTATGACTAATAAATTTCACGATTGGTATGATGCAAGTCTTTCAGGGACAATTAATGGTGTAGAGGTAAAAGGTTTTACGGATATTATGATAGCATCAGGCACAGAAACGCCCCGCAAACCTTATTTTTTCATTCAAGAATTTAAACCATCAATACCTGATAAAGACCCTCGTATTCAACTATTAGCAGAGTTATTGGTAACAATAGAAAAAAACAAGACTACTATTATGCGTGGTGGTTATATTATTGGACGAAATTGGCATTTTGTTATTTTGGAAAAAATAGGAGAAAATGAATTTCAATATTTTGTTTCTAAAAGTTTTGATAGTTTGGATTTAGAAGATTTGACACAAATTTATATTATTTTACAAGCTGTGAAGCATAAATATTGTCAAGATT
>RDXZ01000172.1 GCA_004293265.1 Bacteroidota bacterium | reverse complement strand
TGTGGTATTGGCAGACAAAGAATATGCTGTAAGTCGTGCTTATGATGCCACACAAACCGATGATTTAACAGATATGGTAGCTATTTTGAAAAAAGTAAAGGTTTATATTCACGAACAATTAGGCTTGCCTGCTCCTGAATAAAATAATATATCCCAAACTCACATAAAAAAAACTATGCCACAAAGCAAACTTCGTGACATAGTTTTTTTATTTTAATGGAGCAATTAATCTGATAATGATTAGATTTTAACTCCTTTATTTTTTGAATATTTTGAGAAAATAAAAACTATTTTGTGCAACAAGTACAAGGAATTTCTTGTCCTTTTTCTAATTTTTTAACGTATTTTTCCCATTCATTTTCAGTCAATTTGAGTTCAGAACGTTTGCTTTGTGCCGCTAAATCTTTACAAATCACATCTTGCATGTCTTTGTTTTGCGTTGCCCAAACCCTAATCATATTGTCTTTACAACCTGCTAAAAGTTTTTGTCCATCAGGGCTAAAAGCAATAGACCAAACCCAATCTTGATGGTCGTCTAAAACGATTGGAATTTCGTTTAAGTTAGCTGCATTCCAAATTCTGACGGTACGGTCAAAACTTGCACTTGCTAATTGTTCGCCATTTTTGCTAAAAGCTAAAGCACTAACTCTTGCCCTATGTTCTTTTTGTTCTTCATCTAAAACTCCTGTATTTGATTCCCAAATTTTAAGCATACCAGTTTCAGCACCACTGGCTAATTTTGAACCATCAGCAGAATAAATAAGTGCTGTGATGGCACCATTTGCCATATCTTTCCAGCTATTTAATTTAGTTCCTTTGTTGTCATAAATTTCAATTTCTCCATTATTTTTTCCGATAGCAAATTGATTCAATGTTGGGTGCGCGGCAATAGCATTTACTTTTATATCAGATTTTAACAATTCTTTGTAATCAGGCGTAGCAGATTTCAAGTTCCATAAAAGCATTTGTTTATTATTATCCACAGAAATTAATTCTCCTGAGGGTAAAAAAGCCAAAAACCAAATTTCCTTTGCCGTAATCGGTAATTTTGCCTTAGAAACATTATTTTCAAACGTTTGTATAAAAGAATATTCTCCCGCACAAGCCATCTGTGTTCCATTTTGATTGAAAGCAATAGCACGATTTAGTACACCTTCAGTGGCTTTGATAGGGGCAGGTGCGATTTTGTGTGCGTCATAATACATCATATTATCAGTTGCCCAAGACAACACCATTCCATCACTTCCCGTAGAAATCACTTGATTACCCATTGGTACAAGACATCTTACATTCGATTTATGCCCTTTGAATTGATTAAAATTAGGATTTTGTTTTCCTTTCAATGTTTTGACAGCATAATACAAACCTTGATAAATATCAGGGTCATTTGGTTTTCCTTTGTGTTGTAAGTTGATAAAGTTCGCTTGTTGTGCTACTAAGGTTTGTAAATCAGGGTCAGGGATTTTGCTTGCTTTGATTGCCATTGCTTTAGCAATCGAAACCATCTCTAATCTTCTTACATTTTCTTGAGCCAACAATGCTTTTTGTTTCTGAATTTCTGCTAATTTATTGTTAATATCTGCTACTTGTTTATTGATATTAGCAATTTCCATTTGTTTGACAGCGATTGCTTTTTCATTTTGCGCACTTTTTTCTGCTTGAAGTGCGGCAATGGCTGAAATATCAGCGGCAGCTTTTGCTTCTAACGCTTTTTTACTTGCTTCCAAAGCTTCTTCTTGCTTCACAAGAGCAGTATTTTTAGCGACAGTTGCCTCATCAGCACTTTGTTTTGCTTTTGCTTTTTCACCTTCGGCTATTTTGGTTGCTTTTTTAGCATTATCTGCTTCAATTCCTGCGGCAATAGAGGCTTTATTGGCTTGTTCTCCTTTTTGCAAAGCGTATAACAAAAATAAAAGACAAACAATCACTGCAATAATAGAAGCAATCGAAATTTTTCGAGCATTTGCTAAACGTCTTTTTTGTAATTTTTCTTTGTTCGTTTGTTGCAAATCATATTTTTCTTGGCTTGCATCTAAAAAAAACATTGCCCTTTCATACATCGGATTATGACGCATTCCCCAAGCCAAAGATGGATTGTTTTCTTTTCTCCATTTTTGAGCAATTTCCAAATCTGGTGGCACCCAAAGATCACGCCCCTCTTGATTTTTTTCTGCCGCCTCTGCCACACGCAAGTATAATTTTACACTAATTGATTCTTGATCTACCCATTCTGAAAGTGAAGTCCAAATTCTCATCAAACTCTCGTGAGAAATATCGACCAGCGTATCTTCTGTCAAAGGTTTGTCAGGCGAAGGCATCAAAAGTCCATTACCTTCTTTTCGAAAATGATTAACGACAGTCGCTACTTCATTAATAGGATAGTTTGCCACAGCCGTAATTTGAGAAAGCAAAGCAGGTTTTCTTACTGCTGTTCCTTCACTTCCTTTTTCGGTAATGGTTTTAAAAATTTTCTCACAAATTTTTCTTTCCGTTTCGTTTAATTGCCCATAAACTTCGTTTGCGTGGACTGATAGTGCTTTTTGCATTCCTCCTACGGCTTCATAATCTGCGGCACTAATTTGTTGTTCGGCACTAAAACGATTTTTTTTCCACTGCGACCAAGTGCGCATCAATGCGTGTTGCATCACAGGTAGTTGGTCAGCACTATCACCTGCATCAATCAAAATTTTATTGACTAAATTTTCATCAATCGTAGCACCCATCAAAAGAATAGGTTTTACGATGGCTTCCCTTTTTTCTTCTCTCGTCATTTGAGGAATAAGAAATTGGCTTTCGTTTAGTTTTTCTGTCAAATTTGGATATTGTGCGCAGCTTCCAATAAACTCAGAACGCATTGTGAGGATTACATAAATAGGAACATCTTTTTGAGAAAAAGCCTCAATAAACATTTCTACGTATTGTTTTGCTTGTTGATTAGAAACATTATCTTCTTTGGCAAAAGTAAATATTTCTTCAAATTGGTCTAAATAAATTAAAAAACTTTTACCACTTGCTTCCTGCAAAATCTTAATTTCTTCTACTAATTTTTCAGGAGTATATAAATGAAAATCACTTTCCTCTATTTTTTTATTAAATATTGATTTGAGTAAATTTCCAATTGGATTAATATCAGGTCTTGCTACACACAATTCCCACCTATCAGGATTTTCATTGACTAAGGTATTCAAAAGTCCACAATAAACAAAAGAGGATTTCCCAAGTCCTGACGCACCAATAATTCCCAAAAAACGATTTTTGAGTAATTTTTCTTTAGCTTCATTTATTTGTTTATCACGCCCAAAATACAAATGGCTTTCGTTTGTTTCAAACGACCTAAGCCCTACAAAGGGATTCATTTGAACCTTTGCTTCAGTTTTTGTTAAAGTTTGCATAAATTCACACGCTGTTTTTTGATAAAAAGACAAAAGTCTATCATAAATTCTTAATAGATTGAAGGATATTAAAAATTATTTACAAAGATACGTATATTTTTTTAATTTATAATCAAAAAATTAAAAAAAATTTATCAATATTTTTTTTTATGAATAAAAAGCAAAAAAAATAGTCGTTGTAAAAATTTTATAGGTCTTTTTATAAAACAAAACTAATTTATTTTTAGGTAACTATTTAGGTTATTTTGGTGCAAGCGTGGGCGCTTGCACCAGTGAGTATCTCGTGCAAGCGTCCACGCTTGCACGAAGTTCAAAATAATAATTTTATTAACTATACCTAAATAATTACATTTTTAGCAATGAATTACAAAATTTTACAACAACGATTTTGAAAGCAAAATATAATTATAATTGTCTGACAACTACCTCGCTTGTTTCGATTTCATTGCTTACATTCAACGCTCTATCATAAATTTTAATTCTAAATTTTAAAATTGTATTGGCAACAAAAGAAGATTGTTTAAAACTAATATTTCTGGTTAAAATTCCCTCCAATGGATTTTTTCGTCCTCTATCTTCCAAACGAGGAAAACGACCATCATAAGTAAAACTTGGGTCAGGCAAAGGCAGAGGATTAAAAATAGCTCCATTTTTAACAAAAACGCTAATTTTATAATTAAAATGGTTTGGTTGTCCTCTTTTGAAAGTACCTAAGGTATCTCCTTGGTCAAGTCCCAAATCGCCATCACCATCTTGAAACTTAATTTTGATAATAATACTATCTTCTCTTGAAGTTGTGAGGGGATTGGTTACTGTAAATTTATCAATACCTACAAATGAAATATTAGGGGTAGTTGAAAACTCAGGTTTTGTATAACAACCTACTAATAAAAAAGTTGCAAAAATCAGGCTTAAAAAAATTATTTTTTTCATATTTTTTTGTTTAATACTCATATATACCTTATCTATTTCAATGGTAAATTATTATCAATTCGTCTGAACTCAAAATAGTCAATTATTTGAACCGATGATAAAAATCAAAACTATCTACATTAGAAAATATACTATTCATAGCCAATGTTTCAGACCTTTCATCTATGATTCGGGGATAATGTTCGTGTTCTAAAGCGTGGATTCTTGTAGATAAAGTTTCAACTGTATCATTTTCTAATACTTCACATTTGATTTGTTCAATAATTTCACCTTCGTCATATTTTTCATTCACATAATGAATAGTAATACCGCTTTGTTTTTCTTTGTTTAGCAAAACTGCTTCGTGAACTTTATTGCCATACATTCCTTTTCCACCATATTTGGGCAATAAGGAAGGGTGTAAGTTTAAAATACGTTTTTTTGGCATCACATTTACAATATTTTCAGGCAAAATCCAATTAAAACCAGCCAAAGCAATACAATAAATGTCGTTATCTCTCAATAAATCTCTGATAGTTTCCCTTTCATATAAATCTTTTTTATCAAAAACAACTGCTTTAATTTCTGGATATTTTTTAACTCTTTCCAAAATATATGCATCTGCTTTGTTACAAAGCACTAATTTAATTTCGGTAGAACACACTCGTTTTTCAAATTTTTGAATGATTGCTTCTGCATTTGAGCCGTTTCCCGACGCAAAAATTGCCCAATTTATCATAAGAATAACAATTGAAGGTAAATATTATTTGCAAATTTAATGATTGTTGTTTAGAAAAACAATTTTTGATAAGAAAAAATTGTATGATTTTTTGTGTTGAATATCAGTTCGAAATAACTTTTATTTATAATCAATTGATTTTCAACTATTTATAAATAAAAATTATCTAAAAATTCGTGCAAGTGTGGGCGTTTGCACGAGATACTAACTGGTGCAAGCGTACACACTTGCACCAAAATAAGCTAAATAGTTACAAAATTTGATTTTTTAAAAAGCAATATTTCTATCATAAAAGCTTCTTTGTCTTGTCAAACGCAAATCTTGTAACATCGATGATTTGATATTAATAACAAAATTCCACGATTGAAAACGACCAAAAGGCACCCAAGAAAAACGCATTTCCCAACAATGTAAATCTTTGACCATATCAATGGTAGTATAAGAAAGTGTCTTTTGTGTAAAATCATAGCCTGAACGAAAGTTCATTTTCCAAGTATCTGTCAAAGAAATATTACCTGTAAAATTGGCTTGGTGCGAAAGAACCATCTGATTAAACCCAATTTTTGTGTAAGCGGCATTGTAATTGACTTGCAAGCCCCAAGGAATATCAAAATCTACATAATCATTTGGATTTTGTTTTACTTGTTTTACAATTTCTTTATTGGCTTCTTTTTGGTCTGTTTTGGTTTTATTATTTTCCAATTTATCTTTTTGTTCTTGTAATTTTTTGGCGGTTTTATCCTTGTAAGTTTTGGGAGTCAGGTCAAAAGCCAAAGAAATATTAGCGTTTTGTAGTTGTCCAAAATTTCCATCTGCCCAAGTTAATTTATCAACAATTTGCTGTTGAATAACTCCTGTAATTTCATTTTTACCTACCATTACATATTTATATGGATTGACCGTTCCACCAAAGTTAAAATCAACAACTTTGAATAATTTTGTCCGAGCCGCAATCGACAAAGGAGCAATTCGCATACTATCCGCAGACATATTATAACTCGAATTGATAGAAAGATTATCTAATAAAGTTGCTTTTTGGGCTTGTGCGGTATCAGATTTTCCTTTTATTTTTGCTTCAAATATATTTTGTAAACCAAAACTAATCACGCCTGATTGCCTTACACTCACGCTTGCGGCAGGTTCAAAACCAAAAAAATTAGACATAAATTGCCTTTTTCCCGTCGAATCTATCTGAACATTTGTAAAATAACCACGATTTGGGTCTGAAAAATCAGGTTGATAAGCAATCGAAGCCGTTGGAATAATCGTATGGCGAATGGTTTGTATTTTTTTATTTTTTCCAAATTGAAAAATTCCATAAATCCGAGTTGTTACAGACGCAGAAGCAGAATAATTAATCACGCGTGTAAAACCTTTGGTTGTATCCACAATTACCCCTCTCCTACTGAAGCCTTGGTCAGCCCAAGAATACCCTAATTTTTGAAAAAACCAAGTTTCTTGATAGTTTACGCTTGGATTTAAACTAATATTTTTGAGTTTGATAGTAGTATTAATAGGAATTGTATGTGAAATCCCTAATTTTCCAAACCTAAAAATATCATCAAAATTTGCTCCATTAAAATCAGGATTTAAAGGTTGGCGAGTAAGCGGGTCTAATTGTGGTGCGCGTGAATTTAATACCTTGAACGGAAAAGAATTATTGGTAATTAAATTTCTATTACTCATTTTTAAAGTCGCAGAACTTTGATAGTTGATGCTGATTTTACGAATAAACTCAGGTATAACTTTACTTTTGAACGATTTGAATGGATAAATTCGGTTGATACCAATATTCAAATCGGGAGCAGATACATTCATTTCATTGGTTCTTACGTTTTGATTTTGGCGAATAGCCGCGCTCAAAGTCAAGGTAGAAACACCAATGTTAAAACTATTACTATATGAAATATCAGAGTTAAAAGTATTTGCAATTTGATTATTTGGGTCAAAAGAACGCGTATTGGCAAATTGAGAACCAAAATTTACGTTGGCTGAAAACGTCCCTTTTCCTCTTGGGCTTGGTTGATGCGACCAGAGAATCCTAAAATCTGTTCGTTCAAAATAATCAGGATTATCCCGATTGCCAAAGGTTCTAAAATACTGAATATTAGCATTACCTCCATAAAAATATCGTTTTTTATAAGGAATATTAAAGTTTAAACCCCAACTACCATTCGTATAAATTTCGCCTGTTGCTTCCACCGCTACATACTTACTTGCCGCCCAATAATAACCGCCTTGTCTTAGAAAAAATCCTCTATCAGCCGCCTCTCCATAAGTAGGCACAATTATCCCAGATTTTCTTGTTTCTGTAAATGGAAACATACCAAAAGGCAAACCCAAAGGCGTAGGAATATCCGCAATCACTAAATTAAAAGGACCCGAAACTACCTTTTTTCCTGGCACCATTTTAATTTTTTTGGCAGAAATATACCAATGCGGATGCCGTTGATTGCAAGTAGTATATTTCGAGCCACCAAACGACATTTCTTGGTTATCATTGCGTTTGGCTCGTTCTGCAACTACATATCCTTCTCCTTGTTTGGTTGCGATTCCTTTTACGATGGCTTTTTGTGTTTGAATATTATACTTGATTGTGTCCGATTCGTATAAATCCGTTTTTTGTTTGAATATAGGTCTTCCTATTATTTTTTTTCCTGTAGTATCTTTTATATCTCGTCCGCCATACGCCATCACTATTTTATTTTTTTGGTCAATAACAATGCTATTTGCCTCCAAATCTACATCACCGTACAACACTTTTGCTTTGCCATACAAGTATAGTTTTTCCTCCATAAAATCACTTACTACTGAATCTTCGGCAGAGTAAACGACCGTAGTTTCTATGCCTTCTGTGTTTTTGATAGGAATAGTATCTGTAAATTTTTTCTTTGATTTAATAGTATCACTTAATATTTTATTAGGAGTAGTTTGTGCGGCAATGTACGGCGTTATCAAACCAAACAATAGAAATAAAAACAAAAATAATTTTTTGATGCTAAACATAAATATAAGATAGAAAAGTAGGCACTATTTGGAATTGCAAAAATAAGCATAATTTACTAATTTTACAATATAAAAATAGGAAAATAATGAAAATTAGTAATATATTTTCAAGAGATAAAAATTATTTTTTGTATTTTGATAGATAGAGAACGTTTTTAAAAAAAGGTTGCTTTTTTTTGAAAGAATATTTTGAAAAGGTAACTATTTAGGTTGTTTTAGTGCAAACGTGGACGCTCAATGCTGTCAACTTAACTACTTTTCCGCCGTTGTCGGTGTGTCGAAAAGTGCAGTAAAATTTATTTTTTTGTAAATATTTCATTTCTGCACTTTTCGACCACCGACAACTCAGCATTTATGTGTTAGTATATAAATATTGATTTTTTTTTCGTTAATTTATATTTTCAAAAATAAATTTCTATCTTCGTGCAAAATAAAAATGTGCTGATAAACAAACGTGGGTTGTTGGTGTCGAAAAGTGCAGAACTTACGTTTTAATCAAGATTTAGGTCGTTCTGCACTTTTCGAACCCCCAATTGGCTTAAGTCTATAAAAAAAGTAAAACTATTGCAAGTATAAACGAAGCGGAAACTTGTGCCTTGTATTGATAGAAGTCTCCAGACTTCCCCCAACTGGCTTAAGTATATTCTAAAATAAAAAAAATAAAATACTGGCGCAAGTTTGAGCGAAGCGGAAACTTGTGCCTTGTATTGATAGAAGTCT
>RDXZ01000171.1 GCA_004293265.1 Bacteroidota bacterium | reverse complement strand
CGTGGACGCTTGCACCAGTTAATATCTCGTGCAAGCGTCCACGCTTGCACGAAATTCAAAATAATAATTTTATTAACCAACCTAAATAGTTACAAAAAAAACTAATCAATTTTTTCCACATTTACATAAAAAGACAAAGGCAAAACCTCGATGTCATTTTCTATTCTGATACTCATTTTTTTCCAATCTTGATTAGGCACAATCCATTCAAATTCATTTTTAATATTTTTGATTTTGATAGGCATTTCGAAATTTTTTACATCAACTTTCCAACGACATTCCAAAAAACGTCCTTTTTTTCTGTATTGTAAAACAGGAATTTTAGCAAACCTTAAATATTGATTAAATAAAGGAGTGTAATCTTTTTTCAAAGATGTATTCATAAATTTTACTATTTCTTCTGTGTTGGTGGTTTTGTATTTAAAATTTTCTGCTAAATCTTTGATAGTTTTAAACCACAAAATATCATCATTGACTACATTACGCAAAGTGTGTAAAAACGCCGCACCTTTTGGATACATATCACCACTTCCTTCGCCGTTTACGCCCAAATCACCAATAATGGGGCTTTGATTGCTTGGATTATTAAAATATCCTCCTTGATAAACATAACCTGCTTCTTTTCCGCGCATACATTCGACATACAAACCTTCGGCATACGTGCAAAAACTTTCGTGAATCCACATTTCAGCGTGGTCTTGGCAGCTCACACTATTGCCCCAATATTCGTGTCCTGTTTCGTGAATAATAATATAATCAAATTTGTTTCCTTCTCCCGAATTAGTCAAATCAGAACCTAAATAACCATTCATATATCGATTGCCATAAGCGATGGCTCCTTGATGCTCCATACCTAAATAAGGCGTTTCGACAAGTGCATAACCATCTTTCCAAAATGGATATTTTCCAAATAAATTTTCATAACAAGCCAACATTGGTTTTACTTGTTGAAAATGTTTTTTTGCTTTTTCCAAATTTTCGGGCAATACATAATAATCTAAATCCAATTTTTGACCATCTGCACTTGTATAAACATCAGAAAATTGTGTATAATCTGCAATGTTTAAAGTTACATTATAATTGTTAATAGGGTAACTAATTCGCCAATCAAAACTCGTAAATCCGTTTTTTGTTTCTTTTCTTTGTTTCAAATTTCCGTTGGCTACGCACATCAATCCAGTAGGCACTTCTGCTACTACGCGCATACTATCAGGTTCGTCAGACAAATGGTCTTTGTTTGGAAACCAGACGCTTGCCCCCAAACCTTCACAAGAAAGCCCAACCCAATCTTTTCCTTTTTTATCTTTTCTCCAACTAAAACCGCCGTCCCAAGGTGGATTGACCGCCAATCGTGGTGTTCCTTCGTATTTTATTTCGATGCTTTCTTTGTTGTCTTTTTTCTGCACATTTGGAAAATCGACAAAAGTAGCATTGCCTTCTCTTACAAATTTCAAAGGTTTATTGTTTTGAGTAATGCTTTCGATGTTGAGATTAGCAAATAAATCAATTTGTAAACGTGAAAAATCATTGACAACTTTGTAAGTAATTTTGTTTTTTCCTGAGATATATTTTTTTTCAGGTTCGACCTTAATTTCTAAATCATAATACAAAACATCATAACAACTTCTATCTTTGTTGAGAGTTCCTCTTAAAGAATCTTGGCGAGTATATTTTCCTTTTTTTGTTTTTTGAGCCGACAAATTATTTGGAATTAAACAAAAAAATATACCTATAAAAATGTAAAAAATAAATTGGATACGCATAATTATAATAAGTGATTGTTGGGTAATATTCCTTTTTGTGTTTATAAAATTTAAAGTTTAACTTGCTGTAAAAATTTTGTATATATTTAAAATTTTTTAAAAAATATGTATTTAGACAACCAATTCGCCCCTGCTTGTGTCCCACAAGCAGTTGTCGTTGGTGTAAGAATTGTTTGTTACAACATTCGCTTGTGTGACACAAGCGAGGGCGTAAAACAAATATTTCGCCATTTTGATTAATATACAAAATTTTTACACTAACAAGTTGAATACGCAAATATACATCAAAAAATTTGAAAAAAATATAAAAAACGTTCATTTTCTATAATATTTCAAAAAAACGTACTAAATTGCAGGCTCAAATCAAACATAATGATTGTTTTGGGTTTAAAATGATGAATTTTTAGAATAAAATAGATTAGTATAGAATATGAATTTTATCAATAGTGCAGTGCGATGGTTGCTTATGCGTAGGCTTTCGAAGATTAGATACTTTATGAAAAATCCTTTTGAAGTACAATATAAAACGCTTCAATATCTCATCAATAAAGCAAAGAATACAGAATTTGGTAAAAAATATCAATTTTCAGCACAAAAAACATACATAGATTTTCAAAATAAAGTTCCTATCTCAACTTATGAAGAACTATCGCCTTATATCGAAAGAATGATGAAAGGTGAAAAAAATATTTTGTGGTCTTCAAAAATTGATTGGTTTTCAAAATCCTCAGGCACTACCAACGCAAGAAGCAAATTTATTCCCGTTTCTTACGAAAATTTATTTGATTGTCATCAAAGAGGCGGCAGAGATATGCTCGCTTTATACTTAGAAAACAATCCACAATCTAAATTTTTTTGGGGAAAAGGACTTTCTATTGGTGGAACTTTTCAAAAAAATCCTGACTATCCTGCTGTTAGGTTTGGTGATATTTCTGCCGTTATTGTTCAAAATCTACCTTCTTGGGCGCAAAGTCTGAGAACTCCGCCTCTGCATATTGCGATGATGGACAAATGGGAAGAAAAAATTGAAGCAATGGCAAGGCATACCATGAACCAAAAAATCACAAGTTTATTAGGCGTTCCGACTTGGATGGTCGTTGTTTTGCAACGTATTTTAGAACTCAAAGGTAAAAAATATATAGAAGAAGTTTGGGAAGATTTAGAAGTTTTTATGCATGGTGCGGTCGCTTTTACGCCTTATAGAGAATTGTTTAAAACGCTTGCACCTACTTTGAAATATATGGAAATCTACAATGCTTCCGAAGGTTTTTTTGGTTTGCAAGATGATTTAAGTAGAGATGATATGTTATTGATGTTAGATTATAATGTGTTTTATGAATTTATACCGATGAGTGATATTGAGAATGAAAATCCAAATGTCATTCCGTTGGAACAAGTTGAATTGAACAAAAATTATGCGATTTTGATTTCTACAAGTGCAGGTTTGTGGCGATATAAAATTGGAGATACAGTCAAATTTACCTCAAAATTTCCTTATAGAATTAAAATTACAGGACGCACCAAACATTTTATCAATGCTTTTGGAGAAGAAGTAATTATCGAAAACGCAGAAACGGCTTTGGCGTATGCTTGCAAACAAACAGACGCTTTGGTGAGTAATTTTACTGCCGCTCCTGTGTATATGGGCGAAGGAGGCAAGCAAGGCGGACACGAATGGTTGATAGAATTTGAAAAACGACCTTCTGATTTAGAAATATTTACACAATGTTTGGACTCAAAACTAAGAGAAATTAACTCTGATTATGATGCCAAACGCTATCAAGATATTGCCTTATTAAAACCTTTGGTGCATAATGTACCACAGAATACATTTTATAATTGGTTAAAAAGTAGAGGAAAATTAGGCGGGCAACACAAAGTCCCACGATTATCTAACTCAAGAGAATATGTAGATGATATTTTGAAATCTATGCAGGCTTTGAGTGAATAAATTTATCAAAAAACTAACATAATGAAACAAAACGAAGAGATATTTTCTTGGGAATCTTGGGTAACAATTCCTACAAATTCTGATTTTTCTTTACAAAATTTACCTTATTGTATTTTTTCTACGCCCAACAATGAAGTGAAAAAAATAGGTGTAGGTATAGGAGAATATGTGATTGATTTGAATCAAATGCAACAATTAAATGCTTTTGATACATTTAATTTGTCAGAAAATTTTTTTTTAAAAGATTATTTGAACGATTTTATTGGCTTAGGAAAACAAATCACTAACGCCATTCGAGAAAAAATAATGATAGCATTGAAAAAAGAAAATGGAACAGAAAATAATATTTTGTTTCATCATCAAAAATCAATTTTATTACCACAAAAAAATTTAAAATTTCATTTGCCTGTCAAAATTGGTGATTATACTGATTTTTATTCGAGCCGCGAACACGCCACCAACGTAGGCACAATGTTTCGTGATCCTAATAATGCACTTTTACCTAATTGGTTGCATTTGCCGGTGGCGTATCACGGGCGAGCCTCTTCGATTGTCGTTTCTGGCACAGATATTATTCGTCCTTATGGGCAGACAAAAGCTGCAGATGCCGAAAAACCAAGTTTTCACGCCACAAAATTATTAGATTTTGAGTTAGAAATGGGTTTTATTATTGGTAAAAATACAAAATTAGGGGAGAATATAACCACAGCCGAAGCCGAAAATCATATATTTGGAATGGTTTTGTTTAATGATTGGTCAGCAAGAGATATTCAAGCGTGGGAATATGTGCCGTTAGGTCCTTTTTTAGCGAAAAATTTTGCCTCTGCGATGTCGCCTTGGGTAGTTGTGATGGAGGCTTTGGAATATTTTAAAGTAGAAACGCCTGCACAAAGCGAAGTGTTGGATTATTTGAAATTTGAAGGCAAAAAAAGTTTTGATATTCAATTAGAAGTATTTATAAAACCTCAAAATTCAGAAGAAAAATTGGTTTGCAAAAGCAATCACAAATATTTATATTGGAATATTAGCCAACAATTAGCTCACCATACTATCAATGGTTGTAATATGAACATTGGAGATTTGTGTGCATCAGGCACGATTAGCGGAAGCACGCCTGATTCTTTTGGTTCGATGTTAGAACTTACTTGGCGTGGCTCAAAACCTATTTTGATGCACGACAATACAGAACGAAAATTTATCAATGATTTTGATACAGTGATTATGCGTGGATTTTGTGAAAAAAATGGACATCGAGTTGGTTTTGGAGAAGTCAATAATTTTGTGTTGCCTGCTAAATAGAGGTTGTTTTTTTTTGAATGTTTTGATATAATACTATAAATTTGGGAAATCTTTGAAAAAGGGGATTTGGCTTGGTAAAAATGCCATTTTTTTACATAAAAAGATGTTATATTATGTATAGTGGTGGTATTTATGCCACCTTCAGCAAAGTATTTTAGAGATTTCCCAAGTTTATAGTAGATAAGCATTTCAAAAAATTCAAATAACAAAAATCAATACACTTCTAAAACCAAGAAAAACTAATTTATAACAAAAAAAATTACATTTAAGTAACTATTTTTTTAGAAATATGAACAAATATCACACTTTTTACGTTCAATTAGTTAAAATAATTAAGTTTTGTTTAATACAATAATAAAGTCATGAAAAGAAAAATAATATTGATTTTTTTGGTTGGTATAATGATACTAACTTCGTGTGCCACCTCAAATACAGGAAACCAAACTTGGTTGCCTCGCAAACATAAAAGAACTGATTTGAATACTTATCCATCAAAAAGATAATGAAAAAAAAAACATTCCTTTATAGTTTTTTGATGTGTGTTTTTTTAGTAAGTTTTTTTTTGACATCTTGTGGTAGTTCTAATTTACCTCACCACAAAAAACCAAAAGGAAAACTTAAAAAAGGAGCAAGAATACCTTGCCCAGTCAAAGATTGTTAAATAAAAAAGGTTCTACTAAGATTTATATGGAAAATAAAAACTCTGTAACAAACACTTTTAGTGTATTATAGTTGCTCAATACAAAAATCGTATAAATTTTAGTAGAACCATAAAAAGGTATCTATTTAGCCCCCAATCCAAAAGAGGAAAAATAGATACTTTTTGTGTGTAGCCCCATTTGACTGATTTTATCAATAAAAAAAGGTATTCATTTTTAAAATCTTGTTACAAACATTAAAACATATTTATTTCTCATCTTCGGGGTTGGGGGCTAAATAAATCCAAAAAAAAATTATGATAAATATATTACAAAAATATTTTCCTGACTTAACCGCAATTCAATGCCAGCAATTTGAAAAATTGCCCGCTTTGTATCAAGAATGGAACGAAAAAATAAACGTCATTTCTCGAAAAGATATTGAGGAATTGATGGAAAGGCACGTTTTACACGCTTTAGCGATTGCAAAAGTAACGCTTTTTAAAAGTGGTGCTAATATTATGGACTTGGGTACAGGTGGCGGATTTCCCGGTATTCCTTTGGCGATAATGTTTCCCGAAGCAAATTTTTTACTAGTAGATTCGATAGGAAAAAAAATAAAAGTAGCACAAGCCGTTATCGAAGCATTGGAACTAAAAAATGTGCAAGCCGTCCACGAAAGAGCCGAAAAAATAGACGATGAGTTTGATTTTGTCGTCAGTCGTGCTGTTGCCCCTTTGTCAGATTTGGCGAATTGGTGCAACAAAAAATTTTTAAAAATGTATAATCACAAGTATAAAAATGGTATTTTTTGTCTAAAAGGAGGTGATTTGAAAGAGGAACTAAAACCTTTTGGTAAAGATGTAAAAACTTGGGATATTAATGATTTTTTTGAGGAAGAATTTTTTAATGAAAAAAAAGTCGTCTATTTGAAAATGATTTGAAATAAAAACACAGCCTTGATGGAAAGAGTAGCAAAAAGTACATTTTTGATCAAATCCTTCATTTCTTGTGATAAGAATAAATTTAATTATTGGGCTTATTCAAAAATTACAATCGTTTGCAAAAACCTTACATTTCACAAAAAAATAATATTATTGATTTGGAATACTCAAAAAAATAGTTTTCCTTTGCACTTTAATTTAATTATTCTTTAACAATTTAATTTTTCTTTATTATGAAAAAGATAATTATTCCATTATGCCTGATGATGTGCATACTAAGTAATTGTAAAAAAAAAGATCCCTGCCCTGATTTGGGGAGCATACCAGGAATAGGATTATGCATAAAAATAGTCGATAAAAACACAGGACAAGACATGATAGGTAGAAGCGGAAAACCTTTTCACCCAGATAGTGTAAAAACTATAGAATTTGTGACAGAACGAATCAGCAGACCTAACTTGGGTTATGACGGTAATTATTCTATAGTTCCTATTCTGCCATTTGTTGATACAAATATATTATTATATCTTAATAAAGATGATAGAGATACAATAAAAATCTATGCAGGTTCTCGCAAAGGTTGTGCCAATCAACCACCTTATAAAATTTATTATAAAGGTGATTTAATCAAGGAAACATCAGGCAATGATGATATTTATGAAGCCATTAACATATCAATTAAAAAATAAAAATATGAAAAAATTTGTTTTTCTCAAGAAAGTTTTGCAGTTTTGCAGTTTTGCAGTTTTGCAGTTTTGCAGTTTGCTCTCTCTAATGCTCTTGTAGCACAGTCATGTGGTACGCCCTCTATTGATTCTTTGGATATGGTTCGACAACCTTATTACAATAACAATCAATACCTTCTCAATCTTATTCAAAACGTAGAAGATTCTCTTACAAATACTACTTCTAATAATAATCAAATCATCAGTCGTCCCAATTTCACAGGCGGGTTACGTGTAGGTGTTTTTAATATACCTGTTCAGGCTTGGGTATATAGCACAGGAGCACCAAATCAGCAAGGTATTTCAAATGCAGAGGTAGAATCTTATATCAATCATGTAAATCAATTTTTTATTAATAACAATATCCAAATACGTTTATATTTACGTTGTGATATTCGTAGAATAACAAACGGAAACTATTGGGATATTGATGGAAGTGAAGAAACTGGTTCGCTTTTTAGTGATTATTGGGTTAGAAATGCCCTAAACATCCACTTTGTAGCAACAAGTGATATGGGAGGGAGAGCGCTTTATCCTTGGAAATCTAATGGAAGACCTTATAGTTGTTATACTGCTACAAGTTTCAGAAATTTAGCGGGTGATCCTTCATATACACCTGCTTGGGGAAATATATTAGTACATGAAGTAGGTCATGCTTTAGGTCTTTTGCATACTCACGAATCAGCACGTAGAATAGGCTCAAGCGGTATCAATAACGCTAATTCAGGAAATTGTAAGCAAGAATATGTGGATAGGGGAAGGCGACTAACAGCAAGTCAATGGTGTTTTGCAATGAACGGAGTCTTGGCGTGTGAAGTCAATGGTGATGCCCTTTGTGACACTGATGCAGACCCACAAGCAGATGTATCAGTTTTAGTAACAAATAACAATCCATTGACCTATAATTTTATTGCTACAGGTTGGTATCGTAATGATAATGACGGAGTAGAGTGGTATTCGGGAGGGCGAAATAATGCTTTGAGAAATATTATGTCATATTCCCATGTTAGTAGAGCTTTACAAACAACAATTACCCCTATGCAGCGAGGAATATTATATGGTTCTATCAGAAATAATTATTTTAGCCATTCAGGTTTTTTTTCTAATGGCACTATTGATATATACGAAGGTGATAATTTTTGGAAAATCGGAAACGGAGCAATAAATGTAAATAATCTTAACAATAAAATCGAGATAAATTCTCGTCAGTATCATACATTTAGCTGGACAGATAGATTTGAAGGGGTTAGAACTACAAGTGGAACCCCGCCTGGAGATGTTTTTCAAGCCTGTGATGTAGATTGGGTTTGGTTTCAATCTACGAGTGCCACTCAATACACTATTCAAACTATGGCGGTACCTAATCAACCACAACCAGATACTGAACTTACTTTGTTTACTTTTGATGCAATTGGTAATTTATTTCCAGTAGCAAATGGTTTTAACGATAATGCAACATCAAGTACATCATTTTCAAGATTACAACTTAATCCCTAACTTCTCAAATTATTAGGTAATATGTTGACTTGGGTTAAAAAATGGTTTTATGCTTGTTTTTTTTGAACATTTTTAGTGTTAATGTTGT
>RDXZ01000170.1 GCA_004293265.1 Bacteroidota bacterium | reverse complement strand
TCAATTTTGATGTTCAAATATTTTTCACACAAAGTTACAAAAATATCTGCTACATTTTCTTTGAAAATCTTATCATATTGTTTTGATTCCATTGGGCAAAGTTACGTATTTTTGGCTTACTAACAATTTTTTTCTTAACTTTCCAAAAGTTTAAAACTTTTGGAAAGTTAAGAAAAAGTCAAAAATTTATTCTTTAAATCCGCCTCTAAAAATTCCTTGCAAATCTTCTCTATACGCAAAAAATGAAATAAAATTCAAAGAAACTAAAATAATTCCCATCACAGGACTATCTTGTGATATCATCGTGTGAAACAAAAGAATATTTACAGAAATAGGCATCAAAAGAAATAATGCCAACTTTGAAAAAATACCCAAAAGTAACATCACACCACCCACAATTTCGATGATTTTAACTACCAACATAAAATTGTTGTTTATCAAAATATCCATAAATGCTTTGCCATCACCTGACATATCAGGCAAAGGAATGAATTTGAAAAAAAAGTTTAAGCCAAAAACTATATAAGCCAAACCTAATAAATAACGCGGAATACCAAGTACTATTGCCATAATTATAAAATTTTAAATGTTGTAACATTGAACTAAATACATAACTTTTTAGATTAAAAAAGAGTTCATTGTAAAGAATTTTTTCTAAAAATCTAATATTTTTTCTTTGTCCATTTCTAAAAAGATATAATTTTTATCAAAATCATTCGTATTTTTTGTCCAAACTTCCCATATTTCATTTTCTATCTCGACCATCAATTGAAAATGAGTGCCTACATAATTATTTTTTTTAACTTTTGCTTTCAAAGAAGTAATATTTTCTACAATTCTAACGTTTTCTGGTCTAATTCCTTGTTTTTTTTGTTTATTGTCTAAAAAATAATTGATTTTTCCAAATAATTCTGCTGTATAAATATCGATAGGTTTTTCGTATATTTGTATTGGGGTTGCTTTTTGAACGAGTTTTCCTTGTGATAAAACCATAATTTCATCAGCCAGATGCAAAGCCTCTTGCGGATTGTGCGTAACTATCAACAAAGATGTTTCGAGTTCGTTTTTGATGTCAATAATGGCGTTTTGTAGTTTAATTTTAGTGCGTACATCAGCTTGATTAAAAGGTTCGTCTAATAACAAAACTGCAGGTTCGTTTGATAAAGCCCTCGCAATAGCAGTTCTTTGTTGTTGTCCTCCTGAGATTTCTCTTGGATAACGTTGCAATAAATCTTTCAAATCTAAGGCTTGAGCCAGTGTTTCTAATTTTTGTTGTTGCTGTTTTTTAGTCCAATTTCTAATCGGATAAATAATATTTTCCCAAACTTTATGATGAGGCAATAATTTAAAATCTTGTGGCACACAAGCAATTTCTTTGTATTCTCTGACCAGAAGCGTATCAGGTAAAGGCAATAATTGATTATTTAGCCATATTTTTCCTGAGTCTGGAGTTATTTTTCCTGCTAACAATTGCAATAAAGTTGTTTTTCCACTACCACTTTCTCCCGCAATTACGATACATTGTGTAGGCAAGATTTCAAAAGAAATAGGAAAAAGTCCGATATTTTCGGTATATAATTTTGAAATATTTTGAACAGAAACCATATTTGGTTTAAAGTTTGTTTAAATTATTGATGAAATAAACGCAAAAGTAATCTTTTATTTTTGCAATCCGTATATAATTGGGAAGGTAATTTTTTTATCAAATTAAAATAATAAATAATTTTTAAGCTTTAAATTTTAAGTTATGTTATCAAAACAAAGTGTTTTTAAAATATTTTTTCTCTTTTTTTTCTCCTCTTTATTTATTTTACAAACCCTCAAAGCCCAAATGCAATACAAAGGTGCTATCGGAAAAGTTGGAGGAGGTTGGTACGAAAAAGGCGTTTTTGTTGATGGAAACGTAGGTTTGGTTTGGAAAGAAAGAAATCCGATGCGTTCTATAGGCTCCAAAAATGGTATGCCAGAACGAATTTTTATTTTGTCAGGTGGATTTGAATTGGGTTATGATTTAAAAAAAGAAATAAAAGTTTCTCCAAAAATTGCCGCAGAATATCATTTTGTAAACGGATTACCGCTTACATTTCGCGTGCAAAATCGTTATTATCCTGCCGCTGAATCAAACTATAAAAATGGTTCTTGGCAGATTTGCCCCGAATTTGGTATCAATTTTTGGGGTGCAAAAGCATTTATTACTTACGGATATAGTATGCCCGTTACCAATAGACTTGAAGCAGGTTTTATTGGGCATCAAATAAATTTTGGTTGGAATTTTTATAGAAATAGATAAAATAAATCTAAAAATAACTCAAATTTTATTATACAATTTTTATCACATAACAGACCAAAAGTCTGTTTTTTTTGTGTATTCGGTAGTTTTTTGTATTGATATTTTTCAAAAATAAATCTACAAAAAAGATAGATTTTGACAAAAATTTCAAAAAATAAAACTAAAACTTGATAAATAACGTTATAATCAAAAATCCTTTACTTATGAAAAAGTACATCTTATTTATATTTTTGAATTTATTAGCTGTGCAAATGATAAAAGCACAATTTACCAACGAAGAATCTTTGTCTATTGCCCAAGAATATTTTGAAAAAGGAGAATTTGAAAAAGCAAAAGAATATTATGAAAAATTAAGTAAAGATAGTAAAAATATCACAACTATTTATGCCAATTATTTAACTACTTTAACCAAACTCAAAGATTTTAAAAACGCTGAAAGTCTTTGTAAAAAAATGATAAAAAATGAACCAAGAAGTCCCGCTTTTAGGATTGATTATGCTGTTATGCTCGAAGAAGCCTCACAAATAGAAAAATCTGATAAAGAATTTAATAAAATTATTGATGATTTTAAAAAAACTGAAGAATCTGTCATCGAAGCGTATAATTATTTGACGTTTTTAGGCAAATATGATTGGTGCGAAAAATTACTTTTGACAGCAAGAAAAGTAACAAAAGAAAGAAATACTTTTTCATTAGAATTGGCTGATACTTATGCACAATTACAAAAAACAGATTTGATGATTGCTGAATATGTGCAGTATGCAAGCCTCAATCAAAATAATATCGAAATCGTAAAAAGTCATTTGCAAGACAATCTTGTAAAAGCTGAAAGTTTTGAAAAATTAGAAACAATTTTAGTAACCGAATTACAAAAAAGCCCCGAAGAGGCAACTTTTAACGAACTTTTATTGTGGTTATATTTACAACAGAAACGTTTTGCGCGTGCTTTTACACAAGCAAAATCTTTGGACAAAAGATATAGATTGGAAGGAATAGAAATGATTAATTTTGGACAATTGGCTATGAAAAATAAAGATTATGACGCATCTTCACAATTTTTTGAGTATGTTATCAAAACTTATCCAAACTCTGAAAATTATTATGTAGCCCGAAATTTATATCTCAAATCAAGAGAAGAATTTATCAAAAATACTTATCCAATTCAAATCAATGACATCAAAAATTTGATTACAGAATACCAAAAAATGATTGATGAATGGGGAAAAAATGGACGTACTTTTGACGCAATAAGAAGTATGGCTCTTTTGAAAGCCTTTTATTTAGACGAAAAAAAACAAGCAATTGATATTTTAAATGAAGCAATTACTTTGGGAATCGGTACAATTGACCAACAAGCACAGGCAAAAATTGACTTGGGCGATATTTATTTACTTTTAGGGGAAGATTGGGAATCGACTTTGTTGTATTCGCAAGTCGAAAAAATGAAAAAAGAACACCCCTTAGGTTACGAAGCAAAATTAAAAAATGCAAAACTTTCTTATTATAAAGGCGAGTTTTCCTTAGCAGTCGAGCATCTTAATATTTTGAAAGAAGCCACCACAAGAGAAATTGCTAATGACGCTTTGGATTTAAGCCTTTTGATTCAAGATAATACCACAGAAGATTCTTTGGGAACTGCATTGAAAGAATATTCCAAAGTTGAACTATTGATTTTTCAAAAACAAGACGAAAAAGCTTTGGCAATGTTGAATGAATTAGCCAAAAAATTTGATAAAGAACCTTTGACAGACGAAATTTTGTTCCAAAAAGGTATGTTATATCGAAAAATGGGTAAGTTTAATGAGGCTTTAACTGATTTAGAAAATGTTTTTAAAAATCATGGAGAAGATATTTTAGGAGATGACGCTTATTTTTATATGGGTAAAATTTATGAAGAAGATTTAAAAAATAAAGAAAAGGCAAAAGAAATTTATCAAGAATTTCTAACCAAATATTCAGGAAGCGTTTTTAATGCAGAAGCAAGAAAACGATTTAGAATTTTAAGAGGTGATTTTGTCAATTAAATAAAAAAAATATGAATTTTGATTTTGAAAAAGGAGAAGTTTTATTGATTGATAAACCTTTGCAATGGACATCGTTTGATGTGGTAAATAAATTGAGATATAAAATTTCAAAAAAAATAGGCGTAAAACGTATCAAAATAGGACACGCAGGCACATTAGACCCTTTGGCAACAGGTTTGTTAATAATATGCACAGGAAAAATGACCAAACAAATTGATACATTTCAAGCACAAGAAAAAGAATATACAGGCAGTTTTGTGTTAGGAAGTGTTACGCCTTCTTATGATTTGGAAACAGAGGTTGAGTTTTTTGGAGAATATAAACATCTTACCCATGAAGAAATTATCAATAAAACAAAGGATTTTTTGGGAGAAATAGACCAAAAACCACCTATTTTTTCTGCAATCAAAGTAAATGGAAAAGCTTTGTATCATTCAGCACGAAAAGGAGAAGAAGTAATCGTTCCCACAAAAAAAATTACTATTCATCAATTTGACATTACTCATATCGAACTACCTAAAATAGATTTTAAAATCAATTGTTCAAAAGGAACTTATATCAGAAGTTTAGCAAATGATTTTGGACAAAGTTTGAAGTCAGGTGCGCATCTTTCCGCACTTACACGCACCAAAATTGGCGAATATTCGTTAGAAAATGCCTATCAATTAGATAGTTTTTTGGAAATTATCGACAATTTGTAATCAAAAAATATACATCAATTGTATAAAAAAAACCTTCAAAATTTTTAAAGTTTTGAAGGTTGAATATATATTTTTGAGAAACGAATTTTTATCTCATCGAAAATTATTTACTTTGAATCGTAAATTCTACACGTCTATTGCGTTGTTTTCCTATTTCAGTGGCATTTGTGTCGGTTGGTTTCGAATCTCCTAAGCCTTCAGAGTTCAATCTACTTGCTTCAATTCCTTTAGAAATAAGATAATCTTTTACTGCTTTTGCACGATTTTGAGATAATGGTAAGTTATTGGTTTGTATGCCTACGTTATCAGTATGCCCTGAAATTAAAATTTTTAGATTCATATTTTCGTTCATAATTTTTACCAAACGCTCTAAATCACCAAAAGATTCGTTTCTTAATTTGAATAATCCTGAATCAAAAAAGATATTATTCAAACGAATTACCTGCCCAACTTCTATGGGTGCTAAATACAAATCTCTTACAATTTCTTTATATTCGGTAATTTTTGAGGCATCAACATTTTCACTTACGGCAAAAAATTGTTCTTTACTTGCTAAAAAACCATAATTGTTTCCCGCAGGCAATACAATTTTATAACTTCCATCTTTTGGATTAGAAACAGCCAAACCTAATTCTTTTTGATTTTTGAGGTCGTTATAACTGATATTGGCAGATAAAGGTTGTTTTGTTTTGGCATTATAAACTTTTCCTGATACCAAAATAACAGGTTTTGGTTTGGCGGCTTGTGGCAATTTGATACGAATAATATCCAAACTTCCTTTTTCGTTGTTAGTCATATAGGCATATTTTCCAGAGGCAGGGATTCTATAATATGCGTCCCAGCCTTTTCCATTGATGCCGCTTCCTAAATTTTTTGGTTCAGACCATTTTGTCCAACTATCATCAAGCCTTTGCGTTACAAAAATATCGGCACTACCATAACCAGCAAAACCATCAGAAGCAAAATATAAATTTACTCCGTCAGCGGCTAAAAATGGAGTCATTTCACTACCCGTTGTATTTATATTTTTACCTAAATTAATAGGCTTTGACCATCGATTTTCTTTGATGTGCATACTTACCCACAAATCTTGTTTGCCAATATTTTCAGGTCTTGTTACGCTCATCAATAAAAATTTTCTATCTACTGAAAGACAAAAAGAATTACTGGTAGTAGATACATAATCTTCCATTTCAATATCTTGTGGCACTTCCCAACCATCTGCGGTTCTATGCGTAATAGAAAAACCTGAACCTCCAGCAGAGCCGTCAGATTTGTATTTGTGCATCAATAAAAGGGTATTATTATCAGGAGTAGATGAAATAACAGCATTATTTCCGTCATTGTTCAAAGGTACTCCTATTCTTTTTTTGGGTTGCCAAGTTTCTCCGCCGTCTTTTGATTCAGAGTACCAAATTTCATCATTATCTTTAGTTCCGCCCGTATTTTCGGGGTGTCCTTCGATAGAATAATACAAAGTAAGTCCATCAGGAGAAATAAAAGGTATTTTTTCTGGATATTCTGTGTTAATATTCGTTCCCAAATTTTCCTTTACCAACTTTGAGGTTTCCATACCAGTCAATATACTTATTTTATTGTCTTGTTTGAGTATAAGATTATCAATAAAAATTTTTGAATTGGTAGAAGTTGCAAAACCAAATGTTCCAATTATATTTTGATAAGTTGGATTTTGGGCTTCTTTATGGACTTGAACATTGTTGATATTGATGAAAAATTCTTTGTTTTTTACACCTATTGTTATTTTATTGGTAATATTCAAACCTTTTTTAATCGCAGGTTCTTCTTTGAATGCAATCAGGTCTTTGGTTCCTTCTTCTTTGAGATAACTTGACAAACTAAACTTGCCTTGTTTTGGGCTGATAGTAACGAAAAATATTTTTTTATTGCTCAAAGAAAAAACCAAAGAAGCACCATATTTGTCATCATAACAATCTTCAAAAGAAAAATCTGCCTCAATAAAAAAATCTTTTTTATCATCTAAATAAACATTTTCAGTAATCCAACTATATTGTCCACTTGATGTGTTTCTATTTTCTATGACATATTTTTGATTTTCGTAGTAATACTTTATTTTTCCATCTTTGTTGCTGTACCAAGTTTCTTTAGAAAAATCTTCTTGATACCAAGTAATCGTTTGTGCTTTGGTAATAAAAAAATTAGCAAATAACAAAATAACAAATAACATTTTTTTTGAACTCATTGTTTTAGAATTTTTTAGCGTAAATAAATTTGTAAAAAAAATTATTGTAGATAATAATAAATATTTTAATTTGATAAAGTTTTAAACGTTTGAAATACGATTTTTAATATATTTCATAAAAAAGAAAAACTAAAAAACAAATTTGCTATCCTACGCCTACGCAAGTCATCAAATCAGTTTTAAGATATTTTTGAGCAATTGATAGTATTTCTTCGGGCGTAATCATTTGTATAGTTTTGATATATTGATGATAATAATCATAAGATAAATCTGAAAAATAAACATTTTTGAATAAATCTGCTAACTCAAAAGAAGTATTAATACTATCAGCAAATTTTCCTAATAAATAATTTCTTACCGTTGATAGTTCTGCTTCTGAAACGAGTTCGGTTTGTAAAATTTTTGCTTCTTTGTGAATTTCTGTCAATACATTTTGGTAAAATTCTTTTTTAACATCAGCCAAAATCACAAAATAACCTGTATCTACCAAAGGCACAACTTGTGAACTAATGCCATAAGTGTAACCTTTTTCTTCTCTGATATTTTTCATCAATCTTGAGCCAAAATATCCACCAAAAATAGTAGATAAAATACGCATTTGAAGATAATCTTGATGTTTTTGATTAAATAAAATATTACCCATACAAAAAGAAGTTTGCATTTTATCGCTCATATCCAAATAAAATTCTTTATTTAAGTCTGTATTTGGTTGATTCCAAATATTTTCTGTAGGTTTCGAATCAATTGGCATCACACTAAAAAGATTATCAATCAAATTTGTTTCTTGCTCATCAAAACTTCCTGTCAAAAAAATTTCAAAATACTTGTTTTGAAAATAATTTTTAAAATATTTTTTTAAATCATCAATAGTAAGGTTTTCTATATCTTTGGTGGTTGTTTTTTTTCCAAAAGAATGATTTTCTCCAAATAATTTTTCTCTAAAATATTGACGAGCCAAAAAATTTGTTTTTTCTAAGTTCAATATTAAATTTTGGATTGATTTTTTTTGTTCGATTTGCCACTCATCTATCGGAAAATTAGTTTCTTCCAAAATCTCTACCAAAAAAGGCAAAACGTTTTTTAAATATTTTCTTAATACAAAAATACTAATGGTGGTATGTTTTAAATCTACATTTACCTCGTGATAAGCACCAAAATTATCAAAAAATTCATTAATTTGATTCGCATTATATTTTTTTGTACCTGCAAACAACATTTTTGCGGTGCTACTTGCTAAGCTTTTTGTATTTTCATAATTTGTGCCTGCAAAAAAAACGATTTCAAATTTAATAATTTCTTGTTTTCCAACGCTCAATGAATGAAATTTGACACCATTTGACAAAGTTTTAGTTTGCATTGGTAAAATATTGATATTTTCAATGGTTTGGAAAGGAGGAGGCGTTTTGCGGTCAAGCATATTTTTTGGAAAATTAAAATAAATATTTCACAAAAGTATGATTTTTTTTTATATTTATATCAAAAAAAATGTTTTTTTTCAAAAAAAATCATTTTTCTTACACTTTTTTATCATTTTTGAATCACAAACACAAGCATTTTTTGTCAAAATAACTATTTAGACTTTGGACAAAAATACAATGGTGTGCAAAATGATTACAAAAATTTTATATATTTTTTACATTTTTGAGGGCTTTTTTAAGGATTATTTGATA
>RDXZ01000018.1 GCA_004293265.1 Bacteroidota bacterium | reverse complement strand
ACAAGCGAAACTGAGCGCGAAGAATTGTTGAAAGAGCAAGAGGCAATGCGTACAATTAATAGTTATTTTCAAGAGAATAGAAAAAAACTTATCCAACAAGAAAAAATGTTGGAGGAGAGCAAAAAAGCACTCGATGAAAATAAAAAAGCACTTGAGGAAAATAAAAAAGTACTCGATGAAAATAAAAAAGCACTTGATGAAAAGAATAAAGCACTTGGTGAAAAAGAAAAAGTAATCGATGAAAAAGACAAGGCACTCGATGAAAATAAAAAAGCACTCGATGAAAAAGACAAATTAATTGAGGAGTTAAAACGAAAACTCAATCAAAAATAACAAATTATCAAAAAAACTATGCAAATTACGCTTGAAAACGTTTTACCTATTCCTTTGGCTTCACAAAACTTGGAAAATTCATCAGTTGTTTCAAATATTTGGCAAACAACTTGCAATTTTTCTATGGGGCAAACTACACAAATCTCTGCACACTCAGGCAAAGGTAAGTCTTCCTTTATTCATTTTTTATATGGAATAAGAAATGACTATACAGGTAATATTTTTTTAGATAATCAAAATATTCAAAAATTTTCAATGCAAAATTGGGCAAATATCAGACAAAGTAAAATAGCAATTGTTTTTCAAGATTTAAGGCTTTTTTTGCATCTCACAGCAGAAGAAAACCTTTTGGTTAAAGCTAATTTGACAGATATTGGAAAACAAAAAAATATCAAAAAAATGGCTGAAAAACTACAAATAAATCATTTATTAGATAAAAAAACTGCTTTTTTATCTTATGGTGAAAGGCAAAGAATCGCTATTATTCGGGCAGTTTTGCAACCTTTTGAGGTTTTACTATTAGATGAACCTTTTAGCCATCTGGATAAGGAAAATATTGAAAGAGCCATCGATTTGCTTAAAGATGAATCCGAAAAAAATCAAGCAACTGTTTTAATGACTTCTCTGGGATATCAATATCATTGGAACTTTCAAAACGAAATGAACTTATAAAATCAAAAAAAATGTTATTGTTTAAGCGATTGAATAATGGGACGAAATAAATGTGTAAAAAATATTTAAAAAAATTCCGTTTTAATTCATAAAATCAGTATGTTTTTCTAAATATAAACTATGTTTAAATCGTCCCATTTTTAATTTTGTTTCATATTTTTACCAAACGAAATGTTGGTATAAAAAATTATTGACTTGATTCTCTAATAACTAAATGAGTTGGAATAATTTGAGTAGTATATTCTATAGTTTGTCCTTTTTGTTTTTTTTCTAATTCACTCAAAAAAATATTGGCTACTGCTCGCCCCATTTCGAAGCCTGATTGACTAACACTACTCAAAGAAGGACTTACAACTTCTGCCATAGGGTCATCACCAAAGCCAATAATAGCTACATCTTTTGGAATTTGTTTATTGTATTGTTTTAACATCATCATTGCACCAATGGCGGTATCATCATTGACAGCAAAAATACCATCAAAAAATAAGTTATTCTCTAATAAATTTTTAATCGTTTCTTTGGCAGTTTTCGAATTATCACAAGGAATAATTAATTCTTCTTTTATTTCGATATGATGTTTGGCAAGTGCATTTTTGTATCCATTGATTCTGTTTTCTGTGATTTTTAGCCCTTTTGGACCTGCCAAATGTAAAATATTTTTTCGCCCTTGAAAAATCAAATGCTCAGTAGCCTGAAACGCACCTTCATAATCATTAATAACTACACTACTTGCTTCTATGGTTTCTAAATTTCTATCAAAAAAAATCAAAGGAATATTTCTTTTTTTGATATGAGTAAGGTGGGTATGATTTTCACCTTGACTTGCCAACGACATAAAAATTCCATCTACACGACTTGCCGCTAAAGTATGCACACAATCAGATTCTTTTTTGCTGTCTTCATTCGATTGAGCAATAATGATTCTATATCCTTTTTCGTTTACTACATCTTCTATACCACTAATAACAGTAGAAAAAAAATGATGAACAATTTTAGGAATAACAATGCCTAACATAAAACTTGTGCTTTTTCTAAGGCTTAAAGCAACAATATTGGGTTGATAGTCAAATTTTTCTGCCATTTCTAAAACTACTCGTTTAGTTTCTTTACTAATATCAGGATGATTTTTTAAAGCACGTGATACAGTAGAAGGTGATATGTTCAAAGCCCTGGCAATATCTTTAATTGTAGTTTGTGGAGATTCCATTGAAAAATGATGTTAAAATGTTAAAAACTAATATAATAAAATAGCAATAAAAATAATTAAAAAAAAGTAGATATTTATTAAACAAAAAAAACATCATTTAGTTTTGTACTTATCAAAGATTTTTTAATTATAATTTTTTGAAGAATAAAATGGACTATTTTTGTATAATAACAAATTTTTATAAGATATTTTTTTTTGCAAACGTTTGCGAAAACGTTATCAAAAAAAAAATTAAATTTTTTTTATAAAAATTTGTATTTTTCTAAAATTTATTTGCTAATATTGAACGTTTAAAGGCAATAAATTATACTTTAATTATAAATTATTGTACTTTTTCAATGAAATTATATTTAATTTAATTTTGAAAAATTTAATAAGCACTATTTTTAATTTATTTAATTCATGATGAACAATAATTACAAAGCGAGGTTTCGCAATTCTCAACAAGAGAAGCAAGTAGGTATTATTGCCACTCCAACAAATATTCCTCAAAAGCAAGTTTCGGCTTGGTTAGTCGGGTTTTTGATGTTAATGTTGTGGCTCTGCACAAATTTGGCTTTTGCTCAACAAGACATAGTCTTGAAAGGAAAAGTAGTAGATGAAAAAAATGAAGGTGTACCCGGTGCATCTGTGTTTTTGAAAGGCACTGCAAGAGGTACTGTTACCGAAATTGATGGTACTTACTCTTTGAGTGTGCCTGCTAATGGTGTGGTTGTGGTAACTTTTACTGGTTATAAAACACAAGAAATACCAGTTAATGCACAAGCAACCATCGACTTTACACTCAAAGAAGACACTCAAAATTTGGACGAGGTAGTCGTGATTGGTTATGGAACAACTACTAAATTAGACAATGTAGGTTCTGTTTCTTCTATCAAGGGGGACGCAATCAAAGGCGTACCTGTTGCCAGCTTTGATTCTGCTATACAAGGACGTGCCGCAGGGGTACAAGTAGTGCAATCAAGTGGGGTACCAGGTTCTGCAGTGCGTATTCGTATTCGTGGACAGGCTTCTGTATCAGGAAATAGTGAACCTTTGTATATTGTTGATGGTGTGCCTATTACGACAGGTGATTTTAGCAAAAGAGATGGGGCTGCCAATAGTATCAATGGAAATGCTTTAGCAGACTTAAATCCAAATGATATTGAATCAATGGAAATATTAAAAGATGCAGGTGCGGCGGCTATTTATGGTTCGCGTGCGGCGAATGGAGTTGTTTTGATTACTACTAAAAAAGGAAAAGCAGGTAAAACTGCTTTTGATATGGGATATTATTATGGTATCAACCAAGTAACCCGTAAATTGCCTTTTATCAATGCGACCGAACAATTACAATTAATGGACGAAGCCTATCGAAACGCAAATGGTGGTTTACCAATGCCTTCTAATTTTTCTTTGCAAAGAGGTTTAACTCCTGCAACTATAGTAGATAATGGATATAACACTAATTGGTTTGACCAAGTATTGCGTCAAGGATATGTCCAAGAGGCAAATTTGAGTGCAAGAGGTGGAAACGAAAAAACTCGTTTTTATACAGGGGTTTCTTATCGTGATGAAGATAGCTTTTTTAAAGGCAATAATTACAAACGTATCAGCGGTCGCTTGAACTTAGACAACTCTGCCACAGATAAATTAGATTTAGGCGTACAACTTTCTGTTACAGGAACTATCAATAACCAAGTACCAAATGTGTGGGGAAGTGTTAATAGTAGTGCTTTGCCTTTTTTTCCTATTCGTAATGCTAATGGGGGATATTTTCTTGGCAATAATTTACCACAGTCACAAGAGAATACTAATCAAAATCCAACAGCACAAATGGAAAATAAATTTACAACCAAAGGATTTCGTGTGTTGGCAAATGCCTATTTGAATTATAAAATTGTTAAAGATTTATCTTTCCGTGCAGAGTTTGGTACTGACTTTTACAACCAATATGACGAAATCATTACCTCAGCGCAAAATCGTTTTTTGTTTCCAATAGATCATTTATATCCTAACACTGGCGATCCAGCTACTCAGGATCCAAGACGTTTTTTACCAAGAGTACAAGCAGGTGCATTTGAAGAAAGACGTTTGAATGTATTTAACTGGAATACAAATATTACTTTTAATTATGACAAAACTTTTGCTGAAAAACATAAATTTAATTTTCTATTAGGTTTCCAAGCCCAAAAATCTGCGCAAAGAACCACAGGTGCTTACACCAATAGTAATGCAGGTTTTTCAGATCCTTATTATACTAATACAGTAGCAGGTTTACAAGTGTTTGATAGAAACACCTTAGGTTCTAATCCTGTTATGGGTGGCTATAATTCAGATTTGGACAATCGTTATAATTTTGCTTCTTTCTTTGGACGTGTGAATTATAAAATGGGTGAAAAATACATTGCTTCTGCCAGTTTGCGTACAGATGGTTCATCTCGTTTTGGACCAGATAGACAATTTGGCTTTTTTCCTTCGGTTTCAGCAGGTTGGATTATCAGTGAGGAAAACTTCCTAAAAGATATATCTGCCATTGAATATTTAAAATTAAGAGGAAGTTGGGGAATTACAGGAAATGCTGAGATTGGTAACTTCAATTATATTGCTACCTATGGAGGTACAAGTGGATATTTGGGACAACAAGGCTTGGGAGTAACTCGTATTGCTAATCGTGATTTAGGATGGGAAAGAAATAGAAATATTGACTTGGGCATAGATTTTGGACTCTTCAAAGGTAGAATCTCAGGTAGCGTTTCTTATTTCAATAAACGCTCTTCTGATATATTATTTGCTAATCCTATTCAATCCTCTATCGGTTTAACCGCAATATTGCGAAATTCAGGTATTGTGATTCGTAACCAAGGCGTTGAACTCAATATTAGTTCTAAAAACTTAGCTCCTACCAGCAAATTGGAATGGACTACTGATTTTAATATTACCTCTGTCCAAAATAGGGTATTAGATGTGGGTGGATTGCCAATAGAAGCTTTTGCCGCAGGTTTGGGTGAAAGTCGTATGATTGTGGGTTATCCTGTAGGACAAGGGTATATGATGCAAAGTGCAGGCGTAGATCCTGCAGATGGTCGTGAGATGTTTGTGAATCCTAACGATGGTTCTCGTAATAATAAATTAAGTGTGGAGAATACAGATTGGAGACAAACAACAGGTCGTCCTTTTCCAATCTTTGCAGGTGGTATGATGAATACATTAAGATATAAAGGTATCGAGTTATCATTTTTATTGACGTATCAATATGGTAATACTGTATTTGATAACGAGGCAAAATTCCAAGTAGGTGAAGTGTTTAACAATGCACAAAGACGTGAAGTATTGAACAGATGGCAAAGCCCTTCTAATCCAGGAGATGGCAAAACGCCAGGTTTATTTGCCTCAGGTCCTGGCTCTGGTCGTGGACTTAACTCAGATAGATTTATGTATGATGCTTCGTTTTTACGTTTGAGAACGGTTACTTTGGCTTACAATTTCCCAAAAACATGGTTGGATAAAGTAAAATTAAACGCAGTAAGAATGTATATCACAGGTCAAAACCTGTTAGTTCTCACAAAATATCCGGGTTGGGATCCTGAATTTGTGAATACTGCTAACGTAGGAAATACAGGTCAGTTCTTTTCACCTTTTGGTTCTTCTGGTTTGGTTTCTCAATTTCAACAAGCAAATATTACATTTAACGCGGCACAAAATCCATTGCCACAACAAAGAACAATCATAGTTGGTGTTAATATTAGTTTCTAAAAACATAAACGATTAAAAATATGAAAAAAATATGGCTAAAATTAGTATTAGGAGTATCAATGGTTTTTACCTCTGTTTCTTGTACTAAATTTATTGAAATAAATCCGATAGAGCAAATACCTTCTCAATTTGTTCTTAACAATAGCAAAAATGTAGAAGCAGTTTTAATTTCTGCTTACAGCAATGTAGCATCTGGTGGGTTTTTAGGTTTTAATGTACCCGTATATGCTGAATTAATAGGGGATAATATAGCCTTGAATGAGATTGCGTTTTCTGCTACAGATTTTACAGGGCAAATTGCTTTTCGCAACACAAATATCTTAAACAAAGATATTGATAATTTATGGCAGACCGCTTATAGAGCCATTGCTGCCGCAAATACCGTCATAGATGTTGTCGATAATAATAGAATTACCGACGGTACACCAGCGACTACTCAACAAAGATGGAAAGCGGAGGCATTATTCATTAGAGCAGTAGCTCATTTTGAATTGACTCGCTTTTTCTCAAAACCTTTTAGTGATGGCAATGGGGCAAACTTAGGGATACCTTTACGTATCAAATATTTGGTAGCAGACGATAAAATATCACGTTCTACTGTGGCAGAAGTTTATAACCAAGTAATTGCAGATTTACAAGCGGCTATTTCAGGTTTACCTACTACCAATGGCAATCGTGCTACTTCTTGGGCGGCAAGAGGTTATTTGGTAAGAGTTCTTTTTGATAAAAGGGATTATGCAGGCGTAGTAACTGCTGGGAATTCTTTTCCTGGTCCTTTTGGATTTACAGGGGGGGCTTACTCTTCGTTTAGAAATACAGGCAATGTTCCTGCCAATGCTGGGGTAGTTTTTCAATTGGTCAATGGTGGAAATCCTTTTGGAGATTTTCGTCCTGCCTCTGTAAAATATTCTATTAGTCAGGGTGCTGGAAGTTTAAAAGAGGCACTTGATGCAAGTGGCACAAATGATTTTAGGGCAGGTATAAATGGTGTGGTAGCTAATTCAGACCGTTTCTATTCTTTAAAATGGGACGCAAACTTAATCAATGTACCTGTGGTTAGATTGGCTGAGGTTACCTTATCGACGGCAGAGTCAGCTGCACAAACGAATAATTTAACGTTGGCTTCTAACGCTTATAATGCAGTGCGTGGTTTTAATGTAACACCTTATACTCCTGTTACTTTTACGACTCAAGCCGCCGCTTTAGATGCTATTCGTAAAGAACGTCGCTTAGAGTTGATGTTTGAAGGAGATAGATATCACGAGTTACGTCGTTTACAAACGCCTTTGATGAGCGAGGTAAAAAATGGGGCAAATGTCATTAGACCAGCTGTACCTTACAATAGCAATAAATTATTATTGAAAATTCCTGTAAGCGAAACTTCTGGTAATAATGCTATCGTTCAAAATCCGGATTAAAAAAATAAATAATTTGGAAATATTTTATTATTTCCAAATTATTTAAACATTTTTCTATACAAATTATTTACTATTTGTGGTTATTTAGTATAAATATAAAATAAAATATTATTCAAAATGAAAAAAAACATTCATAATTGGGCTTATTTATTATTGTTGGTAGCGTTTGTTTCTATCAATGGTTGTCGCCCTAACTACCCCGAATTGGTAGAGCCTTTGTCGATCAAAACGACTTATTTGAAAGGAACTTGGAAAGCAAGTAAAGTAACACAATATGACCAAGAAGCCATCGATAATGGTTTTCCTGTGTCAGTACAACAACAAGATATTACGAGTAATTATCCATTTTCTGATTACACGATTACTTTTAATTTAGACGCACAAAATAGACCAACTACCTACACACTTACACCTGGTACTGCCCCTAATTATTTGGCTTTAACGAGTGGAAATTGGTCAGTAAATCATCCTGTTTTTGCGAATGTGATTATGTTTTCAGACCCAAATGTAACAACAGTAGGTAGATTTGTTGTAAAAATGATAGATAAAGATCGTTTGACTTTGCGTATGGAACGCAGAGATGCCGCAAGTGCTAACCCAGACCCTGATAAACGTACTATGTTTTTGTTTTATGAGTATGAATTTACTCGTCAATAAATCACTATTAAAATTATTAAACACATGAAAAAAATATTTTTTTCTTTATTAAGCGTGCTTGCTTTTGCCTTTGTAGCACAAGCACAAATAAATATTCCGATTAATGCCTCTACTAATAATTCTTTTATTAGTAATGTACCTTCTTTTGGTTTCAGTGATCCTATTAAATTGATAGTAGATGTATCAGGTGTACCTGTTTTAAAAGCAGAAGTTGATGCCAACAAACCTATTTATATTTGGGCATTTATAGGTTCTGATGCACCAACTAATGGTCAGTGGCTAAATTCTAATGAGGCAAATCGTATGACTCAGGTAGGTGCTGCAGGTGCTGATAAATACAAATGGTCTATTGTTATTCCATCTGTAAAAGAGTTTGTTGCTATAACCTATAATCAAGCAAAGCAAGTCGCAGTAGCGGCAGGTCGCCCAGAAACGGCTACAAGACTTGGCTTCTTAGTAAAAGGTAAAAATGGTGATGGTGGTATTAAATCTGGAGATATAGAAATTCCTTTTGTAGGTCCTGTATATATTCCAACAGAAACAAGAACATTTCCTGCTAACTATTCACAAGAAGATGTTGTAACGATTATTTATGACCAAAACTTAGAAGATAATGCAGCGATGAAAGCATCAACTACTGTTTACTTATATATTGAAGGTGATATCAATGGTAACAATACTATCCCTGTTTCACAAGCAAACGTAGGCACAAGTACAACACCATCTATGCGAATGATTGACAAAGGTAACAAAATGTTTACTTATACTTTTGTACCCAATAGATTTTTTACAATACCTGCGGGACAACGCTTAACTAAGATTCGTTATACTGTAAGAAGCCAAAACGACCAAAATATAAATGGTGGTCAAAAAGTTTCTAATTTATTCAGAGCTCAATAAAACAAAAACATTTTTATTTATAAAAATATGAAAATATATCGTTATTTATTACTTTTACCAATTTTATTTACTTTGGTATTGTGGTCTTGCGAAAAAAAATATCCTGAGCCTAAAATGCCAGATGTTTTATCAATAAAAACTGATTTTTCAGCTTTTAGACTCGTTGCACCAGCCAGTGGACAAACCGTAACCGTTGAAGTAGCACTCCCAACAGATACCAAAACAATTACTTGGGACGCAACCACTTCTAACGATGGTTCTTTGGTTACTTACAAATGGTTGGCAGTGTTAGCAACTACACCTAATTTTAATGCACCATTATTAAGTTTTGTATCGGATAACATGGGAAAAAATCCAGTTTTAACCCTTACTAATCAACGATTAGATGACGAATTAGGTTCTTTGTCTGTGGCGTATGGCTCGACTGTTAATCTTAAATGGACAGTAGAAGCGACTTCTGCTTCAGGTAAAAAAACTTTAGCACCTTCTCCGTTTTTAGTAAGCTTATTTCGCAAACCTAACTATCCATTAACAATGAATCTTGTAGGAGGTGGAACTTCAGCAGGTTGGAACAATGCTGCTGCTATACCGATGAAAAGAATTGCTGATGGTATATTTGAAATATATGCTTATATTGATGGTTCATTCAAATTCTTACCAACTATAGGTTCTTGGAATGGTGATTGGGAACTTGCTTCAAACACTACGAGTCTTTTGGGATCTCAAATAAATGGCATGTCTACTGATCCTATCAGTGGTTCTACTTTTACAGGTTATACAGCCGATATAGTGAATAATGGTAATACAGATTGCCCTTTACCTACTGCAGGTAATGGATTTTATCGTATTACTCTAAATTTTGTTACTACTCCTAAAAAATTAGAAGTAGTAAGAACTAATTGGGGTATTATAGGCGATGCCACACCAGGTGGTTGGGGTAGCGAAACGGCTATGACTTTACAACCTGTTTCTCCAGGTGTATTTAAGGGTTCTTATACTTGGAAATCTGCTCCTGTTACTTTGACCACGAATGATATGAAATTTAGAGCAGGAGATTGGCCTATCAATTTAGGCGGAGCAAGCGGTTCTATGACTTACGGTGGTTCAAATATACCTGTTACTGGAGGTGCCAATAAAGTAGTTACTTTGGTTTTAGACCCATCAGGTAATTATACTTATACAATTCAGTAATTTTTTTCATAAAAATATTAAAATAACGTAAGAAAAAACGTCTTACGTTATTTTTTTACCTTGAAAAAAAAGTGTTACTATTTTTAAACAATTCTCTTTTTTTTTAGTTTACTTAACAACTTAAAAAAGTATAAACAAATATTAATATTATTATAATTTTAAACCTTTTTAGAACAATGAAAAAAACGTATTTATTAAGTTTTTTATTTGTCTTTATTCTCAATATTTATGGGTTAAAGGCACAAATATCTGCTAATCCTGCTATTTTTACGGCAAATCAGGCGGTTACGCTCACGTATGACGCAACACAAAGTCAAGGGCAGGCTTTGGCTAACCTCCCTGCCAGTGTTACGAGTATTACCGCACACATAGGAGCAATCTTAACAGATGCCAATGGTACAACTTGGACAAATGTACCGGGAACTTGGGGAGACCCAGCGGCACAGCCTAAGTTCACAAGAACAGGTACAACTAATATCTATACTTTGACTTTGCCTAATGGAATTAGAAGTATGTTTGGTGCTCCTTTGGTTGCACCTTCTACTACCCCAATTTTTAGAGTAGGTATGGTATTGCGTGAAAATGGTGCTTGTGGAAATTTTAGTGGAGTGGCTACTGCTTGTAAAGAAGGTAAATCTTCTACAGGACAAGATATTTTTTTGAATGTCAATCAAGGAACGTTTGATGTGGCTTTAAGTACAAGTATTCCCTCAAATTCTTTTGTAAACGTAGGAAACACTATCAATATCAGTGCTACTGCAAATATTGCAGGAAATTTAGTAATTAGAGTGAATGGTACACAAGTTGCAGCTCAAAATAATGCTACATCTCTAAACCATACATTAAATATAGTTTCTGCTACTGCAGGTTATAATGTTGAAGTAATCGGAACACCTACTGCTGGTGCGCCCATCACAAGAACAGCTAATTTTTTAATTAGACAAACGCCTACCTCACAAGCAGTTCCCTCAGGGATTTTAGATGGTATTACTTATAATTCTACCGATGCTAGTAGATTAACTTTAGCAATGACCGCCCCTGAGAAAAAATTTGTATATGTGGTGGGTGATTTTAATAATTGGCAACTGAATCCAAATTATTTGATGCGTCAAACTCCCAATTATGGTGGAAGTGGTGCAGGTTCGAACCCTGATAATAATCGTTATTGGATAGAATTACAAGGACTTACACCTGGCGTAGAATACCGTTTTCAGTATTGGGTATATGATTTGAATGAAAATTTGGTAAAAATAGCTGAAATGTATTCTGAAAAAGTATTAGACCCCAATAATGACCAATTTATTTCTGCTGTTTCTTATCCAAATCCTACTCCCTATCCTGCGGGACAAAATGGTTTTGTTTCAGTACTACAAACAGGACAAATGCCTTATGCTTGGTCAAATGCTACTTTGAATTTTGTAAAACCTGATAAAAAACGTTTGAATATCTATGAATTATGGGTACACGATTTTGATGCTAATAGAAATTTTCAAGATGTTATCAATAGATTAGACTATATCCAAAATTTAGGTATCAATGTATTACAATTGATGCCTGTCAATGAATTTACGGGTAATATTGGTTGGGGGTATTCTCCGATTTTTTACACTGCGGTAGATAAAATGTATGGAACAAGAGAAAAATTAAAGGAATTGATTGATAAATGCCACCAAAGAGGTATTGCGGTTGTATTAGACATTGTATTAAATCAAGCAGAATTTGAATTTCCTGGCTGTAAAATGTATTGGAATAGTGCCACAAATCAACCATCTGCTAATAACCCTTGGTTTAATGTGCAAGCTACTCACCCTTTTAACGTGTTTCAAGATTTCAATCACGATTCACCTTATACAAGAAAATTTGCAGAAAGAGTCATTAAATATTGGATAAATGAGTATAAAATCGATGGTTATCGCTATGATTTAGCCAAAGGTTTTACACAAAGAAACACAACTGATGTAGGTGCGTGGAATGCTTATGATGCAGGGCGTGTAGCTAATATCAAACGCATTGCAGATTGGCAATGGCAGGCAGATGGCACTTCTTATGTTATCTTAGAATTTTTGGGTGAAGGTGGTGCAGAAGAAAAAGAATATGCAGATTATAGATTAAATGACCCTCTTTTAGGTGGTACAGCACAAGGTGGTATGATGATGTGGAGAAATATGGAACAAAGATACGCACAAAATATTATGGGCTTTGCTTCTAACAACTCTATTGCTGTGGCTGACTTTGACCAAGGTTCAAATGCTTTCCAACAACCACGTGTGATTAGCTATATGGAAAGCCACGACGAAGAAAGGGTTATGTATAAAGCCTTGCAATTTGGTAATACTTCTCAAGCAGGACAAGGACACAACGTAAGAACACTCAACACTGCACTAAAAAGAGTAGAACCTGCTATTTTGATGCAAATGCCTATTACGGGACCAAAAATGATTTGGCAATTTGGAGAGTTAGGCTATGATTTTTCTTTAAATCGTTGTCCTAATGGAACACAAGGAACAGGCGACCAATGTAGAACAGACCCAAAACCTTTGGCATTTTCTCCTCCTCAAAGTTTTGACCAAAATGCAAACAGAAATGATTTGTATAAATTTTATGCGGCAGTAAACCAATTAAAATTAAAATATGATGCGTTTATGGCAACCAATGTGCAAATATATGAAGGTGATTTTTCAGGTCTGGTAAAACAACTTCGAATCCAGCCTGAGCCTTTTAATGCAAGTCCAACTAATCCAAACCAAGCTAATATTGTGATTGTAACTAATTTTGATGTAGTCAGTCAAACGATTGGTGTTAGGTTTAATCATACAGGAACTTGGTATAGTTATTTTGAAAATAATGCTACTTTTAATGTAACCAATCTTAATCCACCTGGTTATCAGGCAGTTACATTAGGACCTGGTGAATATCGTTTGTTTACAGATGTTCAAATGGTAAATTTATTGGCAACTCCTACCATTATGGCTAATCTTGTAACGGCATCTCCTTCTATTATCAGCAATACAAGTGCGGTAACACTTAACTGGTCAGGAACAAATGTTACAAGCAATGCAACGGGAATTACCATAAGAAGATGTATAGCACCTGCTAATACCGTATGTGAAACAATCACGCTTCCACCTACTGCTACGTCCTATGTAGATAATACAGTAGCGCAACAAACTACTTATACTTATACGATTGTAGCATTTAATGTGAATGGTACTACTACCTCAAATAGTTTGCAAGTAACCACTTTGGCTTCACCTCCTGTGGCTCCTTCCAATTTAATTTCATCAAATTTAACCGCTTCATCTGTCAATTTACAATGGACTGATAATTCTACAGATGAAGTTGGTTTTAGAGTACAAAGAAAAACAGGCGTGGCAGGTACATACACAGATTTAGGAGCAAGTAATTTGGCAGCTAATACAACTTCCACTTCTGATGCGACAATTATGGCTGGAAATACTTATTTTTATAGAGTAGCCTCTATCAAAGGAGCAGGAATGAGCGAAACAAGAACTTACTCAAATGAAATTTCAATCTCAACAAATGTACCTGATGCTACACCAACTGCTTTGACTGCGGTAGCCCAAGTAGGTGGAACATCAATCGTTTTGAATTGGACTGATGGAGCAACAAATGAAACAGGCGTGAGAGTATTAAGGTCTTCAACTTTAACAGGAACATATAGTGTAGTAGCTAATTTATCTGCCAATACCCTTAATTATACGGATACTGGTTTGACCGAATTGACACGATATTTTTATAAAATTGAGAATTTTAATATATTTGGACAAAATCAATCGGTAGCGGCTGATGCAACTACTTTGATGACAGCACCTATGGCTCCTACTAATCTTACACTGAATTTGACGAATGGAAATACAGCAGTAAGTTTGCAATGGGCTGATAACTCAAACAATGAGGCAGGTTTTGTTATTAAAAGAAAAGCATCACCTACGGGAACATATAGCCCTATTTTTACTACTGCTGCCAACGTTACTACTTATACTGATGCCTCAGCACCCTTAGCAAGTGCTTATACTTATCAAGTTTGTGCAGTGAGAGGAACAGCACCTAATCAATTAGAAGCGTGTTCAGATGAAGCCACTACTTCAAGTATATTGTCTTTAGAATCAAATGCCTTCGCGCAAGCAATCACAATTTATCCTAATCCTGCTAACGAAACAATAAAAGTACGTTTGCCACAAATATTGAGAATGGTATCAATAGAAGTAAGAGATGTGATGGGTAAATCAATCGCAACTTTACAAATGCCTGAAAATGAAATCGAAACAAGTTTTGATGTAAGTAAATTTGCACAAGGTACTTATTTCTTACATTTCAGTACAGAAAAAGGTAAAGCAGTGAAAAAAATGATTAAGAGGTAAATTACTAAATTTTTTCTAAAATAAAAAAGGGGAACTTTTGTTCCTCTTTTTTTTAATATATGAAACATACTTGTAATTACCGAGAAGTTTTTTTAATCGTTCGTTGATGAAATATAAAAACATATTGTCTTTTTTAGAATAACTTGTTTTAGATATAAAGAGCAAATAAAGAAATTTGATAATTTGCTATTTTTTGAGTATTTGGGTTTGGTTATTTGGTAGTGTTATACATGTAATGTTTTTATCTGATTTGAGGTTTAAAATCAAACTGATTTTGAGTGAAGCGAAAAATATGAATTTACGTTTACCAAATGCTATTCAACAAGCAGTCGCTTCACTTCGTTCAGCAGGATAAAGCATTACATTAACAACATTATTGGTTATTTATATACGAATATTTTTTTCAAAATAGTTTCCCTTGTATTTTGTCTTCTTTTAAAGGGTAAAAAAGTCCTATAATAATAAAGGGATTTTTACTTACAAAATGATGTTCTCTTGTAGTACCTAAGAAAAAATATAAATCATTTTTGATGGTAAAGTTATCAAAATATTTCTCTTTTACTTTTTGACAAGCAACTTTTTCATCTTTAGCATCTTTTAAACAATTCCAATACAATGCTCCTAATTCCCAATCTTCTATCATAAGTGTACTTTTTTTACCTTCATCATCTTCAAATATATAACTAAATTTGAAAGGTAGTTTTTGGACGACTTCAAAGTTTTCATTTTCAACTGATTGAAAAAGGTTAGTTTGCTTCATAGCAGTTATTTTTTTAGCATCCCATTCCCTCTCTACTTCCTCATATATAAAATCAATGATTTTTGTGGGTTTGAAAGTAGCCAAAGATGTACAGTTATCTTTTGCTTCTGCAATAAGTATGGTAAGATTGGTATAAATCTTATTTAGACATACTTTTTTACGTTCTGCCCAAAAATTCTTTGTATCAATTTTTCCTAAGATATTAGGTTCAGTATCTAAACTATGTGGTCTGTAACTTTCAGGACGAAAATCAGATGTATTTTTTTCTATATCAATCTCAATCCATTCATATTTTTTGTATTGGTCATTGTACTGCAATTGACGAAATTGTATGGGGTAGATGCGTACCCAACTACCATCTTCTCGAAAACCTGCAGTACAAACCAATTCATCATATTTTGTTGAGATAGTAGGGTATGTTTTTACGGTAATAAGTACTTTTGTAAGTGCCATATATTTTTACAAGTGTTTTAATTCAAAGTTAGATTCAGGTAATTCAATAATATATTTTGCTAATATACCTCTATGACATTGGCAGTGGTGAGCCTCAAAACAAGTCAAGGCAATTCTTTTATATTTTTTTAATAGTATAAGTATTTCATTTATATATATTTCTGCTTCTGGCAAAGTGTCAGTAGCATATTCCATGAAAAGTAAGTCATAATCTGTTTGCGTTTTTAGGTTTTGTCTTTTTTCGCTTTGAATGCCTAATGCTGGTAAATGCAAATATTTTATACCCATTGCTTTGCAAGTATTTGATAACATGTCTTTTGAAAATCCAAATTTTTGACTGAACGGATTTTTTCTTACATCACAAAGTAACTTAACATCTGCTTTGATTAATTTATTCAAATACGTTTCCAAACTTATACCTTCATAACCAATGGTATGTAAAATAGTATCTTTACTTTTTTCAATGCTTTCTTTTATCATTGTGATTTCAGGCGTGGACAATACTTTTTTTAATATTTTACTTTTTGTAGCATAATAAGGATATTTTAAATAGGTAAAGTGTAGTAATTTTTGACTGGAAAAACTATTGAAATCTTGAAACAAGTCAGTTAGTTTTTGCTGATCATTTTCTTTAAGCAAAGAAATATAATTTGCATTTACATTTTTTAACTGCCAAAAAGTACGTTTTACTTCAATAAAATTTTTTAAAGACAATGCACCCAAATCCCATACAGATTGATAAGAATAACAACCATACTGATAAGGCACAAAATCAAAAATGGGCTTTTCTAATTTTTCAGAAAAAAGAAACAACAACTTTTGGAGGCTTGTTTTTCCCAAACTTCCTCCAAAGGTTTCTAATAATGCTAATAATACTTTTCTGCGGTAATACATCATAAGTGCAAAATTACATGTTTTTCAGAAAAAATAACATTGTTTTAGTTATTTTTTAATTAAAAATTTTTTTCTCAAAACCCGTCATTTATCTTTTAGGAACAGAAACCAAATAACATATAAATTTTAAGATTATAACAGGTTTATAATCAAATAGTAATGATTATAAAATTGTTATAAGTTATATTTAATTACTGTTCCTTAATGGTGCGAATATTTCTTTGTTTGCGTTTTTGTATTGTGGAGTGATAGACATTTTGAATAGCGTTTAAATCTCCACAAAATTATAAAATAAATTTGACAATAAAAAAACTTTTTTAAAGTTTTCAAAAAAACTTATGCTTTTTTTTTGTTTTTACTTAATATTTATAGATATTTGCCAAACAAATTAGTAAACTCAAAAAATTATTAAAAATATGAAAAAAATAATTATTGGCTTGATTGCCTTCTTCACATTTACCAACCTAAACGCACAAACTGAAAAAGGAACTATTTATGTAGGAGGAACTTTTGGGGTTAATTCAAGAAATCAAACGTCAAAATCATCAAGCGTAACTACAAACGAAGAAAAAAGAACTTCATTTTTTGTCATACCTGATGTAGGGTATTTTTTTGCTGATAATATGGCAATTGGTTTAGGCATTGGTTATGCAAACGAAAAAGTAAACTCAAAAAGTAGCTCAGGAAGTACTGAAAATACCACAACAACGGGTACTTTTTCAATCAATCCTACTTTCCGCTATTATATGCCAACTTCCTCTGAAACATTTAAGTTTTTTATACAAGCACGCGCTAATCTTGACTTTGGCACAATAACCAACGAAAATAAAAGTCCTACATTTACTTCTACTTCAAATGGAAAAACAAACGGTTATGGCTTGTTTATTTCACCTAATCTTTCATATTTTCCTACAAGAAGTTGGAGTATTGACATTGGTTTTACAGGGATAGGATATTCGAGTGCTACTTCTGAATTTACTAATACTACTAATAATACAACTAATACCACCAATATTTCTGGTTTTCAATTAGGTGTTAATTCATTTTTGCCAACTTTTGGGGTTCGTATTTTTATTGGTAAAAAATAAAATATATTCAAACAAAATGATTTCTTAATTTTTATGTTAAGAAATCATTTTTTTACAATATTTATACGTCATTTACGTTTAAATACATAAACAATAATATTTTATTGTATAAATCTTTTGATATGCTATGAATTTTGAACCAAACAAACACGCCGCTACTTCTCCACCTTCACTTTCTCATTCATCAGAGTGGTTAGTGAGCTTTAAACAATTGCCAGAAGTAAGTGAAGGTAATTTGGAAAAAATATTGCCTATTTTAACTGAAACATTAGCCAAAAATTTGCAAGTATCAAGAGTAAGTATTTGGGAATTATCCGAAAACCAAACCTGTATCGTTTGTTTAGATGCCTATCATTTAGCCGAAGATATACATACAAAAGGTTCAATTTTGAGGTCGGAGATTTATCCAAGATATTTTAATGCCATCATTAATAATAATATCATCAAAGCAGACGAGGTAGAAAGACATCCTTTTACACGCGAATTTGTACATAATTATTTCAAAGAACATAACATAAAATCAATGCTTGATGTGCCTTTTTATGACGATGGCGTGCTAAAAGGCGTTATTTGTTATGAAAATTTGCACGCACCAAGAGTCTGGACAAACGAAGAAGTAATGTACACCAATTGTATGGGAATGATTATTTCTTTGGTATATGAAAAAATAAGACTAAAATTATGTTATAGACAAATCCAAGATTTATATACCAATGCACAAATTCATAACCAACAATTAGAACAACAAAAATCAAAGATTGAAAACCAAACCGTTGTGTTGCAAGAACAACAATCAGAAATTATTGCCCAAAATGAAGAATTAAGGCAACAACAGGAAGAAATGGAAACGCAATCTAACCTATTGGCAGAACAAAATATGGAATTACAAAGGGCACAAACTATTATCAATGCTCAAAACGAACAATTGTCTAATCATAATATTAGCCTCGAAAATAAAATATTTATCAGAACAAAAGAATTAGCCGAAACAAACGAAGAACTTATCACGCATAACCACCAATTAGAACAATTCGCGTACATTACTGCTCATAATTTGCGTTCACCTGTCGCCCGAATTTTAGGTCTGGTTAGTTTATTAAATCAAGATGGTTTAGGTACTGAAAACCAAGAAATTATCAAACATATTATAAATTGCACTTCTGAATTGGATAGAGTAATTAAAGATTTAAACCAAATTTTAGAGGTAAAAAAAGGACAACAAAAACCATTAGAAAATGTAAAAATCTCTGAAATTTGGGAAACATTATCTAAAGAATTTAAAAATGAAATCGATAAAAATAACACACATATTGATATTGATTTGAGTGTAGTCGATGAACTCAAAACAATCAGACCTTATTTAGAAAGTGTTTTGTATAATTTATTGAGTAATGCTATAAAATATAAAAAGGAAAACGTAAACTTGTCTATATCTGTAAAAACACAAATTCAAAATGAAAAAATAGAGTTGATTTTTGCTGATAATGGCATTGGTATCAATTTAGAAAAATACAAACAAAAAGTTTTTGGATTATACCAAAGATTTCATTCACACGTAGAAGGAAAAGGAATGGGTTTGTATTTGGTCAGAACACAAGTCGAAACAATGGGCGGAAAAATAAACATAGAAAGCGAAGAAGGAAAAGGTACAACATTTATCATATCTTTTCCTATTGCCGCCATTTAATTTTGTGGTTCAATGTGTTAAAATTTCTTCACATTCCTCGACTTCCATCAACATATTTTCATTGATTTTAGAAAGTTGTAAAGTTTTAATTTCGTTTACCAAAACAGCATCATATTTAGCAACCACACGAATATAATTTTCTGTAAAACCTTCCATTTGTCCATTTTCTACATCATTTTCAAATAAAACATTTCTTACACTCCCAATATTTTGCTCATAAAAATATCTTCTTTTTTTATCAGATAAAATATGTAACATTTTTGACCTTTCGTTACGTATGTGCGCAGGAACGACAGGTTTTATGTGTAGTGCTTCTGTATTAGCACGTTCAGAATACGTAAAAACGTGCAAATATGAAATATCTAAATCATTTAAAAATTGATAAGTTTCCAAAAAATCTTCTTGAGTTTCCCCTGGAAAGCCTACAATGACATCAACTCCAATACAACAATCAGGACGAATGGCTTTTATTTTTGCCACTCTATCTGCGTATAGTTCACGCAAATAGCGTCTTTTCATCAATTTTAAAATTTTGTTTGAGCCAGATTGCAAAGGAATATGAAAATGTGGTACAAACAAACGAGCATTTTTTAAAGTAAATTCTATAATCTCGTCTGTTAAAAGATTTGGCTCGATAGACGAAATTCTGATTCTTTCGATGCCTTCCAAACTATCCAATGCTTTGACTAAATCAAAAAATTTTTCAACTCTTTTACCATTTTGTAGTCCAAAATCACCTGTATTCACACCTGTCAAAACAATTTCTTTTACCTCTGATTGTGCAATTTCTTTGGCTTTTTCGATGACATTGGCAATGCTATCGCTTCGGCTTTCTCCACGTGCTTGTGGAATGGTGCAAAAAGTACAACTATAATCACAACCATCTTGCACTTTTAAAAAAGTTCGAGTTCTATCACCATAAGAATAAGAAGAATGAAATATTTTTGCTTCATTGACATCGCCAACAAAAATTTTTGCTTGGGCAATATCAGTACAAGAAGTTTCTTGGTTATTTTTAATAGTATTTGTATCTTTGTTATCTATTTTTGTATTGATATTTTTTTCAAAAGTTGGAATTAAATCAAACAATCTGAATTTTTCTGCCGCTCCCAAAACCGCATCAACTCCTTCAATGTTTGCAATTTCTTGAGGTTTGAGTTGTGCATAACAGCCCATTATCGCAATGTACGCATTAGGCGATATTTTTTGGGCTTCTTTCACTAATTTTTTGCATTTTTTGTCTGCGTTTTCGGTTACAGAACAAGTATTGATAATAAAAATATCAGGATTATCATAAAAATCTACTTTTTGAAAGCCTTTTTCTGTGAATTGTCGAGCAATAGTAGAAGTTTCTGAATAATTTAGTTTACAACCTAATGTATAAAATGCAACTTTTTTCATCTTTTTATTGATTTTAAAGTGCAAAATTACGCTTAATTTTTGGAAAAGGCAAAAAATAATACTTTTTTATTGTGTGAATGTGTTTATTTACAATCAATTTAATTTTTTAACTCAAAAAAAGAATTATCGAATCCTCTGCATTAATAGAGGTTTCCATACTTTACCACTCGGAGAGTGGAAAATGAATTTGTTTGTCAGGTATTTTTTGGTTTGAGAAGGATTTTTTTGATAAATATCTGGTTGAATAAGAAAATATATCTACCTTTGTTAAAAGTAAAAACAGGCTTAGATACAACATTGTTATTTTTCGAATGACTTAAGTCCAAAAACTTCTATTAAATACAAAGGCACAAGGTGTCGTTTTGTTCAAACCTTGCGCCAGTTTTGCTTTTTTTGGAATAGACTTAAATCAGTGGCTACAATTAAAAGCCCAGTAAAGTTCTTTTCTTGCCAGCACCAAATATTACTCCATTTGTTAAAGTAAAAAAATTATTCATCATATAATAACTTGACGCAGCACTTTCAGATAAAAATCTATTCACAGCATGCGTATATCTTACTTCATGAAACATTCTTACATTTTGAGATACTTTATAAGATACACCTACACCAATAGTCAGTCCAAAGTCAAATCTATCTATTGTAAAATCAGGATAAATTTGACTTGGTTGTGTTCCCCAATTAGACGAAGCATCAATCAAATTTTGACTTCTAACACTATAAATAGATTCCAAACCAGTAGGTAATTGAATTTTTCCACCTGTCATATAACCCAACTGTAAACCAAGAATAGGATAAATAGTAAACCGTTTAAAATTAAAATTTCTTTGAAAAGTGATTGGAAAATCGATGTAAGTGGTGGTTAAAGTTTCATAACGTGTGTCTAAACCCCCTGTGGTAAAATTATAAAATCTCCAAGGTGCTTTATCTCCCTTTTGTGAAAAACTTGGCGTAATTGATACTAAAAAATTATTGGTAACCCTATAACTAAACCTTACACCTAAATTAGGAAGTATAACTCTATTTCCATCTCTTAATCCTGTTGTTTTGGCATAGTTTATACCAATCACGGGGCTAATCTCAAAAAATCTTTCTTGTGCATAAATGCCTGAGATACCTATCAAACATAAAATTAAAAATATTTTTTTCATATTGAATTTTATTTACAATGAATTGTTTAAAAAATTTATTAAATAACAAATCCACACATCAAGAAGTATTTTTTGAATTTCTAAATTTATACAATTTTATTGAATATCCAAAAAATCCTTGATGTGTTCTAATTTATTATAATTTAAGATGAAACTCTAAAAAACCCTTTTTGAGTAATATTATTAGTAAGAATTATAATATAATAGGTTTTTTTTATTGAATTGTAACATCTTTATATGTATGTTTTTTTTTAAAATTTTTGCAAAATTAAATCAATAAATATTAAAATGCAAGAATAATAAATATTTTTTTAAGATTTTTACTATTTTCCGATGTGTATATTCAAAAAAAGAATTATCGAATCCTCAAAAACTCAATTCCTGCTATCAGACTTACATAAAAACCACCAAAATTCATATTGATTTTATCACTGACAGGATTGCCACCTGTTCCAAACATACTTGTATTGCCTGTTCTCCAAGTTACTTCTTGAAAAGGTAAATAATAACCTGTTTTGAGTGCCACCAATGTACGTACTTTTTTGCCACCTGTTATATTAAAATAAATGGGAAAAGCATCAGCTTGTAACCCCAAATGTAAACTAAATTGTGTGGTATTAAGTTGTGCAAAACCTGTTGGTGCTGTCAAAAGCCCTCCAAGTGTATTATTTGGATTGCTAATCGGAAAAATACTCAAATTGCCACGCGCTACGCCTGCCCCTAACATAGGCGTTATCTTAAATTTATCGGTGCTTAAAAAACTATACCCTATATTTAATTGAAATAAACTAACATTCAAAGTACCATTTGAAATTTTGTTTGTAATGTCATTTTTATAACTTCTTAATTCAAGTTGAGTTGAAATATCTCCTCGTCTAAACATTATCCCACCACCAAGATTTGTTTTGAGTGCTGGCAAGGTTGAATAATTATTTGCTTGCAAAATAGTATTAAAATTACTAAATTCAGGCATTTGAATCGTAGCAATGCCATAAATAGCAATTGTTTTTTCATTCTTTTCATCTTCTTGTGCCACTAAAAAGATAGGAAGTAAAAATAAAAAATAAAATATATATATAATCTTCATCATATTTTTGTGTTGAATAAGTTTAAAAGCAAATAAAAATAAATTATCAATAACTTTCCAAAAATTTAAAACTTTTGGAAAGTTAAAAATTTAAGACTAATACACATACAAAATATTAATAACTTGCAATAAAACATAACTTGGATAAACAATAAATTGAGCCGTTCTATTGATTTTCCACAATTCATCAGGTCTTTTCGGCATATTTCGAATCAAAATAACGGTTACGCCTATACTCGCTAAAATGGCTAAGTAATTGGTTATCATTAGTTTATCTTGAATAGTCAGGTAAGCCAAAGGTGGCAAAGCGGCAGTACTATTAATATGCAAAATCACATTGGCAATCAATAAGGAAGCCATCGCATTGATGCGGTCTTTTGGCTCTTTTGGATTCATAAAATACAACAAAAATACCCCACAAACAATCACAAAACAAGGTAAAACGCCTTTGATAAAACTTGCGGTAATCGGTTTGTTCAAAGTTACATTAAACATATACCTTGAATATTTTTGTTGAAAATTTGGATAAAAATGTGTATAAACTTTGTGTGAAGTTTTTTTAGATAAATCCCAACCAATAATCCCAACTTTTTCATCTACTCCTAATAGTTTATCATCAGGTTCAAAAATAATTTTGGTTTCATCTAACACATTGTCCTCAAATTGAAGGCTCAAAGTATGACTATCAAAAGGAAAACTTCTATAATTAATATTTTCGTTACAAGCTACTTTATATCGGTATATTTTATATTTTGGTGAATTATCAGCAATTTCTCGGCTTATAATTTGTCCATTCATAGCATCAATTTTTAGTCCTTCGGGAAGGTCTTTGTCAGATTTGATTGCCAAATAAAAATCTGCCATATACGTTCCGTCAGTAAAATTAAATTTGCTAATACTCATCAAATAAACACCAATTTTTATTTTTTGAGGTTTTTCTTGTGCATAAGTTGTATTTGCCAAAAACAATAGACAAATCAATGATAGTAATAATTTTTTCATTTTTTTTAGATATTTTTTAAATTTAAAAGATAAATTTATTTTTATAATTGAGTAGTGTATTTTTTAATTCCTTCTGTCATAAACGTTTCAATTTTATTATTTTTGTTTTGATATATCAAAATAGCGTCTAATTCAGGGTGTTTTTTGAGTATTTCTTTTGATTTTTCGATTCCTAAAACCATAAAAGCAGTAGCATAACCATCGGCAATCATACAAGTTTTGGTAAAAACACTCGAACTTAGCATTTCATTATTTTCGGGAAAACCTGTTTTTGGATTGATTGTATGCGCATATTTTTTACCATCTTTGATATAAAAATTTTCATAATTTCCTGAGGTATTCATAGCCCTATTTTCTACCTCCACAATATAACTGAGTTCAGGTTGATTTTGTTGTTTGTATAATGGATTTTTGATTCCCAAACGCCACAATTTATTTTCGTTATTTTTTCCTTTGCAAATCAATTCTCCACCAATTTCGACCATATAATTTTTGATTCCTTTTTCATTTAAAAAATCAACCACAATATCCACTGCATATCCCCCTGCAATTCCACCAAAATCGAGCATTACATTTTTATTTTTTTTTCTTACAGATGTGTTATCAAATTCAATTTTTTCAAAACCAATTATTTTTTTTAATTCATTGACTTGGTTGGAGTCAGGCAATTGTTGTTTTTTAAAACCAAAACCCCACGCATTGACCAAAGGAGCAACTGTGGCATCAAAAGCACCATTTGTATTTTGATAAATTTCTTTACAGGCTTTCAAAACTTTTAAAAAATGAGGTGATTTGAACACAAAAACACTATCTTTATTAAATTTTGAAATATCAGAATTAGGAATATAAGTAGAAAGTGCGTCATTAAAATTTTTTAAAATAGTATCAATTTCGGACTTAAAATTTCTATTTTTTTCATCAATATATTTAATATTATATTTCACAACTCCCATCGTAACGCCTTCTATGTGTGTGAGGGGCGTAGGCGAAGTCCATTGTCTATAATAATAAATTGTCATAAAAACAACGATTAAAAATAAAGAATAGTAAGCATTTTTTTTTGTATTTGACATTGGTTTGTTAATTTTTTGCGTGTATAAAAATAAATATTTGAAAGTGTAGATGTTTGCACAAGATAATACTTGGGTTTATTTATTTTTATAATTTCACTTTTTAAACCACAAAAATAAGTATTATTTGAAAATAAAACAAGAAAATAAAGTCCAATGTTATGATTTATTTGAAAAAAAAATTATTGCTCATAAAATTCGTTGCCAATGCCGTCAATATAATAAATTTTTTCATTTTTTTTTACTTTTGATAAGCCGTTTTCGAAAGGCGTTACAGATTCGTATTGACAAGCCACCATTTTTTTTCCTTTCAAATTGACTACTCCCCAAAGATTATTTTCTTTGACTGCAATTCTTGCTAAAGTAGGAAACTCAGGTTTAAAATCGTTTGGTAGTTTGATGTCTTCAAAAATAAAAGGTAAAAGTTCCTCTTTTTTTGTGTTGATAAGTCCACATTTTCCATTTTTATATACTTTAAAAACATTGCTTCTGAACTCGGTATTCAAACCAACAGCTTGTAAAAAATCATATTCTAAGGGAATTTGTTTTTTGTTTTCTTCGTGCCAAAAACCTAATTTATTTTCAAAATTGACTACTTTCCAATAACCTGCATACAAAAAAGTAGCTTGTTTGTAAGGTTGTTTTTCATTGAGTAAAACTCCTTTTTTATCTATCAAATAAATATTTTTTGAATTTTTTTCTTGTAAACGAATAGCATTTCCTTGAAATTGATTATCTAAAATTTTATATTTTTGGTTATCAATTTTAAAAATTGTAGTATTATTTTTGTCTATCACTTCCCAAGCAGGAAAAATTATATCTGGGTTTTTGTTCACTAATGCCACTCCTTCGTGAAAAGAATTGGCTTGAAAATACTGAAAAGGAATGATAATTTTGTTTTCAGGGTTGATATATCCCCACAATCCATTTTTTTTGACTTGTACTTTATTTTCAGAAAAATTTTGTTGTAAATAATTTAGTTTGTCCCATTCATATTCTAATGGGATATTTTTTTGTCTATCATAATGCCAAAAACCAACTTTTTGTCCTTTTTTGACCATCACCCAATCGTTTATATATTCACTTACATAATCGTATTCGATATTTAACAAAGGATTTCCATATTCATTCACAAATCCCCACAAACCATTTTTTCCTACGCGTGAGCGTCCACGTGAGAATCTTATTTTTTGGTAAATATTGCTCACATTAGCGTTTTTTGTACCAAAATCGATGATTTGTTCTTGTTCGAAAGGGTGATTTTCTATATTACTTACATCAAATTCGGGTTGTATTTGCCAGAATGTTTGTCGGTTGATAATTCCCCATTTTCCATTTTTTAATGCTCCCCAAAGGTTTGGAAAAAAACATTCTCTAATCAAATCAAATTTGAGTTCTATTTCGCCGCCTTGATAGTTGTTTATTAAGCCCCATTTGCCGTTGTTGCCGTCTTTATCTCCGCCTTTGCAAACGACTATCGCGTGGTTTTTGCTTGCTCCATAGATTAAATCGTATTCACATTCGACAAAAATTTTTCCTTTTTTATCAATTAAGCCCCATTTTTCATTTTTTTTTACTTTTGCTAATTCATTGACAAACAATTTGACTTCTTCGTATTCACAAGGAATTTTTATTTTTTTATATACATCAGAGAAGCCCCAAAAATTACCTTTTCGATAAGGAATTAAATCAGGAGTAGGTTGTGCGTAGATTGAAAATACATTTAAAAATAATAAAAATAGATAAAAAATTTTCATTTGAAAAGATAGGACTTGTGGCTAAAAATTTTCAGAAAAATTATTTTTTACGTTTTGATTTACGGTAAGGCATTACTTTTACTTTTTCTATTTCTTCCATTTCTTCTATTTCTTTGATTTTTTTTACTATGATTTCATTTTCAAGTTTACTAAGTAAATATCTTTTTCCTAACGTACTTCCTTTTGTGATAGCATACATCGCAAAAATATAAGTAGCCATTATACCCAATCCATTGAAAACATTGTCAGTTTTGAGTACAAATTTTTGCCACGCAATCCAAGTATCAGAGGCAATAAAAAATAAAAAACCAATAAAAATATACAAAAAAGAAGAAAATGAAGTAGAATTATAACGATTTAAAGCCAAAATACCTGATGCTGTCAAGGCACAGCCATAAATAATAACGGCAATTTGTAAAACAATATCGTTTTTCAGATGTGGCAAAATGAAATATAACAATGTACCTAAATATACCAAAAAAGGAATTACTAAGGCTATATTTTTCATTACAAAACCTTGTTTTTTATTAGAATCACCCCATAAAGCCCTACAAAAAATATAATGTGCTATCAAAAAAAACACCAAACCGACTAAAAAAGTAGCATTGAATAATAAAAATACATCTCCAAGAAAACAAAAAAATAAAGCATAATTATAAATAGATGATTTTTGTAATACTTTCTCAAAATCTTTTAACACACTAACAGACGAGATAGTTTCTGTGTCTAATTCATTTTTATCTTCGTCTTCATCTTTGTATTCATTACTTCTTAAAAGCGTTTGTGCCTCATCGACCAACAGATGCAAAAAAGTAAATGTTATTATTTTTTGGATTAATAAAATAGGAACAATAAGCGGTTTGGTAATAAGTTCTAACCAAAAAGCCCCTATAAAAATAGATAGAAGATTAAGAAAAACAACGATTAAGAAAATTTTTGGAATTACATCTAATTTAATTTCTAATTTTTCTATTATTTTACCATCATTATTGAACACAATATTTTTGTATTTTTCCATTTTTTCAATAAATTTAAAAAATATACATTTACTTTCAGTTGATTTTAAGTGCAAAGGTATTGTTTTTTTTGTTAAGTTTACAAATTTTTAGATAAAATTCTTTGGTATTGCTATATTTGTAATGCTATTTGTAATTTTCGAGAATACCCAAAGTGGTCTTAGTGTTATGTTAAGACCACTTGTATATTCTCGAAAATTGTACTAATGGGCTTTAGCCTGTTGTGATTGTTTTTGGAACAACAGGCTAAACACCCAACTGATGCAAGCCTGTGGCTTGTACGAGTTGCGGGGAAACAAAAAAGATTAGAAATAAACTGTACAATTTGGCAAGAGTTCTTTCACTTCGTCTTGATTTTCAATAGGATTATTTTGTAAATGAATTGCAAACAAATTTTTGAGTTTTTTGAGTGTTTTTGGGACAATTTGCACTTGATTGTTTGCCAAAAGTATAATTTGCATTTTTTTTAATTCCCCAATTTCTTCAGGAATACTTTTGACTTGGTTGTTGTTCAAATCCAGTTTTGTTAACTTCTTCAAATTTTTGATTTCTGTTGGTATTATCTCAATTTGATTATCAGACAAAGATAAATCTGCCAAATTGTTTGCATTTCCTATGCTTTTTGGAATTTCTTTAATTTGGTTATCATATAAAATCAATTCTCTCAAATTTTGTAATTCTGCGATTTCTTCGGGAATATGTGTAACTTGATTGTGGCTCAAATCCAATCGCCTTAAAACTTTGAGTTCTGAGATTTCTGTTGGAATATTTTGAATGTTGTTTTCACTCAAAAACAACGCTTCTAATTTTTTGAGCCTCATCACTTCCACAGGAATATGTGTGATTTGGTTGCCAATAAAGTTTAATTGTTTCAAATTTTTTATTTTCCAAACCGCAGTTGGAATATGTGTGATTTGTTTTCTATAAAAATCAAACTCCTCCATAACCATCAACTCCTCTTCTCCGTCCCAAGCCTCATACACAAGCAACATATTCATCAATTCCTGCACATCTTCGCTATATTCGAGTTTAAAATGTGCTTTAAATTCTTTTTGGTGGTGTTGAAATTGCGAAAGTGCATTTTCAATGTCAGTTTTATTTTTGCTTTTTAGCAGTTCAAGCAAATCTTGAAATGTTGTAGTCATATTTTTTGTTCAAAAATTAATAAAAAAGATTAGAAATAAATTGTACAATTTGGCAAAAGTTTTTTGATTTCTTCTTGATTTTGAATAGGATTTTCTTCCAAGTCCAATGCTTCCAATTTTTGAAGTTTTCCAATTTCTTTTGGCAATGTTTGGATTTGATTATTTTTCAAATACAAATTTTCTAAATTTTGTAGTGCAATGATTTCTGTTGAAATGTGTTGAATTTGGTTATTGTCCAAATACAAACCTCTTATTTTTTTTAATGATTTGATTTCATCACTGATGTTTTGAATTTTGTTGTCGTTTGCAGTCAAATGTTCCAAATTTTTGATTTCAGTAATACCTTTTGGAATTTCATCTAATTGGTTATTATCCAAATCCAAATGCTACAATTTGGGAAGTTCTGCTATTTCTTGCGGTATTTCTTTGATGTTGTTGTATTTCAAAACCAACAATGTGAGGTTTTGCAATTTGCCTATTTCTTTTGGAATATTTTGAATTTCATTTGAATCCAAATACAATGTTTTTAATTTTTTAAGTTCTCCAATTTCTTTGGGAATAGATTGAATTTGGTTATCACTCAAACACAAAAATTCCAAATTTTTGAGTTTTCCAATCATTTTTGGGATTTTTTGAATTGCTTTGAGTTTCAATGATATTTTTTTAATTTTGACAAAAGGTGCTTTTCTGCTCCAAGCCTTATTCTCAATCAAAAAATTCATTAATTCTTGTGTATCTTCATTCCAATCCAAAGCAAAATAATTTTTAAATGCTTCTTGGTGGTATTGAAATTGCGAAAGTGCATTTTCAATGTCGGTTTTATTTTTGCTTTTCAGCAGTTCAAGCAAATCTTGAAATGTTGTAGTCATATTTTTTGTTTAAATTTTTATTTTTACGTTCAAAATTAATAAAAAATATGGATTCTTCCAACATTTATACTGATAAAATTTTTATAAAAATAGAAATCTGTTTTAATTTGTAAAATCTGCGTTATCTGCGTGCTTTTTTTTGCGATAATTTTCCATATAAAATTAAATATAATTAAAGTAATTGACTTTTCCTAAGTATATTTTTTTCAACATATCAATAAACAAAAGAAAGATAGTTTATTTTGATTTTTGTTTCAAAAAATAATATTTTTGCACGCCCAATTCATAATGCAGGAAGTCGTTTAATTTTGGTTCTAATTTATTCAAAATCAATGTATCACCTTTAAAATCAAATGAAAAACTTTGTCGTGTTTTATCAAGATGCTGAATAATTTTTCTGTGATAAATTTCGTTACTTTCATTTGGCAGTTGTTGTGGCATAGGAGATGATTCCTCTCTTGATTCGAAAGAAATAGCATCTGTATTAAACCTCCATATTGTACCAGAAGGGATATAAATTTCAAAATTATAAAAGTTTTTAAATCCTTCTACTTTTCCATCATAATGTAATACAAAATTAGAAATATTTTGTTGATTATCAATTGCTTTGTATGTACCTGCTATGAATTTTTTTATGTAAAATTTTTCTAAATCCTTCAACCAAGAATCATTATTATCTCCTGCATATAAAATACTATCTTTTGGTGTAATGCGTCTGTAAATATATTTTCTTATTTTTGTTTGTGTGTATATAATGTCTTTCTTTTCATCAAAACATAATACATATTTTTTACGAGATTGTGGTAATATATTTAGACCTATATGTGCTAATGTATCTTTATGAGTATTCTTTATAGTATCCATCATCCTATGAAAAATGCCAAAAGTGTTTATTTTATTATGATGAATTTCTATCAAAATCATTTCTATATTGACTTCACCTCCAAAAATATTTTCCACAATCTTTTTTTGCTTCAAAACACTATCAATTACATCAACCAAAAGCCAAGTTCCATCAAGATGAGATTTTTTAATATTTTCTATTTTTTGATTTTTTTTACTATTACAACCTACCAATAAAGCAAATACAAGTAAAAATAATATTTTTATGATATTTTTCATGGACATAATTTTTATAATAATTAATTTTATTTCTAACTAATTCAAGTTCTTACCTAAACCCAAAAACATCTCATAAAAAACTGAAAACCATAACTCATTTATCTACTTTTTTAAAAAAACACACTTCTTTTCGGACAATTTTAGTGCCAATCAAAATAAAAAAATAAGTATTCAAAAATATTATTTTTCATAAAAAAAAGATTAAATTTTATATTATGATTAAAAAAAATATTATTTTTGCAAAAAAAATATACATTTATATACTCAAAAAGAAAAAATGGAGCAAAAAATTAAAGAACTTACCGAAAAATTAAATTACTATAATTTGATGTATTATCAAAAACATACTTCTGTCGTATCAGATTTTGAGTTTGATAAAATGTTAGAAGAATTACAAAGTTTGGAAATAAAATATCCACAATTCAAACAACCTGATTCGCCCACGCAAAGAGTAGGAGGGACGATAAGCAAAGATTTTCCAACGGTCAAACATAAATATCAAATGCTTTCTTTGGGCAATACTTATTCAGAAGAAGATTTGATAGATTTTGATAAAAGAGTAAAAAAAGGATTGATTGAAGCAGATTTTAGTTTTGCAGATGTGGAATATGTTTGTGAATTAAAATTTGATGGCGTTTCGATAAGTTTGATTTATGAAAATGGCTTGCTTGTGCGTGGCGTTACGCGTGGCGATGGCGTGCAAGGTGATGAAGTTACAAACAATGTAAAAACCATCAAAACAATTCCTATGCGTATAGACGCAACGCGATTAGGAACAGAATTTGAGGTGAGAGGCGAAATTTTTATGCCTAAAAAAGTATTCGAAGAAATCAATCAAGAAAGAGAAGAAATTGGATTAGAAAAATATGCCAATCCAAGAAATACTGCCTCTGGCACAATGAAATTGCAGGAATCAAGTGAAGTAGCCAAACGAAAATTAGATGCTTTTATTTATTTTTATTATGCTGATAATATTCCTTTTAAAATGCACTCAGAAGCAGTCGAAAGTTTAGAAAATGTTGGTTTTCCTGTGTCTAATACCTATAAAAAATGTAAAAATGTAGAAGAAGTTTTAGCATTTATCAAATATTGGGACAAAGAAAGAGAAAATTTACCTGTCGAAACCGATGGCGTTGTTATCAAAGTCAATCGTTATGATTATCAAAATGCACTTGGTTTTACTTCAAAAAGTCCACGTTGGGCGATTGCTTATAAATACAAAGCAGAAAGTATTTCTACACAATTAAAATCGGTGAGTTATCAAGTAGGAAGGACGGGAGCAATTACGCCTGTGGCTGAATTAACGCCTATTTTTTTGGCAGGAACTACGGTCAAACGTGCTTCTTTGCACAATGCCAATGAGATAGAAAGATTGGGTTTGTGCAAAGATGACTATGTTTTTGTAGAAAAAGGAGGAGAAATTATCCCCAAAGTTACAGGAGTCGATATGACAAGACGCGGTTTGAACGCAACACCTATTGATTATATTAACAATTGTCCTGAATGTAACACGATTTTAGTACGCAATGAGGGCGAAGCAAATCATTTTTGTCCTAATTCCAAAGGTTGTCCGCCACAAATCAAAGGAAAATTGGAGCATTTTATCCATCGAAAAGCAATGAATATGGATAGTTTGGGAGAAGGAAAAATTGAATTATTGTTTGAAAAAGGACTTTTGAGAAATATTGACGATTTTTATACTTTGACTTATAAAAGTTTGTTTGGTTTAGAAAAAATAATCGTTGATGAACAAACAGGAAAATCAAAAAAAATAGGTTTTAAAGAAAAAACGGTAGAAAATATTTTGGCAGCCTTAGAAAAATCAAAAGAAATTCCATTCGAAAAGGTTTTATTTGGTTTAGGAATTAGGTTTGTAGGCGAAACAGGAGCAAGAAAATTAGTAGAACATTTTGAAAATATTGATAATTTGGCAAAAGCAACTTTGGAAGAATTATCGAATGTGAGAGATGTAGGCGAAAGAACAGCACAAAGCGTGGTTGATTTTTTTAAAGATGATGAAAATTTACAACTCATCAAAAACTTAAAAAATTATGGATTGCAATTTTCTCAAACCAATGAAAATAAAATTATTGTCAGCGATGATAAATTAGCGGGAAAAACTTTTTTGTTTTCGGGTACATTTTCGCAAAGCAGAGAAGATTTACAAAATAAAGTTTTGCAATTTGGAGGAAAATTAGGTACTACGGTTTCAAAAAATTTAGATTTTTTGGTGGCAGGCGAAAATATGGGACCGAGCAAGTTGGAAAAAGCAGAAAAATTTAAAATCACTATGATTACTGAAAAAGATTTTTTGGAAATGATAGGAGAAAATACAACAATAAATATAAATACAAATGTAATTTCTGATAAAAATAAAAGTAATTCTTCTCAAAAAGGGCTATTTTAAGCAGAAATAATAAAAAGTTTAACTTTTTTTTAACTTTTTTTGATAAATATTTGGAATTGTCAAAATAATACTTTAACTTTACAACGTTTTATTACATTATTTTTATATTTCAATGAACATTTACGTTTCGAACATTTCATTCCAAGTGAGTGAAAATGAATTAAGTTCACATTTTGCTAAGTATGGCAATGTGGAATCTGTTAAAATTATTGTTGATCGCGAAACAGGCAAATCACGTGGATTTGGCTTTGTAGAGATGAGTGATGATCAAGCAGGTGACAAAGCTATTGAAGGATTAAACGGCTTAGAGATTAAAGATCGTCCTTTGGTAGTTAAAAAAGCATTACCTCGTAAATAATATTACGTTGGTATGCTAAAAAGTACCAATCCAAAGAAGATATAATTTTTTTTTTAAAATATAGATAATTTATTTGTTTTTGTTTTTTTTGAGAATTTTGTTTCACTTTGCCCTTTGGTTTTATAGAAAGACTGTTTTTTTGAGAAAAGCAGTCTTTTTTTTTATTTTTTCTGTAAATAATATTTTTTTATCATTATTCAGTCCCCAATTCTGAAAGTAAGTTTCCATTAACCTTGTCAATAAAAGATTATTTATGTAAAAATCTCATAATTTTCAATTTATATTCTCTTTATTTTGTAATATATTAAAAAAAACACTAATTTTGCACATCTTTTTAACGATTTTTTGAAAAATACAATGGCAAACGAAAGACTTACAGAAGAAATAGTAAGAAATCATTTTAAAAATGATGTACTACATAATGTTATCAAAATAGAAGAACAAAAATCAAGTAATAAAAAAATCCAAGAACGCCTAAAAAACGCCTCTAAATCAGGCGAAGGCATTGGAAAACCTGAATTTATTATCTCTTTTCCTGTGCAAAATTCTGATTTTTTGATTTTGGTGGAATGTAAAGCCTCTGTGAGCAAACATGAAAGCCAAGATTTTGATAAAGCAAAAGATTATGCGGTAGATGGTGTGTTGCATTATGCCAAATTTTTAAGTCAAGAATTTGATGTGGTCGCAATAGGTGTGAGTGGCGAAAATGAGCAAGAACTCAAAGTTTCTACTTTTAGGTGGAAAAAAGGCGAGCCAAGTTTTAGCAACGAAAATACCAATAAATTAATTTCAATCAATGATTATTTGAAAATATTTCAGAATGATAATTTTTCTGAAAACCTCAAAAATATTGATATTATCCAAAAAGCAGTTTTTTTGAATGACGAATTTCAAAGTTATTCTATCACCGAAAACACACGCTGTACGATTGTAAGTGCTATTTTATTAAGTTTGTTGGATAATACTTTCAAAACAAGTTATGCTACTTATGAACAGAGCCACGAATTGGCAGAAGGAATTTTAGATGCTTTGAAAAGGGTTTTGAACAAAAATACAGTAAGAAACCAAGATTCAATGTTGGGAGAATTTCAAAAAATAACAAATGAACCTATTTTTAAACAAGCAAAAATCAAACGCAAAAAAGAAGAAATTTTAACCATTGAGATAGCCAAAAATTTTATAGATTATTTGCACAAAAATATTTTTCCACTCATCAAAATGGACGAGGCAGGCATTGATATTTTGGGTAAATTTTATACAGAATTTATACGTTATGCAGGCAGTTCCAAAACACAAGGCTTGGTGCTTACGCCTTTTCATATTACTGATTTATTTTGTGATTTGGCAAATATTACCACCGAAAGTGTGGTTTATGACCCTTGTTGTGGTTCAGGTGGTTTTTTGATTGCGGCAATGAAACGTATGCTTGCATTGGCGGGCAATGATAGTGAACAAAAAAATAAAATCAAATCCTCTCAACTTGTTGGTGTAGAACGCAGACCTGATATGTTTACGTATGCGTGTTCGAATATGCTTTTTAGAGGTGATGGCAAATCAAATATTTATTGTGGAGATTGTTTTAATTTAGAAACACAAATCGTACAAAACCACAATATAAATGTCGTCTTTCTCAATCCTCCTTATGATGTGCGTCCTGCGGGACAAATGGAATTTATAGAGCATGGCTTGAAAGTTATAGGCAAAAATAACGGAATTGTGGTCGCAATTGTGCAGATGAGTTGTGCTATCAAAAACGAAAAAGACCTAATCGCCATCAAAAAAAGACTATTGGAAAAACACCACCTGAAAGCAGTAATTTCAATGCCCAATGAAATTTTTAGCCCTGCCGCCTCTGTGGTTACGTGTGTGATGGTGTGGGAAGCAAATAAACAAAATAAAGGTTTGGAAACGTGGTTTGGCTACCTAAAAGATGATGGTTTTGAAAAACGCAAACACAAAGGTAGAATAGATGTGAAGGAAAAATGGGAAGGTATCAGGGAAAAATTTGTAAATGCCTACAAAAATTCAAAAGAAATAGAAGGGCTTTCAGTCAAAAAATCTGTGAATGCAAACGATGAATGGTGCGCAGAGGCATATATGGAAACGGATTACAGTACATTGACCATAGAGGATTTTGAAAAAGTAGTAAAATCACTCTATGCTTTTAAAATTATTAACGAATAAAAATACATCAAAATGATAAAAGTAAAAGATTTGTTTGAGGTAGTTTATGGTGTCAATTTAGAACTTGTGCATTGTATCCAAACAGACAAAAAAAACGGGATACCTTTCGTTTCTCGTACTTCAAAAAATAATGGTGTTGTGGCGTATATTGAAGAAGATTATGACTTAATACCTAATCCTGCTCATACTATTTCAGTGGCAGGAAGTGGAAGTGTTTTGTCGTCTTTTTACCAAGAAAAGCCTTATTATAGTGGGCGAGATTTGTATTATTTGAAGCCAAAAGTTGAATTATCTGTGATGCAAATGTTATATTATTGTATGATTTTGCAGGCAAATAAATATAGGTATAATTATGGCAGACAAGCAAACAAAACACTTAAAAATATTGGTATTCCTGATGTTTCAGCAATTCCAAAAGCATTTTTAGAAATAAAAACACCTTTTTATGATGCAAATATGAAAGAACAAGAAATAAACTTAGAAATACATACTTGGCGTATTTTCTCTCTTGACCAATTTTTTACCCTCCAAAAAGGAGAAAGACTTACACAGCCCGACAGAATACAAGGAGATGAAAATTTACCTCTTATCACTGCATCTTCCGAAAATAATGGCGTAGCGGATTATATTTCTTTGGAGGAATTTGAGGAAAATAAAAAAATGTTTGAAAATAAAATTACGATTGATATGTTTTTTAATGTATTTTATCAGCCAAATAGATATTTTAGTGATGATAATGTGCATACACTTATTCCCAAAAATGAATACAAAGAAAATCTAAATACATATACATCATTGTTTTTGGTGGGTATTTTACGCAAATTACATTATCGTTATGCGTATGGGCGACAATTTCGCCTCTCAAGATTTCCTTATGAAAAAATAAAACTACCTGCAACGCCCGAAGGCACACCTGATTGGGATTTTATGGAAAAATACATTAAAACTTTGCGTTATTCAAAAGTAATTTAATAAAAAATTGTATTGTTTAAGTAGATAAATTTTTTTCTTAAAAAAAAACTTTATACAAAATTTAATCGCTTAAAAAAATACAAAAAGAACAATAATTATAATTTATTTAGACAAAATTTAAACATAAATGTTATCTTTAAAAATCGGAGGAGTACCTGAGCATTTTAATATGCCTTGGCATTGGGGAATAGAACAAAAATTTTTTCAAAAAAAAAATTTAGATTTACATTGGATTGACTATCACGCAGGAACAGGCGCAATGGCGCAAGACCTGCGAGAAGGAAAACTTGATGTCGCTGTCGTTTTAACCGAAGGAATTACAGCAGATATTTTAAAAGGAAATCCAAGCAAAATTTTACAAATGTACGTCTGTTCGCCATTGGTTTGGGGAATTCATACGCCATTGCAATACAATCATTTAGACGAAATTCAACACCTCAAAACTGCCATCAGTCGTTTTGGCTCTGGCTCGCATTTGATGGCTTTGTTAGATGCCAAACAAAGAAATTGGGATATAGAAAAAATGGAATTTGAAACCACCAACGGACTCAAAGGAGGCATACAAAAACTAACTGAAAATACTTGTGGTCGTTTTTTGTGGGAAAAACTGATGACAAAATCTTTTGTGGACAAAGGCTTAATTAAATGTTTGGGAGAATGTCCTACCCCTTGGGGAGCATTTGTGGTGGCGGTTCGAAACGATATTTTAAGCCAATTTCCAACAGAAATAAATGTTTTATGTCAAACTATCAATCACGTTTGTCATCAATTTATTACCACAGAAAATATTACTCAAAAAATTGTGCAAAAATTTAATTTATCAGAATTTGATGTCCAACAATGGTTAGCAAGTGTGCATTGGGCAACCGAATTTGTTTCGCCTGTCAATGATATTGAAAAAGTATTAGAGGCTTTGACTTTGATAGGGCAAGATACAAAAAATATGAAAATAGAAGATTTTATTTGATTTTAAAATTTTAACATTTATTTATGGCACGCCCACGTTTATCCGCAAAAACTTATATTGACGGCATATTGGCAGGAAATAGAGTGATTTTGAGCCAAGCCATTACTTTGATTGAAAGTAATTTGGATACCGATAATATATTGGCACAAGAAGTTTTACAAGCCATTATTTCGCATACAGGCAAAAGTCTTCGCATAGGCATTACGGGGGTGCCGGGTGTAGGTAAAAGTACTTTTATTGAAAGTTTTGGTGGATTGTTTACGCATCAAAATAAAAAAATTGCTGTGTTGGCTATCGATCCTACCAGCCAAATTTCAGGTGGAAGTATTATGGGCGACAAAACTCGAATGGAAAATTTGTCTATTGATAAAAATGCTTATATTCGCCCCACTCCCGCAGGCAATTCGTTGGGTGGAGTAGCACGAAAAACCAGAGAAACGATGCTTTTGTGCGAAGCGGCAGGCTTTGAAATAATTTTAGTCGAAACCGTTGGAGTTGGGCAATCTGAAATTGCGGTCAAACAAATGACAGATTTTTTTCTTTTGTTGATGCTTGCAGGGGCAGGCGATGAATTACAAGGTGTAAAAAGAGGAATTATGGAAGTCGCAGACGCTTTAGTGATTACCAAAAGTGATGGGGAAAATCAAAAACACGCTTATCGAGCCAAAATTGAGTATGAAAATGCTTTGCACTTGTTTCCAAGCAAAGAAAATAAATGGATTCCGCCTGTTTTGACTTGTGCCGCTATTCAAAATCAAGGCATGAACGAAGTATTAGAAATGATTGAAAAATATGTCATTCATACTAAAAATAATAATTTTTTTTATCAACAAAGAGAAAATCAAAATTTATATTGGTTACATCAAAACATAAAAGATGTCTTTGAAGAACGATTTTATCAGCATATAAATATCAAAAAATCTTTGAAAGAATACGAAAATAACGTAAAAAATGGACATATTCCACCTTGGCAGGCGGCGAAAGATTTATGGAAAATCTTTGAGAATAATTTTGATTGAGGATAAAAAAATTGTAATTATAACGTGAGTTTAGGATAATAATAGTTCAAAAAAGTGTGTAATTTTTCAAAAAACGAGGTCAGACCTCCATAAACTTCGGTACAGACCTCGTTTTTTGAAAAATGTTTAGAATGATTTTTTTTTAATTATTTTAAAAAATAAACCTAAAACCAATGCTGGGAATATTCTCGATTTTAATATTGTCATCTTCTTTGAGGTATTTTCTTAATCGAGTAATAAAAACATCAAGGCTTCTACCCATAAAATAATCATCTTTTCCCCATATTTTTTTCAAAATATCTTCTCTACGCATAATGACGTTGGGGTGCAAAGCAAAATATTCTAAAACCTCTGCCTCGCGTGGCGTGAGTTTATGCGTGATAGTGCCAATATTCAATTGTAAATTATCAAAATCTAATTCGTATAAACCAATCGAATATTTTTTTACGGGTTGAATTTCATTGATTTGTGGGCGAGTTCTTTTTAAAAATATTTCAATTTTCAATGCCACTTCTTCCACACTAAAAGGCTTGGTAATATAATCATCAGCCCCTAATTTTAGTCCTTTGATTTTATCTTCTTGCAAAGATTTAGCAGTTAAAAAAATAATAGGCACTTGTTGGTCTTTATTTCTAATTTGTGTTGCTAAGGCAAATCCATCAACTTTGGGCAACATCACATCTAAAATACAAATATCAAAATTATCTTTATTAAATTTTTGCCATCCAATTTCGCCATTTTCGGCGTGTGTTACCTCATAACCTCTTAATTCGAGGCTGTCTTTTGTAACCAATGCCAAGCTCATATCGTCTTCGACTAATAAAATTTTTGCTTTGTGTTCCATGCTTTATTTCCCATTTTTTATATTTTAAAAAGCAAAGATATACTAAAATTAGCAGTTCTTACAAATCAATCACAATATTTTTTTTCTAATTTTTTTGCGTCATTGAAATTAAGTGCTATAGATTTTTTTAAATGCAAACAAGCCTCTTTCAAATTTTTGAGTTCATAATATATTTTTGCCAAATAAAAATAAGTTTCGGGGTTATTTTTTTCTTTTTCGATAATTTTTTCCAAATCTTCTTTTGATTTTTGATATTGTTTTTGTTCAAAATATATTTTTGCACGCATCAAAAAACCATTCCAATCATAAGGATTTAAACGTAATCTTTCATCAAAATAAGGCATTGCAGTTGTATATTGATTATCTAAAAAATAAATTTCACTCAAAGTAACCAATGTTTTTTCGTTAGATGGATTGATTTTATGGGCGTTCAAAGCGTATTGTTTTGCTTTTTGATATTCTTTTTTTTGAAAATAAATCGTAGCTGATAAACTTTGTGCTTCTTCTAATTCGGGTTTGAGTACTAAGGCTTGCGAAAAATCATACAAAGCAGAATCAGGCATAGCCAATTGTGTATATAATTTGCCTCTTTCGTGCCAAACAAGTGGAATATTAGGATTTTGATACAAAATATAACTCAAATCGTTTTTACCTTCCCCATATTTAGTCATACCAATTCGAACTGCGGCACGATTAAAATATGCTTCAAAATAATTTTTTTTGAGACTAATGGCTGTACTAAAATCAGCTTCTGCTTGCAAAGCATTACCAGTCTTGAACTCCAAACTTCCTTTCAAAAAATATCCTTTGGCATCTTTTGGATATGCGTTGATATGTTTTGAGATTGTAACCAATGCTTGCGTTTCTTTTTTCATTTTGGCTAACGCTTGTGCGTAAGTGTATAAAGAATCTTGGGCGTTTTGTGCCACTAAAATATGGCTAAAATAAATAAAAATCAAACACAAAAATATTTTTTTCATAAATTATTAACGATTTCTTTGACAAATTATTAAATAATTTTGTTTTTTTGATAAAATTATTGTTAATATAATTTTTTCCGTTGTTGTTCGTATGTCGAAAACTGCAGTAAAACTTATATTTTTGTTAAGATTTACGTTTGTTTATCAACATCTTTTTATTTTCCACAAAGATAGAAATTTATTTTTGAAAATATAAATGAACGAAAAAAAAATCAATATTTATATACTAACACATAAACGCTGAGTTGTCGGTGGAAATCACAAGATTTTTCAAAAATTAGCCTAAATAAATACATTCAAAGTATAGGTTTACTTCAATTAAAAATTAAGTCTTATATTTAAAATCAGATTTCTACCCGGCGCATGTACGCCTGACGAAAAAGTGCGATAACTTTGGTCTAAAATATTCTCCACGCCTGCTTGTGCGGTTAGTTTTTCATTGATTTGATAAGAGGCTTTGAAGTTCAATGTGTACCATTCAGGCATACCTTGATTGGTAGCATATTGCAAATTATCCTCTCCCGAAGGACTATAATCAGCCAAATTTTTCCAACCATTAAAAATTGTATAAGCTGATAATTCTAATTTTTTAGTTTGATAATTGAAGAAAAAACTACCAAAAAGTGGTGGAATATGGTCAAGTGGCACTTGTGCCGTCAAATCTCTGCCCCAAGTGTAAGAAATATTGGCTCTGGCAGAAAAGTTTTCGTTGATTTTAGCAGAAATTCGCCCCGAAAAGCCCCAAATTTCAGCCAAACCTGCATTGGTGCTTGTTTGATAAAAATAAGTACGCGGCGGAATATTTATACTTGTTTGTCCGTTTATGGTGGTGTTTCTGATGACAATGGCATCATTCAAACGACTATAAAAAGCAGTTCCCTCGATTTGAAATTTGTTTTCTTTTGAATAAATCAAAGTAATTTCATTATTCCAAACATATTCAGGTTTTAGATTTTGATTAGGAATGGTAAGTCTTAATTGATTGGCGTTTGTACCGATTTGAGTAGCAACAAAAAACTTTGACATATCATCTAAATTTGGATTTCTAAAACCTGATGAACTCAAAACACTGATTCTAAAATCTCCTAATTTTCCTACAATGCTAACTTGATGGCTTAATGCTCCATTTTTTTGAGAAACATTATTATCTAATGTATTCAAAACAGGAAATAATTGTGAATTAAAACTTGAATTTAACCAAAAATAAGAATAACGCAAACCAATATTTAATACCCATTTTGGCGTGATTTCCCAATTTTCAGAAAAATAAACACCCAATAAATCATATTTTGATTGGTCTGGATAACGGGTTTGGATATTAGTTTGGGTATTTGTAATTGTATTTCTATTAATTCCACTGCTTCCCACATAGTTCGAACTGAGTTCTATACCATATCTGAGTTCTCGTTTGTTTTCATTTTTTTGAAAATCAATATTCATACTATAAATATTGACCTGTTCAATATTTTCAGAACGATTTTGGCTTCTAAAACGCCTTGTCAAACGACTTTCTTCTATAAATTGATAAGAAGGCATTACACGCATTTTATCAAAAAAAGCATTATTTTCTGTTTCTAAGGTATATTGATAAGAAACCAAAGACCTGATTTGAGGACCATAATTCCATTCTGAAAAAACTAAATTGCCGTTATTGCTTCTATCTGTCAATCTATCATATCTTGGAACATTGTTCGTAGTAGAAAATTGTAAATTTAACAAATGTTGATGTTTTTTAGACGCAGAAAAACGAATTTTTTGTAAAATATCAACTTGTTTGTAACCTGTTTGTAACTGCAAATGTGGATTATTATTGACTACCATACTATCTACGCCTAAAATTTGTACGATTTCGTTGTTACACAAACCAAATTGATTGTATTGATTGATAACATTTTTTCCTTTTTGTAAATCGTCAAAAGATGACATTGTAATCGAGGTCAGACTTCCCCATCGGTTGCCTATAAAATTAAAATCAGTGTGCAATGTGTTTTCCGAATTAGCACTTGAATATCTCACAAACGCACTTCCTTTAAAGTTTTTACCATTACTTTCTGATTTCAACAAAGGATTTTTGGTATAAATACTCATCACACCTCCCAACGCATCAGAGCCATACATTACCGCACCTGTGCCATTCAAAACTTCAATTCTTTCTAAAATATTGGGGTCTAATGTGATAATGTTTTGTAAATGTCCACCACGATAAATGGCGTTATTCATTCTCACTCCATCTACCACAATTAAAACTTTATTTGCCTCAAAACCACGAATGACAGGGCTTCCGCCGCCCATTTGTGAGCGTTGCACAAATACATTGCCCAAATTTTGTAACACATCACCTGTAGTTTGAAAATTACCAAACCTCATTTGTGAAGATTTAATAAGTGTAATGGGTTGGGCTACATCTATGCGTTTTTCGCCCGTTTTGGTAGCTGAGATAACTACTTCTTGTAAGTCAGTAATCTTTAAAGTATCATTTGTATCGATATTTTGTGCATTGATTATATTGATGAAAATGAATAAAAATAGAATTAAGAGTAAATTTTTTTTCATATTTTACAATTTTTTTATGTTATTAAAGAATTATGGTTTATATTTGAGGAAAAATTATTAATTTTAATCTTATGCTTTTTATTAAGCAATGCAAAAATGCTTAAAATTATTTATTTATGCAAAAAAAAATATCATTCATTCGATTATTATTGTTTTTTTGGTTTATGAATATAATTATAATTATTTATTTTTGTAATTATTCTTATATTTATCCACCAAAAAATTGGAACGAAAAAAAAAGATTAGCAGAAAAATTATTATTGACAGATTATTGTTTGAGTACAGAATCAAGGCATACAAGACATTTTTCGATGCCTGATTATTTTGCACCTTTTCAAGATTTTCCTGCGTATCACGAGCATTTTCCTTCTTCTTCATTTTTTCCAATTCTTATCCATAAAAAAAGAAAATAAAAATGAAGTAAAGAAAATGGCAAAATTTTAGTTAGTTAAATTCAGTGATATTGAACAATGATTTGACAAAAATAGAATACTTAAAAAAAATTAGTGAATTGAGTAAAAAATTAAACCTCAAAATCTACATTGATTTTTAGTATGTTATAATAAAAATAAAAAGATTTTATGAAAAAAAGTACGATTCAAGCACGATTAAACAATTTTATCATTAGTTCCGTAGTTTTTACAACTATTGGGCTTGTGTTTGGTTTGTTTTCTTGGTTCAATGCCTTAGACCCAATTCCTTATTTTTTGTTGATTATAATAGGCGTTGGCAATTTTTTGGTGCAATATACTTTGTGGCAAACTTTATTAATATATATTGACAAGCCTTTGCATCAATTAAATAAAATTACGGAAGCAATTATTGAGGGCGATTTAGAGGTGCAGATGAATATTCCTGTCGAATTTGAAATAGAATCTATCACAAAAAACACTTTGGTTTTGGCGAATAGCATCAAAAAAGCAAGAGATTTTAGTCAAAAAATAGGAAAAGGTGATTATGATATTGACGATTTGACAACCGATAACACACTTATTACTAATGAAGATACATTGTTTGGTTCATTGCAACAAATGAAAAATCAATTACAAAGTTTGTCAGAAGCTGAAAGGAAGGAAAATTGGATAACTATGGGAATGGCTAATTTTACCGAAATTTTGAGGTCTGATGATATAGATTTGCATCATTTATCCCAAAAAATTATTAATAATTTAGTCGAATATTTGCACGCTTGTAATGGGGGTGTGTATGTATTAAATGAAAATCAAAATCAAGAGCAACATTTGGAATTAGTGGCTACTTATTCTTATCCACAAGACCAAAAATATCATCAAAAAATAATTATCAAAGATAATTTTGGTGAAGGATTGGTTGGGCAAACTTTTTTAGAAAAAACTACTTTGCACCTGACCAATGTACCAATGGATTATGTAAAAATATCTTCAGGTTTGGGTGAGGCAATTCCAAACACAATCTTGATTGTGCCTTTACAACTCAACGGAAAAATGGAAGGAATAGTGGAATTGACGGCTTTTAAACCTTTTGAAAAATATCAAATTACTTTTGTAGAAAAAATTTCTGAAAATATTGCCTCTGCTATTTTATCTATCAAAGTCAATGAACATACTAAAAAATTATTGCAAGAATCACAAGAATTGACGCAAAAATTACAAGTGCAAGAGGAAGAGATGAGGCAAAATTATGAAGAATTGAGAGCCACGCAAGAAATGATAGAAAGGAAAAATTCTTTGATTGAAACTCAAAAAGAAGCCATCGAAAAAGCATTAGCAGAACAAACCCAAAAATCTGAATTGTTATTAATACAAGAAAAACAAATGCAGCAAAATATGGAAATGTTGGTGCTGACGCAAGAACAGATGACAATTGCACAAACAGAACTTGATGGACAACTCAACGCTATCAATTCGAGTACGATTGCTAAAATTGAGTTTGATTTGAGTGGGATAATTATTTCTGCCAATGATAGTTTTTGTGATATGGTAAAATGTGAAATTACGAAACTCAAAGGACAAAATCACGAAAGATTTTTAGATGAAAGACATCTCAAAAATAATGGATATGAAAAATTTTGGAATAAATTAAAAAATGGAAAACCCCAATACGGAGAATATTGTTTTGTAGACTGGAATGGTGAAAGTTTTTGGATAAATGCTATTTTTTCCCCCGTTTTTGATACCAATAATAAAGTTTCAAAAGTAATTTCTTTGGCTTTTGATATTACTCAAAACAAAAAATTATTAGAAGAAACACAATCACAAGCCAATATTTTACAATTGCAAGAGCAAGAATTGAGGCAAAATATGTCAAATCTTCAAACTGCACAAGAAGAAATCAATGCAAAAAACCAAGCAATTATTCAACTCAAAGAAGAAGAAGCATTGAATCTACAAAATAAAAACAAAGAAATCGAAACCAAAAACCAAATGATTACTTCGAGTATTAACTATGCTCAAAATATTCAAAGGGCTATTCTTCCCGCAGATGATAAAATTAGAGAAACAATACAAGATTATTTTGTCGTTTATTTGCCTAAAGATATTGTTTCAGGTGATTTTTATTGGTTTAGCCGAATAGAAAACAGAGCATTTTTTGCTGTCGTAGATTGCACAGGGCATGGAGTACCGGGTGCATTTATGTCAATTATTGGTAATACTTTATTGAACGAAATTGTGAATGTGCAACAAGTTTTTGAACCACATAAAATTTTAGAATTGTTACACTTGGGCGTTAGAAGCAAATTAAGACAAGGCGAAACGACTAATCAAGATGGAATGGACGTGGTTTTGTGTAGAATTGATAATTGTTTAAGCCCTGAAGTTACGCTTACTTTTTCAGGTGCGAAACGTTCTTTGTATTATTATTCTCAAAAAGAAAATGATTTGTTGGAATTGAAAGGAGATAGAAAATCAATCGGAGGCTGGCAAGGAGAGGACTATAGAGCCTTTACACAAGAACAAATTGTATTGCAAGCAGGTGATTTGATATATCTTACCAGTGACGGAATGATGGATACGCCTAATTTACAACGCAAAAAATATGGCGCTAAAAGATTTAGAGAAGTAGTTTTAGAAAATATAAACCGAAATATGAAACAACAAAAATCAATTATGCTTACAGAAATTATCGAACATCAACAAGGCTCCGAACAACGTGATGATATTACGATTATGGGTGTGAAAGTTTAAAAAAAGAATTTTGTTTGTGAGTGATTTTTATTTTTCAAAAATCATTGGAGGTATAAAATACACAAAAAATTATACTAAAATTTAAAAACATAATTGCTTTAAAAATTGTTATTGGTATATTAAAATATTTTCAAAAATAACAATTATGAGTTTAGTTCTTAAAAAAGCACCTGCTTTTTCTGCACCCGCTGTGATAGGCGACAAAGTAGAACAAAATTTTTCTTTAGAGCAATATGAAGGAAAATATGTCGTTTTTTTCTTCTATCCAAAAGATTTTTCTGCCGTTTGTCCTACCGAATTTTGGGCTTTTCAAGAAAAATTATCTGAGTTTGAAAGCCGAAACGCTGTGGTGGTAGGTTGTTCTGGTGATAGCGACGAATCACATAAAATTTGGTTAAAAATGCCAAGAAATCAAAATGGTATCGAAGGAATTACGTTTCCTTTGGTGTCTGATTTGGCTAAAACTATTGCAAGCAATTATGGTGTTTTGGGTGGCGATTTTACTTATGACGAAGAGGGAAGATTTGTATTCGAAGGTTCTCCTATTGCATTGAGAGGCACATTTATTATCAATCCAAAAGGAATTGTGATGCACGAATCTATCAATTTTTTTACTGTAGCAAGAGATATTGATGCAGTTTTAAGAGAATTAGATGCCGTTCAACTTTTCGAAAAAGAAGGGCAATTATGCTTGGCAAATTGGAAAAAAAAATAAGTTACATTTTTATTTAAAACCTATAAAGTAGAAAAATTTTATAGGTTTTTTTTTATGTAATTTGTAACTATTTAGGTTATTTTGGTGCAAGCGTGGACGCTTGCACCAGTTAATATCTCGTGCAAGCGTCCACGCTTGCACGAAGTTCAAAATAATAAT
>RDXZ01000169.1 GCA_004293265.1 Bacteroidota bacterium | reverse complement strand
GGAGACTTCTATCAATACAAGGCACAAGTTTCCGCTTCGCTCAAACTTGCGCCAGTATTTTATTTTTTTTATTTTAGAATATACTTAAGCCAGTTGGGGACGAAAAGTGCAGAAATGAAATATTTACAAAAAAAAAATACTGCACTTTTCGACACACCGATAGAAATTAACAAAAAAAGAGGCTCTATCACGATGATAGAGCCTCTTTAATAATACTTAATTATAACTCTCCCACTGCCTTTTGATATTTTAATTCAGCCATCAAAAAATTATAATATAAATTTAAAACATTATTTTGAGCAGTTTGAAGGCTGTATTCTGTATTTTTAAGTTCAGAAGCATTGATTTTACCTTCTTTAAAACGTAAATTATCAATAGATAAAATATTTTCTGCTAATTTAATATTTTCTTGTGCGTTTTTTATTTTTTGATTGATATTTTGAATTTCAATGATTGCACTTTGTAATTCATAATTATAATCATTTTTTAGTTTTGAAATCGTGTTTTGATTTTGTAAAGTTTTTAATTGAAATTCATTTTTTGTCTTTTTCCTCAAAAAACCATCAAATAAATTAGCACTGATTTTTAAACCTACATAACTAAACGGAAACCAAACATTAGAAGCAAAAGGCTCAAAATTATTACTTAAATTTTGTACACTAAAATTGCCATACAAAGAAACTGTCGGTAAACCCAAACGAGTTAGTTTTTCGATATTGAATTGATTTTGTGTTATTTTTAGTTGTTCTTGTTTGATTTCAATTCGATTGTCTATTGATTTTTGGCTTTTGTTTGTTTCAATATTTTTGATAAAATCGTTTAAATTTTCTGTGATATTAAAATTTTCTTCGCTTCCAATTTGATTGGATAAATATAATTTTGATAATTGAAGATTTTTTGTATCTTCTTCTACAATCATTTTTGCATTGGCATTGTCCAACAAAAGTTTATCAAAATCAGTTTGTAAAATTGATTTTTCTTTTAATTTTGTTTTTCCTTCCTCGATATATTTTTCAGTACGTTGAATATTTGCCTCCGAATATTTTAATTTTTCTTGGTTCAATAAAATCGCATAATACGCTTGTGTAATGGCATTTTTGATGTCAATTTCACTTTTTTGAATATTTGCTTTATCGATTTCAAGGTTTTGCAATGTTATTTTTTTATCCGCCAAATTAGCAGGATTATAAATATCATAGGTTGCATTGATGCCAATTAAATTATTAAAATTAGTACCAAAACGCACAGCACGCGGCTCAGGTCCGAAAGCACCTGCGGGCAAAATATTGGTTTGTAATTGTGTATTGTACCTAAAATCAGCAGAGGCATCAACTTTTGGTAAATTCCGAGTTTTTATTTTTTCTAATTCATTGGCAGTGATTTGTGTATTGATTTGTAAATTTTGCAAATCTTTACGATTTTTTAAGCCTAATTCGAGGGCTTCTTTGAGATTGATATTTTTTTGTGCTTGTAATATATTGACAAAAAAAATCAAAAAATATATAAATAAAAATAGATTTTTCATTAGTTTTAAAAATTTTATAAAAATAATAGAATTGATATAAACGCCCACGTTTACACACTTTATCACTCGTGCAAGCGTCCACGCTTGCACACGCACACCAAACTAAGTTCTAAAAACCTGTGCAGGTTCGATACTTGTAACTCTACGAATGGCAAACAAACTTCCTCCAAAAGCAATCAATAAAGTTACAAAAAATAACACAAATTGAAACCAAAGCGGAAAAGTAAAAATTGTACCTGCGTTAGCAATGCCTTTTCTGAACGAATCCACCAAAAAATAACCAATCGCATAACCAAACAAAGCAAAAATCAATGCTTGTGTCAAAATCAATTTTGTAATATAACCATTGGTTGCACCGATTGCTTTCAAAGTACCATAATCTTTGATTCTATCAGTTGCTGCTGAATATAAAGTCAAACCAATGATAACAAAACCTGAAATCAATGCAAAAATCAACAATGTTCCCACTGAAATCGCAATTCCACTCGAAGATAAAACCGTAATCACTGTTGCTCTTTCAAAATCTTCGCCTTTCCACGCTTTTACGCCCGGTATTCCTGTGTTTATTTTGCGGATAACTTCTTCTTGGCTGATATTTTTATCCCATTCCACCAAAAAAGCACTTGCTTTATTGACAGACATTTTGGATAAAAATCTTGCTCTTTCGATGGTTGTGAAGCCATAAACACCTCCAAAACCTCTAATTCCTTTGGTTTGTGCGGCTAAAAAAACTTTTTTGTTGTTAATTTCAAAGCTATCACCTACTTCTACATCACCCAAAGTTCTTTTATCAAAAAAATCGGTAATGATTGCTCCTTCTTTGAGCATATCTTCTTTTGTTCCAACATTCATCAACAATGGACCTCCTTTGAAATAAGGTGCTTGTGAGCCAACGAGATTGATACCACTTGATTTTCCGTTATTAAATTTTGCAGAAACGCCCGCCACCACCAATGGATAGACTTTTGAAACGCCTTTGATAGATTCTATTTCTCTGCCCAATCTTACATCAATGGTGGACAAAGCATTTACATTTGTGGTTTTGCTGTCTGTAATCCAAATATATTCTGAATTATTACGCACCAAACTTCCCATTGCATTGGTTAGAAATATAAAAATACCACTTTGTTGTCCTATCAAAAAAATAGAAATCAATGTACCTGCCAAAGCCCCTATGGATTTTGGTTTGTCGTACCATATAAATTTTAAGGCTGTTAATAACATATTTTTATTTTATTAAAATTACACATTCTAATCTACTACCAATCAATACATTATCATTTTTTTCGAGTTCTACGTGTATTTCACGCACACGTCTATCTTCTAAATTTTCTGCTTTGTCTGCAAACAAAGATTTTTTCTTTAAATAAGGAGCAGTAAAAATAACTTTTCCTTTTGCCAATGTTTCGGAAGTGCCTTGTGGTCTGATATAAGCACTTTGTCCGATTTTTATTTTATTAGCAAATAATTCATCAATTTCTGTAATTGCCATCAAATTGCCTGCGGGAGCAAAATCGCCCAAAACAGAACTATTTGTGATAGAAGAACCAATTTTTGTGTCAATGGATAAAATTTTTCCATTCATAGTGGCTTTTATTAATTTTCTATCCAATAAAGTTTGAAAATAATTAACATCAGTTTGAAGTTCTGCTAATCTTCCTTGTTGTTGTGCAATCGTTGCTTCCGAAGCCTGAATATCTTTTTGTAATTGCTCATATTGAAATTTTGAATCGTCAAGCGTTTGTTGTGTTGCGGCACCACCATTGAATAAATTTTGGTTTCTATCAAAATTAGTTTTTGCATTTGCCAAACGTACTTGCAAAGACGAAACATTTGCTTTTGCACTATTGATGACAGCTTGTTGCGTATTCAATTTACTTTTTGCTTGTGCTAATTGTGCTGTTTCTACTTTATAATCCAACATCATCAAAGTTTGTCCTGCTTTTACTGTGTCGTTTGCCTTCACCAAAATTTCTGTGATAATTCCATTCATTTCAGAAGTCAAAGGAAGTATTTTGCCTGTTGGTTCGATATTAGCGATACCTACTATTTTATCGATATCAGTTTCAATTTTTTTGTTGTCTGTTGTATTTTTTGTTTCTTCTTTTTTTGCACCTCCACAGGCTGAAAGGAACAATAAAACTAAAATAATGCTTAAATTTTTCATTTTTTATTTTGTTTTGTGCAAGCGTGGACGCTTGCACGAGTTATGATTTATTGTGCAAGCGTGGACGCTTGCACGAGTTATATTTCTGGTGCAAGCGTCCACGCTTGCACCAAATTTTTAACGCAAGCGTCCACGCTTGCAGTCTAATTTTAATGTAAAAAATTATTGTTTGTACTGCTTTCTACTGCGATACCATTGTTTACTTCGATTACTCTGTGTGAATATTGCATCAAACGCGGGTCGTGGGTTACGACTGCAACTGCTTTTCCATTATCAGCCAAATGTTTGAGTTCATTCATCACAATTCCCAAAGAATCTTTGTCCAAAGAAGCAGTAGGTTCATCACACAAAATCAATTTTGGATTTGTAACCAATGCTCTTGCAATCGCAATGCGTTGTTGTTGTCCACCTGATAATTGTTTTGGTAAATTTTTTCGTCTGTCGCTCATTCCTACCAAAGCCAAAGCATCAGCAGTTCTTTTTTTTGCTTCAGAATATTTCACGCCTTGTAGTTGCAAAGGCATCATTACATTTGCTTCTGCTGTCAAAGGTGCAATCAAATTAAAATTTTGAAATACAAAACCAATCGTATTCAATCTTAATTTTGCTAATTGTTTTTGCGACATTTTGTTTACAAACTGATTATCTACCCACAAATCGCCTTCTGTTGGATAAATTACACAGCCTAATAACGAAAGCAAAGTCGTTTTTCCTGAACCCGAAGGACCTATTATCAACAATAATTCTCCATCATTGACAATTAAATCCGTTTTTTGTAAAGCAGTGATGACATTATCACCTACTTTATAAATTTTATTGACTTGTTCTAATTTTGCAATCATACTATATATTTATTACATTTTCGTAATATTTAATGCAAAATTACTACAAAAAAATAATAAATCCAAATATTTTTCTCTTTTTTTTTATTAATTTTGATAATTTTTTAGATTTTCTGATAATTTTTGTGGAGATTTTTAACTTTGACAAAGTTTTAAAAATTTATCAAAGTTAAATGTCATTTGGTTTGTTTGAGAAATTTTTTTTATTGTAAAAAAACTATTATCTTTGCGAGTACTTAAAAGTTTGGTAGTTATTTAGGTTATACTTAAAAATATTAACTTATGCTAACTTTTCAAAAGTTTTAAATTTTTGAAATTTCTTACCTAAAAAATAAATTATTATGGCTACATTTAAAAGTTGGACAAGAGAAAAATTGAAAGATAGATTTGGACTGACAAGAGTGTATGACCACCCAAATCTCGTCAATTGGATTAGTTCAGAAGTAGAAATCACTACTTTTGAGTTAGAAAATTTACAATTTTGGCGAAAAGGAATGTTAAAATATATCGATTATTGGAATGAAGAAGAAGTAAAACTAAAATTTATTGGCAATTTAATCACTTTGGTAGGTTATGATAACAATGATATTTCTTGTTTTGCTGAAAGATATATCAGTGGAATGGTAGATGGTGAAGAACTGAGTGGCACTCCTGATTTGATAATTGCAGTTGGAAAACAAGAAGTAAAAGCACCTTTATTTTTTTTGCACGAATACAAAAAAGAATTAGACAATGATACTCCTGACCCTGCCGCACAATGCTTGTCTGCTATGTTGTTAGCGTATCAACTTAACTTAAATATACCTAAAATGGCGGAAAAATCTATTTTTGGGGCTTATGTAGTGGGACGAAATTGGTTTTTTATGGTTTTGAACAATGACAAAAGTTATTCGATTAGCGATGCTTTTGTATCTACACACGAAGATGATTTGCTTAAAATTTATATGATTATGAAAGCAACTAAAATAATGATTAAAAATATTTGGGGAGAATAAAAAATAAAAAAATTCGCCGTTAAATGAAAATACAAATAACGACACAAAATTAAAATTAAAAAATTTAACTCATAAAAAACTATGCAAACTTACATACAAGAAAGTACGCTTTATCCAGATTTGGTTCAATATCTTATAGAACAAGGTTTTGATGCTATTGGTGAAACTAAATTTAAAGACACAAATACAAGACCTGATATTTTATTTACTTACAAAGGAGAAAAATTTGTTATCGAAGTAAAACTTGATGATACAAAAGTAGCCTTAGACGCTACCGCACAAGCCGCAAGATACGCACGAAAGTTAGGAACTAATAATTTTATTGTCTTAATATTCCCAAAAAAAATTAAAAATCAAACACTTTTTGGAAGCCAAGAACTAAAAAATACAATACTCAAAACAGAAATTTATGTCTTTTTAGCTACTGACAAATGGTCTGAAAATATACCCAAAATTACTTTTATAGATTTTGTACAAAAGTTAAAAAATAAACTCGTAGAAGAAAAACCTACCGTCGATTTTGAAAGTATTGTCGATAGAATTAATGATTATGTAACTGATTTTAATGGAGCTTTAAATTTAGTTAATTCTGAAAAATTAGCTTCCGAAATTGTCGAAAAATTAGATTTGTTTGCTTCCATTGGAGATTTTAAAGACAAAGATAGTGCATTAAAACAAGTCATTAATTTGGCTTCTTTCCTGCTTTTTAATCAAATATTTTTTTACCACGTTTTTCATAAAAGAACAAAAAATAGAGTTTCTGAAATACTCGAAATTGAACAAACAAAAGACCTTCAAAAATATTTTAACGAAATTCAACAAATTGATTACAAATCTATTTACAAAGTAAATATTTTAGGACATATTCCAAATATTCCACAATTTATAAAAAAAATAAATGATTTGATTTTAGGAATTAAATCATTAGGTGCAGAACATATCACACACGATTTGGCAGGACGTTTTTTCCACGAACTTATACCTCACGAAGTAAGAAAAGTTTTAGCCGCTTTTTATACACACCCAAACGCCGCCGATTTATTAGCTGGATTATTGATTGGTAGTTATGATGATACAATTATTGACCCTTCTTGTGGCTCAGGAACTTTATTGGTCGCAGGTTATAAAAGAAAACAATTTTTATATGAAAAAATATTTGGCTTTGCAAACCAAGCCAATATGCACAAAGATTTTATAGAAAAAGAAATCACAGGCATCGATATTATGCCTTTTGCCGCACATATCAGCACTATTAACCTCACTATGCAAAATATTGAGGAAGTTACAAACATTGTCCGATTTGCCACTCGTGATTCTTTGCAACTCTCAAAACCTTTTGATAAAGGTACAAACACCAAAGCAATAGAAGATTTTGGTATAGATATAGAAGCATACACCGAAACCATACAAGGAACTATGTTTAAAATCTATGAACAAAAATCCATCAAACAAGGGGCTATCAATCCCGAAGGAACAAGCATAGGATTTAAACTGACACTTTCTGATGTCGTAATTATGAACCCTCCTTATTCTGACAGAGAAAAAATGCCAAAAATAATGCAAGACAAACTCAATGAAAATATTACGCTCAATAAACATTGCGGTAATCTTATCAATCTTTGGGGATATTTTTTGGTATTGGGGGATTTGTTGGTCAAAGAAAACGGACTCGTCGGCTCGGTTATTCCTATCAATTTTGCAAGAGGACAAGCAAGCGAAAAAATTAGAGATTTTACACTCAAAAATCATACAGTTAAGTACATCATCAAACCTGTTGGCGATATTGCTTTTTCAGAAGGGGCAGCTTTTAGAGATATTCTTTTGATAACACAAAAAAAATTACCACAAGATGCTGATACTTGTAAAATTGTCTATTTCAAAAAAAGTATCAAAGTATTGCAAAATGAAGAAATGCCAAAAATATATCAAATGCTCGACAATGCAGAAAACGAAACCAATGATATTTTTGATGTATTTACTATTACGCACAAAGATTTGAAAGAAAAACAAGCCAATCTTATGCACTTCCTTTGGGCTAATTCTTTGAAAAGCTACCAAGTCATTGATGATTTTTATAAGAAAATGAATAAAAATAAACTCATCGATTTTCCTAAAAATTTTGTAAGAGATTGTTATAGTTCGGCAGGTTTTAAGGGTTTAATTGACGCAACATTTATTACCAATCCGATGAATGAAAAAAGTAGGATAGAAAGAGCATTTATGATTTTAGAAAATAAAACTGAAAAGGAATTAAGTGTTAATTTAAAAAACAGTAATTTTATTTATAAAATACCAAAAAATGTGACTAAAAAAGCTATTAGAACATTAACTGGTGTTAGAACTATAGAAATCAAAGATAACCATGATTATATCATTGTAGATGAGTTCGATAATTTTAATGAAATAAAGTCTTTAAATCCAAAAATATCTCAAAATTTTGAATGGAAAGTAGCTAAAAAAAAATCAAATGGAAAATTTGTAAATCTTGTTTCTGCAATAAAATTTCGTCTTAATTCTGTGAATACATCATTTATCGCATTTTTTTCAGAAGAAGAATTTACTTGTGCAGATGTTTTTAAAATATATCCAAGTGTTAATATTGAAAATGCAAAAATATTATCCCTTTTTTATAATAGCATATTCAATATAATTCAAATAATTTCTAAAAAAGGTGAAACACAAGGAGGATTTAGCATAATAAGAGAAACAGATTTATTAGAAACTCAATTGCTGAATTACGAAAAATTAAGTAATAAGGAAAAAGAAAAATTATTATTGGTATTTGATAGCATTAGAAATATGGAATTTCCAAGCATAGTAGAGCAAATAGAAACGCGATTTGCGGGGCGTTTGTCTTTGGATATGGCAATTTTGGAAGTGTTGGGTTATTCAAAAACTGAAATCAATAAGATTTTACCTGATTTATACGAAGTAGTGTTACGAGAACTAAAACAAGATTTTTAAATATATGCAATGGCAAACACCTTATAACAAAACAATACAAAAAAAAGTATTTCATTTAGTAAGCAAATTATTGGCAGAAGGTGCGAGTAATGAAGAAATAGAATTACAAAAAACAAACTTGATAACAAAAGAAAATCAAAAAGCAATAGAAAGAAAACGCAAAAAATTAGAAAAAGTATCTTTTTTATTACGTGATGCAAACGAATATATTACAGAAGATGAATTTTTAGGCGTTTGTGTGAGTAAAAATTTTGTTATCAACAAAGATAATATGTATATGCGTGTGGGCATTACCGAAAAAAAATCGTTATTTACCAACGAAGTGGTCTATGATTGGACATTTCCGATAGGTTTGTATGATTTTTCAGAAAGTTTTTTTGTGAATATTCATAATTTTGTAGTTCCTACAATAAAATATAGTCGTTTTTGTAGAGTATTGCCTGATACTTTTGTGATGGAGATAGAAAAACTAACAAAATCAGGCAAAGCAACGAATAAAAAATATTATATAAGTTTATTAATGGCTTTTGTGTTGTCTGATATTAATCTTGAAATAATCAA
>RDXZ01000168.1 GCA_004293265.1 Bacteroidota bacterium | reverse complement strand
AAAAAATAATTCTTCAATAATACCTTTCCAAAGTAAATCTTGGCTAATTAATATTTTTTTACTCATACAAATAACGAAAATAGTTTTGTTTTATTTTAACTAAAAACTTAATGGGCAAAATTGTCTAAAAACTATCGTTATAATTTTTATAAAAAATGAAATCATAAAAACTCACAAATAGTAAATAAACACAAAAAAATTATTTTTCACAAATATAATATAAATCCAAACTCTCTTCAGGTTTTTGGCTCAAAAAATAATCTGAATAATGAATATCATTGACAAGTGCGATGTTGCTTTGTTGTAATTTTTTTCTATTCATTCGATTCAAAATATCATAAGGAATTTGTAAAACTTGCCTTGGTAAAATATATTGCAAATTAAAAATATCCCATTTTGTAAACTTTTTGACAGATTTTTTATTTTCTTCGTAATAATTCATAATTTTTTCGTTGCCCATCACTCCCAATGTATCTACTTTAGAAAAATATTTTTCTAATAATTTTTTTAATTCATTGGCTTTGTATTCGCGTATGTGCCACGGATTACGCGTGAGTGAAAGGCTTTTATTAGGCGTAGTTACTAAAAATTTCCCCCCTTTTTTTAAAACTTTATGAATTTCTTTGACAAATAGTTCATCATTTTGTATGTGTTCTATCACTTGAAAAGAAACGACAAAATCAAAATTATTTTCTTTTAAAGTAGAAAACGGCGGAATATTTTCGGCTATGAATGTATGTGTAGGATATTGGTTTTGTAATTGCGCAATCAATTTTTCATTTTTATCGATGGCAGTATAATGCGCACAATTATCAGTTAATAATTGTAAGCCTCGCCCAATACCGCACCCAACTTCTAATAAATTTCCGTTAATATATTTGGTTGCTTCTATATAAGCAAACAAAAGCCTTTGATGAATTGGATTATCTGAGGCAATTTCTGATGAAGTAATTTCTGTTGTGCTGAACATTTTAATTTGTTTATTGATATGTTTATTGTGCAAAATTAGTAATTTTTTTTCAAAAAAGTATTATTTTTGATGATTTTTGGCTAATTTTTATAGTTATGAATTGATATTTTTTTAATTTTTATGAAATAATTTTTTTTGGTACGATTTTTTTCCTATTTTTGAACAAAATTATATTAAAAATGTCTTTAAAAATGGAAAATAATAAACAAACACAAGAAATAGCAGATAACAGTCAAATTATATTTGGCACTATCAAAAGTAGAATAAGACTTTTAACTATTTCTTTTGTAACTATTTTATTGATTTATTCTCTTATTATTTTTATACAAAGTTATAAAACTAATCTTGATTTGAAACAAAGTAGAAACGTTAGTTTAAATATAAAAACGATTACTGAAAGATTATTAGTGGGTATTAATCAAAGTGCCGCCTCACAAAGAGCCTATTTTCTAACTACCTTACCAGAATACAGAGAAGCCAATCTCTTGCTTTGGAGCAAAGTTATATTTCCTTATAGTGATACACTTTTGATAGTGGCTAATAAATCTAAAAATATTGAAACTATTAAAAAATCTAAAGAAATTACAGAACTTGCTAAAAATTATAATAAGGCACAAAATAAATTATCTTTTCATATTAACAATAATATTAATAATTATTTAAAACTAACAGATACTTCTTCTAACGAAAGGCAGGAGAAAATATTAGCCTCAAAAAATTATTTAAGATATGGCACAAATATTATCAAAACAGAATTAGAGCCTTTCCGAAAAACTATTTCAGATAAGATATTAGATTTGTTACAAAAACAAAATACTCTCATACAAAAAACCTTAGACAATACACAATCGAATTTAGTAAGCAATATTTATATTACACTCACAATTAGTTTATTAATTATTGTTCTTACTATTAGTTTAGGATATTACATCACAAGCCATCTTCAAAAATCAGTCGCAAAAACAGTGAGTTTATTGACTTTATTAAGTCGTGGAGAATTACCAAAAAAATCTTCTCTCAATTATGATGAATTTGACGAAATTATAAAATCTATTAATATTTTGTCTTTTAATATGCGTTCTGCGAGTGAATTTGCATTGCAAGTAGGGCGTTCTAATTTTTATACTATTTTTCAAGTTTCGAGTGATAACGATATTTTAGGTAATTCTCTTTTGAAAATGAGAGAACAATTAAGAGCGGTAGCAGAGGAGGAAAGTAAAAGAAATTGGATAACTGAAGGCGTTACAAAAATCGCAGATGTCATTAGAAATAATGCCAATACGTTGGAAGATTTAAGCGATAGTTTTTTATTTGCCTTAGTGCAATATGTGAATGCAGTGCAAGGAGGTATATTTTTAACACAAACACAAAAAAAAGGAGATGAAAATACTCATCTTTATTTAATTAGTCATTATGCTTATAATCAAAAAAAATACAACGAAAAAAATATAACTATCTATGGAAAATATGCCGATACATTGATAGGACAAGCCTATTTAGAAGGTGAAAAAATAATATTAAAAGAAGTACCTGACAATTATTTGGTCGTTAGTTCTGGTTTGGGAGAAGAAAAACCAAGTAATTTACTTTTGATGCCTATCAAAATCAATAAAGATATTGAAGGAATTTTGGAACTTTCGTTTTTTGGTGAAATTGATGAATATAAAGTCAATTTTATTGAAAGAGTTTGTCAAGTATTGGCTTCCTCTTTGGTTTCGGTCAGGTCAACTATTACTACCAATCAACTCCTCAACGATTTTCAACAACAAACAAAACAACTCAAACAACAAGAAGATGCTATGCGACAAAATATGGAAGAATTGGCATCTACCCAAGAACTAACCAAAAAAAAGCAACAAGAATTGCAAAGTTTGAAAGATAATTTGGAAAAAGAAGTACACGAAAGAACTACTGCACTGAAAAATTCTTTGTTGAGATTTGATTTATTGAACCAAGCCGCCACCGAAGGGCTTTGGGATATGGTCGTGCCTGAAGATGGCAAAATTTCTTATGAAACCCCTTTTTATTGGACTCCACAACTATTAAAATCGTTGGGATATAACGAAGATGAGTTTCCAAACAAACTTTCAAGCTGGGTATTAAGAGTGCATCCAGAGGATATTGATAAGGTATTTAGAGAATTTATTGCTCATTTTAAAGACAAATCTGATAAAACAATCTTTAATAATGTACATCGTATTCAACATAAAAACGGACAATATAGATGGTTTACAGCAGGTTCGAAGGTATTAAGAAATGAAGACGGAAATGGAGTTAGAATTGCAGGATATATCAATGATATAACTAACCAAAAAGAATTAGACCAAGCCCTCATTGATTTGAAAAATCAACAAGAAATATCTAATCAAAAACAAAAAGAATTAGAAGTAACTAACAAAAGAATGAAATCTAATGAAGAAATTTTGAAAAAAACGATTGAAAAAATGCAGGCAACTCAAGTTTTGATGAAACAGCAAAAAGAAGAATTGCAAAAACAAACCGAAGAAGCAAAAGCACAAGAAGAAGAGTTACGCCAAAATATGGAGGAGTTGGTTGCTACACAAGAAGAAATGTCTAAAAAACAACTTGAAGTCGAAAATATGAACCAAAAAATGAAAGCAAATGAAGATATTTTGAGAAAAAGTTTCGAAAAAATGAAAGTAAGAGAACAAGAATATCAAAAACAAGTAGAAATTTCTAATCAAAAAGATGTTTTAATTGCAGAATTGCAAAAACAAATAGAAAATATAAAAAAATAATGGTGCTAAAAAATAAACAGATAATTGGAAGCAAAAAAATTAAACGAAAAAACTATGTCATTTTCAACTTTTGAGTTTCAATATCAGGATAAAAAATATAATTTTAATCCTTTATTGCCTTTGGATATTAGTTTATGTTTGCAAAATAATACTCAAAATCCAAATTGTTATTATGCTGAAAACCCTGTTTTTGAAACAATTTGTGCGGACAATTTTATAGGCAATGTGGCTGAAGGGGGAAGTTGTAATTATCAAAAAATCACGTTTACGCCTCACGGGAACGGCACGCATACAGAATGTTATGGACATATTTCAGCAGATAAAAATGCTATCATTCCCAATTGTTTAAATCGTTTTTTGTTTTTTGCAGAATTAATTTCTGTTGTTCCTCAAAAAATAAATGGAGATGAAATTATTTTTTGGGAGCAAATAGAAACTAAAATCACATCTTCGCCTGAGGCAATTATTTTAAGAACTTTGCCTAATTTATCCGAAAAAAAAATAAAGAATTATAATCAAACTAATCCTCCTTTTTTAGATGAAAAAGTAGGTACAAAATTAGCCGAAAAAAATATAACTCATTTATTGTTAGATTTACCTTCATTAGACAAAGAAAAAGACGAAGGAAAGTTGCTTTGTCATCATAATTTTTGGCAATATCCAAACAATATTCGTAAAAATGCAACAATTACAGAACTTATTTTTGTTCCTGACTCAATCATTGATGGTGTTTATTTATTAAATTTACAAGTACCTTCTATGGCTATTGATGCAGTGCCTTCTAAACCTATTTTATATGTTTTAAAAAATATTTAATAAAAAATATAATTTTCAGTATAAAAATTCGTGTTATTTAAAAAAAAAGATATAACTTTGCACTACACAACAAAATAACTTATTAAATATATGATAAAATTAGCAATCTCTTGTTTTATATTTGGTTTCTTGTCTATATTTACACAAAAAATAACCGCACAATCTACTGAAGTTATATATAAAATGACCGAACAAGCCCCTATTCCTAAAGGTGGTTTGAGTACATTTTATAATTATACAGAAGATAATATCAAAAGAACGCCCATTGCCAAACAAAAAGGCATCAAAGGACAAGTTTTTGTTCAATTTGTAGTCGAAAAAGACGGGGCTTTATCAAATATCAAAGTTATCAAAGGAATTGGGGCAGGTTGTGATGAGGAAGTTATAAAATGTTTGAAAAATGCACCACGTTGGCAACCCGGAAAACAAAAAGGACAACCTGTGAGAGTACAACAAACCTTAGCCATTGCTGTAAGGTAATAAAAAATCTTATGCAAACGTGGTCGCTTGCATAAGATAGAATTTTCAATTGATTTTATCAATAAAAGTAAAGTTGTTTTTTAGATACAAAATTTTTATATATATTTTTTGTTTTCTAATTTTGCGTCCTCTACAAAATCTTTTACGCGTTGCTCCTCATCTTTTTTACAAATCAATAAAACGCCATCAAATTCTGCTACAATAAAATTTTCTAAACCTTGTATGACCACTAATTTATCTTCGGGCATTTTAATAATGCAATTTTTACTATCATACTGACGAACATTGCCTGTGATAACATTATTATTCTCATCTTTTTTTGATTCTTCATACAAAGATTTCCAAGTACCTACATCAGACCAATCAAATTGACTTAAAATAACGTGGACATTTTCTGCACTTTCCATAATTCCTTTGTCAATTGAAATATTTAAACGCATCTGTGCATATAGATTTCTCAAGGCAGATTGTTCTTTTGCTGTATAAAAAACATCTTTCATTTCTTCAAAATAGTCTGATAGTTCAGGTAAATATTTTTCAAAAGCACTGATGACATCTTTTGCTTTCCAAATAAAAATACCAGCGTTCCAAACAAAATCACCGCTTTTTAGAAAACCTTTGGCAGTGTCTAAATCTGGTTTTTCTGTAAATATAATTACTTTTTTTACTTGTTTATTTTTATTTTCTTCAAATTGAATATAACCATAGCCTGTGTCGGGGCGTGTTGGTTTGATGCCTAAGGTAACTAAAGCGTCATTTTTTTCTGTAAAATCTAATGCTTTTTGAATCGTATCAGCAAATACATTTACATTTTTGATGTGGTGGTCAGCGGGTGCGACTACTATATTTGCATTTTGATTTTTTTGAAATATTTTATAAGTAGCATACGCAATACAAGGTGCAGTATTTCTTTTGATAGGTTCGAGAAGAATATTATCTTTGGGTAAATTTGGAAATTGTTGTTCGATAATATCTTTATAAATTTCATTGGCTACAATAAAAATATTTTCCAAAGGACAAATATTTTCGAAACGTTTGGCTGTTTCTTGTAGCATTGATTTTCCTGTATCTAACAAATCGTGAAATTGTTTTGGAAAATTAGTTCTACTAAAAGGCCACAGACGAGTTCCAACTCCTCCCGCCATGATGATTGCATATTGATTTGTATTCATTTTTATTTTTATTTGATTTTTTTATTATACTCTGATACCCAAAAAAGTAATATCATCTCTTGATTTTGCATCTCCTCGATGTTTGTCTAATGTTTCAAACAATACATCTCTTTGAATATCTTTGTGGTGGCTTTTTATTTGTGTAATCGTTTCTTCTAATTTGAGCGTTCCTAATTTAACTTTTGAAAGATTTGGTGAATCAACATATCCATCTGAAAATAAATAAACCCAATCTCCTTTATAAATATTTACGATTTGGTTTGTGAATACTTTTTCTTCTTTTTTAAGCCCTCCAACGTATTTATTATCTCCTGTTAGTTTTCTTAAAACGCCTTTTTGAGTGAAATAAATAGATCTTTTAGCCGCCCCAAACACCATTTCTGATTCTTGTTCTGTTTTTTTCTCGATTCGGATTAAACTAATATCCATTCCATCGATATTGTTAGATTCTCTTTGTCTAAGTCCTTCGATAATACCTTGATGTAAATTTTCTAATATTTGTGAAGGTTCAATGATGTATTTTTGATTTATAATTTCGTTTAATAAATTAATACCAATCATAGACATAAACGCACCCGGTACGCCATGCCCTGTGCAATCAGCCACTACCACAAATTTATATTGATTTAGTTCACTAAACCAATAAAAATCACCAGAAACGATGTCTTTGGGTTCATATAATAAAAAATGGTCAGGAAAACTTTTTTCGAGTTTTTTAAGTGGAGGCAACATAGCTTGTTGAATAGTGTAAGCATAACGAATACTATCCTCTGTTTTTTTAGTACTTTCTAACAAAGCACTAGTTTGAGAAATTAAAAGTGCATTTTGGGACTCAATTTGTTCATTTTTATCGTTTATTTCTTCTATTTTATGAGAAAGTGCCAATTGGGTTGCTTCTAATTTTTTAATAACTCTTTTTCTTTTTACACTAAAAATGAAGAAAATAGTGGCTACTAACGCCATAAAAAGAACAGCAATCGAACCTGCAGTAATGATAAGTTTTTGTTGTGCGTTGGCGGCATCAAATTCTCTATCTCTTTTTGCTTTGTCTTTAGCATTTTGGGCAGCCATTTTACTTGCTTCTGCTCTCGATTCTAATTTGATAAATTCATTAATTTGTTCTTGTTTGGTCAGTCCTTCCATCACTTCATTGTACTTATTGAGTAATCTTTGTTGTTCGACGGGATTTATTTTTTTTATTGTTTCTACTAATCGGTTATTTTCGGCTTCTGCTTCTGCGATTTTTCTTTCGGCTTCTGCTTTTTCTGCTTTAATTCTCGCTTCTTCTGCACTACTGACTTTTACAATCAATTCTTTTTTCTCTTGCATTTGTTTTGCAATGAGTTGTTCTTCTATATTAACGGCTTTATTCTTAATTTCTTCTGACATTGTAAATCCTTTTGCTTCTAATCGAGCGACATTTATTTCATAACGCCAAGTTCCTTTTGGATTTAAAAAATTAAAATCAGTTCCTTTTTGCAAATAATCTTTTCCTTCTTCGGTAACAAAAATAATAGGTTTTCCATCAACTTCTCTAAAAACTCGTCCTAAAAGAATTTTTTGTGAGCCAGATTTTGAATAGTAGAGCAAATGAACGCCGTAGATTTGTTTAAAACTTTCTATGTTTTTAACGATAATTTTTTTTCCTCTTGCTCTTTCAATATTAAGGTTAATAGTCATATTTTTAACAACTTCATCATCACCAATAATTCCAACTATAAACTCGTCGCTGATAGATGTACCCAAAGGAAAATTTAAGTGTGTTAGAAAGCGAACAATATTGACTGTTTTTTGTGAAAAGTCTTTGCCTGTTTGTGCAGTCAAAAAAGTAGAAAAAAGTAGAAAAAAGAAAATAATATATAAGCTTTTGAATTTTATTGTGTTAAAATTCAAAAGATTATAGAATAATTGGTATATATTTTTTTCTTGCTTTTTCAATTTATTTATATTTATCGGACAAAAATAATTTATTATTATAATAATACAAAAAAAATGTACCATTTTTTTCAAAGAAATTATAAATGTTTGATATGAATAAAAATCGGAACGGCTTGTGCTTTATGAGAAGGCACTTTAAATTCTGATTTTTCACTATTTTTTAAGGTTATATCTTGGTATGTTTTGAGTTGATATTGTTTTAATATTTGATATATATTTTCTTCAAAACTATCTGTTTTCCAAGTTCCTAAATCTCGCAATATATCTTCAATCGGCAATTTTTCTTGTGAATACAACACACAATAAGAGTCAATGCCTGTGGTATTGTCCATTTCAATAAACTGACTGCCCTCAGGAATAATAGGATTTTGATTTTTAGTACTTAAATATGCACTGATATTTTGAGATGGAAAATAGTTATAAATTTTATTGGAAGCATCTGTTCCAAAAATATAAATATAAGTAGGCTGTTTATTGTACAATTGAAATTTTAATCTTGTACCTTCTGTATAACTTTCTTTGGATTTAAAAATTCCATTTTCTAAATCAAAAGGCATATTTTCATCGTTGCTAAGTTTGATTTGAAAACCACCATTCCACTCAAAAAAATCACTATCTTCGGCTTGCATAGCGTATGCTTGAAAACAAATTTTTTCAAAATCTTTATAACTTATCCAAACAAAACCGCCTTTTCCCCACGCTGTTCCCCAACTATTCATTATCTCAAAAGCCCCTCCAAATTTATCATCATCATATCCAACTACGGTCATTGCGTGTCCTTCTTCTGCTTCTTTGGCATTAAACGCTTCTTTGAGTTGCCAATGTTCTATTCCTTTGGCTCTTTTGAAAGAATTAGTTACGCCAACGCCTATCACAACAGGATTTCCACCTGCTAAAACTTTTTTGACGGGCAAATGTTGTGAAAAATTAGAATCAAAATCA
>RDXZ01000167.1 GCA_004293265.1 Bacteroidota bacterium | reverse complement strand
TATTAGCAATAGCCGTTGTTGTTTTGTATATATTGCATTTCTCAAAAACTAACACAACAAATAACGTTCAAAAAAACGCCACTCCTATCAAAGTAAGTGATAAAGATAATAAAAAAGGAGAAGTCAAAATTGCATATTATAATGTAGATACATTGATGGCAAAATATACTTACTATATTAATGCAAAAAAAACAAGCGAAAACGAAACCAGAGTCGCTGAATCTGATGTAATGAACCGCAAAACTGCCCTCGAAAATGCCATCGTATCTTTTCAAAATAGTGCCGCAACTATGACTCAACAAAAAATAGAAGATACAAAGCAAGCATTGGCAATGAAAGAAAGAGAATTGATGCAATATGGACAAGCACAAGAAAATGAATTAGCCAAAAAAAGCCAAAAAGTAGCCGAAAAAATGGTCGATAATATTGCAGAATTTTTAAAAAAATATGCAGAAACAAATGGTTATTCGATGATTTATGCTTATTCAAAATCAAATTTTACAACAGGTTTGACTTATGCACAAACAAGTTACGAAATCACAGACGAAATTGTTAAAGGTTTGAACGAAGAATATAAAAATCAAACTAAAAAATAAAATATTTATTTAAGCACTTTTGGTGCAAGCACCCAAACTTGCACCAAACTTATACAAGCGTCCAAACTTACATAAAGTTCTTTTTAACTCAATCATAATTTTTATTTACTTTGCCTAAATAACGTGAATTTGGAATAAATTTTATTTATAATCAATTGATTTTCAATTATTTATACATAAAAATTATTTTCATTCAAATATTTTCAAAAAAAATCTGCACCGAAGTTTACGGAGGTCTGACCTCTTTTTCTGAAAAATTACACACTTTTTTGAACTATTGTTATCCCGAACTCACGTGTTTATGATGATTTTATTTTTTATTTGACAAAAAAAAAACTACCTTTGCAACATAGAACATATTTTTATGATGAATCAAGAAGTTTCTGCGTTTGGTTTTTTGTTTATTTTTATTATTTTAGCAATTATATTGGTTACAGTTGGTTTAACTCTTAGCAGTTTTATACGTCCTGCACGCCCAAACGATGAAAAATTAGCCGCTTATGAATGTGGAGAAGAGGCGTTAGGCAATGGCTCAGGACAGATTAACTTAAGGTTTTATTTGATGGGGCTGATATTTATTCTTTTTGAAGCAGAAATAGTTTTTTTGTTTCCTTGGGCAATAGTTTTTGGACAAAAAGAACTAATAGCCACCACCGAAGGCAAATGGGCAACAGTGGCATTGTTAGAAATGTTTACTTTTCTCTTTATTTTGGTGTTGGGTTTGGCTTATATTTGGGCAAAAGGCTATTTAGAATGGGTAAAAATCACTCCTCAGAAATCAAACTATACATCGCCTGTTCCCAAAAAAATGTACGAAAAATATAAATAAAATGGAATATTTAGGCTATTTTTTGTCATTTTTAGTAGGTATTTCATTAGGTTTGGTGGGCAGTGGTGGTTCTATTCTTATGATTCCGATTTTGGTATATTTAATGCAGATTCCTGCTCATATTGCTACGACTTATTCTTTGTTTATTGTGGGCGTTTCTTCGTTGATAGGCAGTTATCAAGGCATTAAATCAAAAATATTAGAATATAAAATTGTATTATATTTTGGTATTCCGAGTATTATTTTTATTTTTTTGATGCGAAAATATGTAATGCCAATTTTACCTGATAATGTAATCATTTTTTTAGGTATAATCATTACCAAAAACAACTTAATTATGTTGGTTTTTTCAGTGGTAATGATTTTTGCCTCTTTTTCGATGATAAAAATAAAACTTCCAGAAAAATTAGAAACCGAAAAAAAAATTAACCTCAAAAATATTTTTTTCAAAGGCATTTTAGTAGGAATATTATCAGGTTTTGTAGGCGTGGGTGGTGGTTTTTTGATAATTCCTACTTTGGTATTTTCAGCAAAATTAGAAATGAAAAAAGCTGTTGCCACTTCCTTAGCCATTATTTCTTTCAATGCTTTGATTGGTTTTGTAGGAAGTTTAGGCAATGTCAATATGGATTGGTTATTTTTATCTCGGTTTACTTTTTTTGCAGTAGTAGGAATTTTAGTAGGAATTTATTTGAGTAAAAAAATTAGCAACGAACATCTAAAACCTGCTTTTGGCTGGTTTATATTGATAATCGGAATTTATATAATGATTCAAGAAACGATTTTGTCAAGTTTTATTCACTAATTTTTTTAATAATCAAATCACATAAAATTTGTAACTATTTAGGTTATTTTGGTGCAATCGTGGAAGCTTGCACCAGTTAATATCTCGTGCAAGCGTCCACGCTTGCACGAAGTTCAGACTATTTTACAACAAATAATTTTTATAATACTTTGATTTTTAATTACTTAAACCTATAAGATTTTAAAAAACCTTATAGGTTTTCGGGCAGGTTCATAGAAATTAAAATCCATAATTAATATAAGTATCCAAATCTTTATCACCTCGTCCAGAAAGATTAATAACGACTACATCTTCTTTTTTAAACGTCATTTTTTCTAAAACCGCCAAAGCGTGAGCCGTTTCTATGGCAGGAATAATTCCCTCAATTCTGCTCAAAAGTAAACCAGCTTTCATCGCTTCATCATCAGTAATAGCATAAAATTCTCCTCTTTTGCTTTCAAATAAATGGGCGTGTATCGGACCAATTCCGGGATAATCTAAACCTGCAGAAATAGAATGTGGCTCTACTACTTGCCCATCTTTTGTTTGCATTAAAATTGTTTTACTTCCATGTAAAATTCCTATTTTTCCTAACACTAAAGTTGCCGCTGATTTGCCAGAACTAATGCCTAATCCTGCCGCTTCAGCCCCAATCAATTTCACATTTTTATCTTCTAAGAAATGATAAAAAGCACCTGCCGCATTGCTTCCTCCACCAATACATGCCAACACATAATCAGGATTTTCTCTACCTATTTTCTCTAATAATTGTTTTTTTATTTCTTCACTGATGACCGATTGAAACCTTGCCACCATATCAGGATACGGGTGCGGACCGACTACCGAGCCAATAATATAATGGGTGTCTGTTGGGTTGTTTATCCAATGACGCATCGCTTCGTTTGTTGCGTCTTTTAAAGTTTTACTACCAGATTTTGCAGGAATAACTTTTGCTCCTAACATTTTCATTCTTGCTACATTTGGTTTTTGCCTTTCGATATCCACTTCACCCATATAAACGATACATTCCATACCCATCAACGCACAAACAGTAGCAGTGGCTACTCCATGTTGTCCTGCACCTGTTTCGGCAATAATTTTTTGTTTATTTAATTTTTTTGCTAATAAAATTTGTCCCAAAGTATTATTGATTTTATGCGCCCCTGTATGATTGAGGTCTTCTCTTTTGAGATAAATTTGGGTGTTATATTTTTGAGAAAGATTTTGAGCGAAATACAAAGGTGTTGGTCTGCCCACATAATCTCTTAACAATTGGTAAAATTCGTCTTGAAATTCTTTTTCGTAGATAATTTCGAGATATTTTTGACGCAATTCCTCTACATTTGGATACAACATTTCGGGAATATATGCACCGCCAAAGCTTCCATAATAGCCTTTTTGATTGATTTGAGTATAAATAGACATCTTTTTTAATTTATTTAATTTATTTTTATTACCAATATACAATAAAAAACTATTTTTTGTTTTTAGTTTTTAATTTTTTTTTTAGAAATAGATAAAAATGATAATGCACCTATTTTTTGCAAAAATAAGAAAAAAATAATATATTTCAAAAAAATATTTGTTTTCCTTTGATTGAAGAAGCAATTTATATTTATACATCATTCATAACTAAACAATATGAACAAGATGAAATTTTTTACCAATATTTTTTAAACATTTATTCATCACATTTACTTATCAACAAAAATATCTTTTTTTGATAGTTACCAAAAAAATAATCATAAAAAAATAAAAAATATTTATACTTTTATCGATAAAGATACGTTACACATCTAATAAAAGAATAATTTTGTCGAATTTATAAAACAAATAGAAGTTTTTTAGCGTTATTTTATTTGTAATTGAATAACAAAAAAGATTATTTTAACATTTTAACAAAATTTTTTTGTTAAAATAGAACAAAAAACGAATTTTATTCGTTTACTGAAAAATGAGAGTAAAAAATAAGGCTTTTAATTTGATAGAAAAGCAATGAATAATTATCAATCTACTCTCAAAATTCAAAAAACATTATTTATTTTTAATTTAGTTGTTTCACCCCTAAAAAAAACGCTTGTAAAAAAATGCGTCAATTAAAAATCACTCAAACCATTACCAACCGCGAAAGTCAGTCGTTGGAACGTTACTTTAATGAAATTAACAAAGTAGATTTGCTTACTCCTGATGAAGAAGTCGAATTGGCACGCCGAATCAGACAAGGCGATGACCAAGCCTTAGAAAGACTTACCAAAGCAAACTTGCGTTTTGTTGTTTCTGTTGCAAAACAATATCAAAATCGTAACTTATCTTTAAATGACTTAATAAACGAGGGAAATTTGGGTTTAGTGAAAGCAGCGAAGAAATTTGATGAAACAAGGGGTTTTAAATTCATTTCTTATGCTGTTTGGTGGATTCGTCAGTCTATTATGCAAGCCTTAGCTGACCAATCTCGTATTGTGAGGCTTCCTCTCAACAAAACGGGTGCTTTGAATAAAATCAATCGTGCTTATTCAGAACTTGAACAAAAATATGAGAGAGAACCTACTCCTGAAGAATTATCTGAAATTTTGGATATGGAATTTGAGGAGATTTCAAGTACATTAAGAGCAGGAACAAGACAAGTATCAGTAGATGCTCCTTTTTCTGATGAAGAAAGTAATTCTTTGTTAGATGTGTTAGAAAACAAAGGAACAGTCGCTACAGATTATTCTATTTCTTACCAAGACTCTTTGCGTGTAGAGGCTTCAAGGGCTTTAGCCGCGTTGAGCGAAAGAGAAAGACAAGTCATCGAACTATTTTTTGGAATTGGCTGTGCCAACCCAATGTCGTTAGAACAAATCGGTGAAGAACTTGATTTAACTCGCGAGCGTGTGCGTCAAATTAAAGAAAAAGCGATTCGTCGTTTGCGCGGAAGCCAACGTAGTAAATTTTTAGCTGAATATTTAGGCTAAAATTTTGAAATATTTTATTGGAAAAAAACAAAAACGCAATACTTCGGTATTGCGTTTATTTTTTTATCCATAGAAAAAAAAATTATTTTCCTAAAAATTGATGTAATACAATCAAAGCCCATAAACGATTATAAAAAAATGTTTGTCCTTTAAAAAATTTCTTTTTAATGTTTTCAACCATTTCATATTTAACAATACCAATTTTTTCAATATTTTCTTTACTCAAATGTGTATCAATCAAATATTTTAAATCGGTTTGTAACCATTGTATCATCGGAATCGAAAAACCTTGTTTAGGTCTTTGAAACATTTTTTCAGGTACAAAATCGTATAAAATTTGTTTTAATAAATATTTTGTCGTTTTTCCTTGTACTTTCAAAGCAGGATTGAGATTGATAGCAAATTCAATAATCCGATGGTCTAACAAAGGCACACGCACTTCCAAAGCGTGCATCATACTTGCCCTATCTACTTTTGTCAATAAATCATCAGGAAGATAATAATATAAATCAAAAAGTGCTTGTTTTTCAGCAGGCGATAGATTTCGAGGTGCTTCGGGATAACGCAACAAAGTTGTCAAAGGTGATTCTATGAGCAGTTGTCCAATTTCTTTTTTAGAAAAATAAAATTGTTCTTGTGAAAAAATATGGCTGGCTAATTCTTCTTTTTTAGGATAATTAAACAAATTTTTTGCTTTTTGAAAAGAAGGTTTTTTAGAAATTTTTAATAATTGTGCTGTGGGTTTTCTAAAAGTTCCCCAAAAACCATTGTTCAATCTTTCCGCCCAACGATACATTCCATATCCAAAAAATAACTCATCACCACCATCTCCACCCAAAGCTACTTTTACGTGCTTGCGAGCCAATTGCGAAACAATAGAAGTCGGAACGGCTGATGTATCACCAAAAGGTTCATCATATATATCTAATATTTTGGGGATTAATTCTTTGGCATCATCAATAGAAACCATCAATTCGTGGTGGTTTGTACCCAAATGTTGAGCCACTGATTTGGCAAATTCTGATTCGTTTGATTTAGAATCTTTGAAACCAATCGTAAAACTATCTACTCTGGCATTACTTTGTTTGGAAGCAAAAGCCGCCACCACACTCGAATCGATCCCGCCACTTAACAAAATTCCGACAGGCACATCGCTTATTAATCTATAATTTAACGAACTTTCTAACAAGTTTTTGAGATAGGCTTTGGCTTCTTTTTCTCTGTTATATAAATGTAATTTTTCTTTTGTTTCTCGTGTATGTAGTTTATCGGTCAATTCCCAATATTTTTCAGCGACCAAACCTGATTTATTTACTTTTAACCAACTTCCTGCCTGCATTTTGAATATGTTTTTATAAGGCGTGTGAGGCGTAGGAATATATCCAAGATGTAAAAAATCTGCTAAGGCTTGTTTGTTATATTCCAAATCAATAGGTAATTTTGTGAGGCTTTTGAGTTCTGAGGAGAAAGCAAAATTTTCCCCGTCCCAATAATAATAAACAGGTTTGATACCAATTCTATCTCTAAAAACAAACAAATCTTGTTCAACTCTGTCATAAATAGCAAAGGCAAACATACCATTAAAATAATATACACATTTAAGATATTGTTTAGCAAATAGTTCCAAAATTACTTCTGTATCGCCTGTGGTTTTTAAAGGCACTTCAATTTGTCTTAATAATTCTCGATAATTATAAATTTCACCATTAAAAACAATTACCCATCTTTCATCATTAGAAATCATAGGTTGATTGGCTTTGGCTGATAAGTCTAAAATACTCAAACGTCTATGCCCCAAACCTACTATGCCATCAGCAAAAAAGCCATCAGCATCAGGTCCTCGGTGTTTAATTGTGTCAGTCATCAATTGAAGATGACTTTCTTGAAATTTTTGTGAAAATGATAAATAACCTGCTATACCGCACATAAGATTGTATTTTGATGTATTTTTTATAATAGCCCGCAAAAGTAGTTTATATTTATTAAAAAAACAAAATATATAAGATTTTATGCTAACTTTCCAAATAAGAACTTTCAAAAAGTTGAAACTTAACTTTCCAAATAAGAACTTTTTAAAAGTTTTTTAAAAAAAATAAACCTAAAAAAAGAAACATAAATCCTTCATAAAAGGTTATCAATATAAATAACAAAAAAAACCTCTATTTTGAGGATTTTAATATGAAAGAACAAAATAATATTCCCACTTCAAAAGTAGCAAGAGCTACAAAATTTGTGAGTACAGGCATCAAAATTGGCGGTAATTATCTCAAACATTACGCTAAAAAAGCCGTAGGAATGAACCCTTCGAGAGAAGAATTACACGAAGATAATGCAAAAGATATTTATAAATCGTTGAGCCAACTCAAAGGAAGTGCCTTGAAAGTTGCACAAATGTTGAGTATGGATAAAAATATCCTGCCAAAAGCTTATGTAGATAGATTTACAATGGCTCAATACAGTGCGCCTCCACTTTCTGCTCCTTTGGTTATCAAAACTTTTCAAAAATATTTCAAAAAAAATCCACAAGAAATGTATGATAGTTTTGAAATGGAAGCCACCAATGCCGCCTCAATGGGACAAGTGCATAAAGCCACCAAAAATGGAAAAAATTTAGCCGTCAAAATTCAATACCCAGGAGTGGCTGATAGCATCAAAGCAGATTTGAAAATGGTAAAACCTTTTGCGTCTATGATTTTGGGCTTACCTGATAAAGATATTGACAAATATTTGCAAGAAGTAGAAACAAAATTGACAGAAGAAACCGATTATGATTTAGAACTTAGACGTTCAGTTGAAATTTCAGAAGCCTGTGCGAAGATTCCAAATTTGGTTTTTACAGAATATTATCCTGATTTATCGTGCCAAAAAATATTGACAATGGGTTGGTTGGAAGGTGTGCATTTAAAAGAATTTTTATTGACAAATCCTTCACAAGAAGTAAGAAATCAAATTGGGCAAGCATTGTGGGAGTTTTATAATTTTCAGATGCACACCATCAGAGCCGTACACGCAGACCCGCACCCCGGCAATTTTTTGATGAGAAATGACGGAACATTGGGCATTATTGATTTTGGTTGTGTCAAAGAAATACCTGAAAGTTTTTATAAAGATTATTTTTGTGTGATAAATCCTTATTTTTTTGAGGACAAAGAAAGAATGAAAGCAATTTTTTATAAAATGGAATTTTTGACTGAAAAAGATTCTCCCAAAGATATTGAATTTTTTACAGGAATTTTCAATCAGTTGATTAGTCTTTTGACACGTCCTTATCGAAATGAAAGTGAATATTTTGATTTTAGTGATGATGCTTATTTTCAAGAGATTTATGAATTTGGAGAAAGTTTAGCAAAACAACCCGAAATTATGAACTCAAAAGAAGCACGTGGCTCAAAAGATTCTTTGTATATCAATCGTACTTTTTTTGGTTTGTATTCTATTTTGAACGAATTAAAATGTAATAATATTCATATCACACGCCCTGATTGGCTGAAAGAAAAAATGTAATAATCAACTTAAAATATTGCCTTGATGTGAAGGCAATATTTTTTTTTGGAAAATAAATAAAAGTAAAACAATTTATTGTTGTTTTTGGTTATATATAGAAAACTAAAAATAATGAAAGCACTATTACATCAAATCGTACTTCTCAAAATAGAAAAGCAAATACAAAAATTAGTACAAAAAAATCAATATTTGAAAAATGAAACGAATTTATCCAATAAATATACAGAATGGAAGTTTACAGATTTTGAACAACTATCATCTATTATAAGTAGTAAAACTATTAAAATGGGGGGGGTAAAATCGAAAACAATATAAGTACTTCTACTCTACAACGTATTTTTGGAAAAAAAGATACAGACAAAGAATATATACTCAAAAATAAAACAAAAAATACAATTGCTTTATTTTTAGAATATGATAGTTGGGAAAAGTTAGAAACAAGCATTATCCAACTTATTATCGATAATATAACCTTAGA
>RDXZ01000166.1 GCA_004293265.1 Bacteroidota bacterium | reverse complement strand
TCACCAAGAAGGTTTACAACAACTTTCTGACTATTTAGATATATATAACTTGGACAAAGGTTTTTTGTTGATTTTTAATTTTAATAAAAACAAAGAATATAAAACTGAAATAATTACATTCAATCAAAAAGAAATTTTTGCTGTTTGGGTGTAAAAAAATGTATATTTGCAAAAAAAAAATAAAATAATATTCAAAAAAAACGAATAAATATAAATAAAATGATAAATTTTGACTCAAAAATAATTTTAAAATCTATTGAACATACAAATTTGCAACCTACTTTGGTAAGTTCAGATGTAGAAAAATTAGTAGAAGAAGCAAAACTATATCAATTTGGTGGCGTTTGTGTGCCGCCTTATTGGGCAAAAAAAGCACGTAGAGATTTAGGATATAATATTGATATTCAATTAGTTACCGTAATCGGTTTTCCTTTGGGCTATCAAAGAAGCGAAGTAAAAATGCAAGAAGTAATAAGTGCTATCAAAGATGGAGTCAATGAATTTGATATGGTAGTAAATGTTTCAGCAGTCAAAATGCAAGCTTGGGAATGGATAAAACCTGAAATTGCTCAAATTGCTCAAAAGGTTCACGAAGCCGAAGGATTATTAAAAGTAATTTTAGAAACTGCATACTTAACCGACGAAGAAATTATAAAATTATGTCATTTGTGCAGTGATGCAGGTACAGATTTTGTAAAAACTTCCACAGGATTTGCCCCCAAAGGTGCCACTATGGAAGGCGTAAAATTGATGCGCACACACACTCCCACACACGTAGGCATCAAGGCTTCAGGTGGTATTCGCACTTTGGCACAAGCAAAAGATTTTTTAAATGCTGGGGCAGAAAGATTAGGAACTTCCGCAGGAGTACAAATTTTTGAAGAACTGAACACTGAAAATATATAAAAAAGATGTAACTATTTAGGTTATTTGGGTGGAAACGCTTGGATTGGTTAGTTAAACTCTTATAGAAATATAAATCTGTTTTAATCCGTAAAATCCACATTATTCGCGTATTTTTTGTGATATTTTTTTCATATAAATTTCCTAACAACCAATAATTTTGAAATATAACTTTTTGCCGTTGCCTATCAAATAGCCAACGGCAGTTTTTTTGTATTTATAATTTTTTTAAATAGTACTTTCAATCACTTTACGAATTTCAGTTTCTTGAATACCTAAACTTTGCCACGCTTCTAATTTTTTATTCATCAAAGCAAACCATACAGGCGGCATCAAAGCAATAATTATCATCACAGGATAACCAAAAGGTAGTTGTGGACTTTCATCAAAATGCCTCAGTACTTGATAAGGGCGTGATGCGTAGGCGTGATGGTCAGAATGTCTTTGTAATTGAAACAACATCAAATTACTAATCAAATGACAAGAATTCCAAGAATGTAATGGATTTACTCTTTCATATTTATTGGGTGCAATTTCTTTTCTTACCATACCATAATGCTCGATATAATTAACGGCTTCTAAGGAAGAAAATGCCATAATACTTTGAGAAAAGAAAAATAAAGGCACAACATAAGCAAAATATCCAACCTGAAAACTCAAAACAAAAGTCAAAACTGAAATAAATAACAAAGGAAAAATAATGGCTCTCAACATTTCATTGTGATAAATAGAATAAAAAGATTGATTTTTTTTGGCTAATCTTTCTTTTTCTATTTTCCAAGCACTTCGAAAGCTACCAAAAACGGTTTGTACCCAAAAAGCATAAAAACTTTGATTTTTTTTGCTGGTCGCAGGGTCTAAAGGAGTCGCTACGTGTACGTGATGCCCGCGATTATGCTCAACGTAAAAGTGCATATAACAAGTAGTCATCAAATTTAATTTTGCATTAAAACGTGCAAAAGATGATTTTTTATGCCCTAACTCGTGTGCCACATTGATTCCGTTACCCGTAAAACTCATCATACTTAACAAAAACCCTATGTATTCAAGATAAGACAAAGGTTTCCAAGCCAACATACACAATGCCCAGATAATAATTCCTACCTGCACATATACCAACGCATGTACCAAAGTTTCAAAATATTTATTTTCTAATATATCTTCAAAATCATCTTTGGCTACGTTTATTTTATCTTTTCCTATACACTCATCAAAAATTGGAATCAATGTATAAGCAAAAATAAAAGCCGAGAAAGTCCAAAAACCTCCTCCATAATAGCCCAAAACAACCAAAATAGGAATAATGAATGCTCCCAAAAAACCGATTTTTTTTATTAATTTCATAGTTTAATTTTATTTTTTATTTATTTTACTGCGGTAACGATACATTCGGTTCGTCTATTTTTTTGCCTTCCTTCTGGGTCATCATTTCCATTGGCTTTTTTATTGGTGGCGACAGGCTTTGAGGCTCCATACCCTTGATAAACCATTCGGTATTCATCTATTCCATTGTCTTGCAAATAATTCACAACTGCCTTTGCTCTTTGTTGTGAAAGAATACGATTTCTTTGGTCTGTTCCAATATTATCAGTATGCCCCGCAATTTCTATTTTAACTTGTGTATATTTTTTCATAAACAAGAGCAATCTTTTGAGTTCACTATTTGATTCTTTTCTGATATTTGCTTTATCAAAATCAAAAAATAAAGTCAAATTAATTTTTGCCCCTGCTTTCAAAGGCACCAACTCGATTAAAAGTTCTATTTCTTTGTTTTCGTCTGTTTCGGTAGGAATACTAAACGATTCAGAATGAAACAAATACCCTTCTTTTTGGACAGCAATAATATATTGATTGTCCCACATTACTTTTGTAGAACTAAATTTTCCTTCTTTATCTGAGTTAAAATTTTGTAAATTATCATTGGTTTCAAACAAAATGAGTTCGATATTTGATTCTAATACTTTTTTTGTTTCAATATCTCTTACAATTCCTTTGAGTAATAATTTGGGGCGATTAGGCATTTTTTCGATTTTTGCGGTACTAAAATTGGCTTTTGGAATATCAATATTTAATTTATCTTGCCTTGATAAGATATTAAAATTAGTCTTAGGCATTCTAATTTGATAAATATCTTTTTCACCTTTTCCACCTTCTTTGGCAGAGGCATAATAAGCAGTTCTTTCGTCGGCAGTCAATACAAAATAAATATCATTATCAGCAGTATTGATTGGATAGCCTAAATTTTCGGGCATTTCCCATTTTGCTCCATTCCAAGTTGCTCTAAACGTATCAAAACCGCCCATCGAAGAATGTCCCTCTGAACCAAAATACAAATGTTTGCCATCAAAACTAATAAAAGGAGCGTCATCATCATATTCAGTATTGATAGAAGGTCCTAAATTAACGGCTTTTCCCCATTTTCCATCTATGCCTAATTTTGACATATAAATATCTAAACCACCATAACCTCCTGTTCTATTGCTCGAAAAATAAACGGTTTTTTTATCAGAGGACATCGAGATAGATGTTTCGTGAAATTCTGAATTAATATTTTCTCCCATACTTTTGGGGTCTGTCCATTTGTTATCATCTTTTAATTGAGAATAATAAATATCGCCCATTCCTCTGCTATTGTCTTTATAAATAAATAATTCCTTTCCGTCAGGAGCAATGGCAATGGTAGCATCATGGAATTTGGTATTGACGGGCGAGCCAATATTTTTTGGCTCAGTCCAATCTCCTAAATCATTTTTTCTACAAATATAAATATCTTCAAAAAATTCACCATCTTTGTCTTTTTTTCCTCCTGTTGTGCCTTCTCTTCTTGAGGTAAAAACCAACATAGTTTCATCAGAAGAAATCACAGGCGCATAATCACTATATTTACTATTGATAATTCCTCCTACATTTTCAATTTGTGCATTGACAGGTTCGTTAATGGCTTTTTCACCATATTTACATTCAATAATTCTTTTGTCTGTATCTTTAATTTTGGCGGCAAGCAAAGTCAATAAATCTTTGTCTTTGGTATCTTTTTTTACGGCTTCAAAATATCTTTTTGATTTTTCATAAAATTTTATACCTTCTCTAAACATATTATTATGATGATAACCAACGGCTAAAAAATAATCTAAACTACTTACAAATTGTGGATTTGCCGCCATCAAATCTTCTAAATTACCAACATAAATCGGATCTTTTCGATATACTTTCAATAAATAAGACAAAGATTTTTCTTTATGGATAGAATGTTGATAAGCAAAACCTAATTTAAAATTAGCCTCAATATTATCAGGTGCTTGTTTCAAAACTGCTTCACAATTTTCGATAGCATCATGAAAATTAAGTTCAGTGAGCGCCTCATCAACCTTTTTGAGCGTTTTTGATACAGAAATTTGCCCGTTGATAGATGTATGTAAAAATATAAGTAGAAAAATAGAATAAAATAAAATTTTAGATTTCATTGTGTTTAAAAGTATAAATTTTTTAAAGAAAATTATATTAAAATGTAACTATTTAGGTACTTTGGGTGCAAACGTGAAAGATTTTGTACCAAGTATTATCTCCTGCAAATGTCCAGGCTTGCACGAGATTTTTTTAACTGAATATGCCTAAATAATCCATTAAAATTATATTTGACTAACGTAATAATAACATTTAGAACGAAATTGTTTCTTAAAAATTATAAATTTATGTGTTACACACAAAATAAAATTGATAAATAATTTATTTTTTATGAAGTTTATAATTTTTATGACTTTTTTTGAATGGATAAATCTGAAACTTTTTTTTTGAAATCAGTAATAAAAAAAATAAAAAATTGAATTATTTATAGTAATATTTTCAAATTATGGATTAAAAAGCAATTATTTTTATTAAAATAAAAAAAATAAAAAAAATATTTTTAAAATAATTTTTCTTTTTTTTTAAAATTTAAGATATTTGCACCGATATTTTTATCTAAATTTGATACAAAGATTTATTTTGTGTATCTTTGCGTGCTAAAAACCCTAAAATTTATGAACAAAAATTTTGTACTATTTTACAATAACCAAAATTGTATTTTATTTCCGTTCCAAACACAAAATAACACATTGCAAATGGCTTGGGACGATGACTTTGACGACTTTGATGATGAGGACGATGATGAGGACGATGATTATGATCCTCTTGATGATTTTGACGACCTCGATGATGTGGAGGAAATTGATGACCCTATCAAACAAGCAGAACTTTTGAGAGAATTTGAAGATGAGCGTGGCTATGACCAAGAATTTGACGAATTTGATGAGGAAGATGATTTTGATGAGGAAGAGGATATTGATGATGATTTTTAATCATCTTTTTGAAATCACATCTTTTTAAAGTAATTGAATTAAAGTTTGGTTTGTTTTTTGAAATAAATTCATTTATGAAAAAACAAACCATTTTTTAATGATTTTATTTTCTTTTATAGTGATTGATTGTTATAATTAGTTATCAAATAAAATGAATGATGTATCAATGATAATCAAAAATATAAAACCGCTCTTCAACTAACCATAAGATATGTTAAATAATAACAATAACCTTGTCGCTTTTTTATTCAGAACCCGCAATTATTATTTATTTGCTTGGCTGAGTTTGTTTATTTTATTGATGACAAATCAAGGTTTATTATTTTATGAATTAGGCTGGATAGATGAGGACAGAGAAATCACAGAAAAAATTGCCCAACAAACTTTATTAGCACAAAAAATAAATTTATTTGATATAGACGAAAAACAAAAATCATATCAAAAAATTCAAGAAAATCATATTTTTATTACTCAAAAAATTAAAGAGAATATCAAAAAATATGACCAAAATAACTTCCAAAAAATTTTCAACCATTTTATTCAAAAATCAAAACAAACCAATTCTGTAGCAGATTTGCCATCTTTTGCAGTAGTCGAACTGCAATTTTTAGAAGAATTGAACACTATTAGAAACGAATTTAATCATAAAAAAGACAACGACAAAGATTTTTTAGTAAATACAGAAATTGTAATTACTATTTTATTTTTTATTGTTTTAATCATTCAATGGCTTACTACTTTCAAACCTATGTGGTTGAAACTCAAAGGAATGAGTGTAGAAATTACGGAAATGAACCAAGAACTATCAAAACAAGTAGAAGAAATTAGCTCTATTGAAAAAGATTTTCAAGCCAACATGGAAAAATTAGAATCATTGACCGAAAATTTAGAAAAAAGAGAAAAACAAGCCGAAGAACAAGAAAAATTATTGATAGATATTCAAAATTTTGCAGGTTTAGGATTTTTTGAAATCGATTTTATTGAAAAACAAACCATCTGGTCTGATACAATGTACCGAATATTTGATATAGATAAAAATATTAGACCTCCACACGCAGAACAATATTTGAACTATATTCACGAACAAGACAAAGAAAAAGCAATACAAATTTGGAATAAATTGAACCAAGAAGATATAATTGAATTTACTAAAAGAATCATCACAGACAAAAAAGAAACTAAATATTTGACTATCAAAGTACAAAATAAATATGACAACGAAAATAAAAAAATAGGCGTGTATGGCACTTGTATAGATGTAACGTTGCTCAAACAAGCACAAATAGACCTCGAAAGTATTCACGAAGATGTATTGGATAGTTTGAATTATGCACAGAGAATACAATTAGCCGTATTGCCACAAGAGGAGGTTTTGAAAAAATATCTACCCGAAAGTTTTGTGCTATATACACCCAAAGATATTGTTTCAGGTGATTTTTATTGGCTTTCGCACCGAAATTATAAGACAATATTGGTCGTGGCAGATTGCACAGGGCATGGGATTCCAGGGGCTTTTATGAGCTTTATTGGTACTTTGTTGTTGAATGAAATTGTGAATTTTAGAAATATTATTTCACCTGAAGAAATCTTAAACGAATTGAGAATAGGTATTAAAAAAGCATTACGACAAGAAGAAACAGGAAATCATGATGGAATGGACGCAACTATTTTAACGATTGACCAATATCCTGCTGAATATAAAGAAATGTTAGGAAAGCCAAAGATAGAATTTGCAGGAGCAAATAATCCTTTGTATTATGTTCAAAACGGAGAATTAAAAGAAATTAAAGGTTCATCTTTGGCAATTGGCGGCGTAGATTATTTTACAAAAGAGGAGTTTTTTAAGAAAACACAAGTAGAAATAAACGTTCCTACAATGATTTATATGTTTTCTGACGGATATCAAGACCAGTTTGGCGGGGAAAGAAATAGTCGTTTTACTACTAAAAGATTTAAAAATTTATTATTAGAAATTCACGAAAAACCACTCAATGAACAAAGAGTAATTTTGAGGCAACGTATCAATGAATGGACTAAAAACAGCAGACAAATTGATGATATTTTAATTTTTGGATTAAAGTTGATGCCTGATTAAACCCAAAAAAAAGCCCACAATTTTTCAATTTTGTAGGCTTTTTTTTGGTTTAAATATATTTTAGACATATTTATAACTTCTAATTTTTTCCATAATAAGACTCCAAAGATGTTCGTAAGGAATTACTTCGATATTTCTAAAAGTACCACGATAATCAATCGGAGTATTTTCTAATTCTGTCAATAGTTCTTCGGTTGCTTTTTTAGTGGGGTAATATTTGAAATCATTTTTTTCCAAAATATTGACCATATTAATAAAACATTCGCTTCTAAAATTTCCGTCTTTTTTAGGATATAATCGGCAATATTCATTGAGATTGATTAATCTTTTTTGAATTTGAGTAAATTCTAATCTTTCAATATAAAAAAGGATTTGAATTGTCATCAACATCACATGCAAGCCTCTTTTACTTCTTTGATATTCGGGTGCATATTCTAAGAAAAGTTGGTATCTAAAATTAATTTTATTAGCAGAACTAATTGTTTTGCTATTAGGTATTTTTTCTTGTTTATGAAAATAATGCAAAATAGAAGCGGCTACATACCAAAATTCTTTTTTATCTTCGGAGATTTTTTTGAACCTATTTTCGTTATGCGTTTCTTGAAAAATAGCATTTCCTTCAGCATAATTTTGTTGATACAAAGCTGCCATAAATTTATATTCTTGTTGTTCAATCCAAAAATTTAAAGGAATTTCCTCAATATTTTTTTCAGTTTTGAACACTGATTTAAAATCATCAAATTTTTTAAAATTCAAAAGATGGTTTGCTTTTTCTAATTCCCAACTCAACACATCATTTTTACTAAATTGTTCGGGGTTATTTTGTACGATTTCAAATTGTTTTTTAAAAAATGAAGTTACGTCTTCATGTTTTTGGCTTATTTTTGAGTATAAAAAACTGGTTTGGTCGTAATAAATTTTTAATTTTCCTTCCAAATTTTCTTTTTTATCTTCCCACCAATTCAAAAAATTTTTAAGGCTTTCGAGCAATATATCGTTAGTTGTATTTTCTTTTTTGTATTCAAATTCAATATTTTTCCATTGGTGGTGTGCTTCGTTTTCATAAAACAACATTTTTGAATATTTAGCAACCATATTGTTATGGTTATTAAAATCTGTTTTTTGACCTTTTTTGAGGTAATAATCAGCCAAAATCTTTGCACTTTCCAACACAATATCAGTCAAATGATTGTCTTGTGCTTTTTTTAAATTTTTTTCAATCAATGCTACACTAATTTCTCCTGCTTCACACAAAAGTAAAGTTTTTGCTTGAAAAATTATTTTTTCACAATCTTGTCTAATCAAATCTAAGGCAGAAACACTTTCATTTTCTTCAGGGTCTAAGAAAAAAATAGTATTCATTAGTTTTTGTTTCAGGCGAGTTTTTAGAATAAGATATTTTTTTTCACTTGCATCACAAGCATAAATATCTTTGGCGGCATCTTGGTCAGAAGTGTATTTTTCTTGGTGAATTCCATGAAAAAGTGCGTAATAATGACTTGATTTATTCCGACTATCCTCATCAAAGAGTTCTACTTTTTTAACTCTTTTTTGGGTTACGATTTGGATTAAGGATTTTAAAGTTTCCATATTTATAATCAGGTATAAAAAATAATAGATAAAAAAGTGTAAAAAATATAACTTGAACGAGAAAAAAATAAATAAATCAATCGTTTCAACTATATATTAAGCAAAGTTAAAGTTTTATTTTGAAATAACAAATTTTTTAGATGTATTTTTTTTATTTTTTATTTTTTACAATTATTTGTATATCTGTAAGGAAAAGAAATTAAATAATCTGATATTTTATACCAACAAAAGTAGTGTAACAGAACTTTGTTCACAATGTAATAACGAAATTCGTTATTGATAG
>RDXZ01000165.1 GCA_004293265.1 Bacteroidota bacterium | reverse complement strand
TTTAGGCTAATTGCCATTGCGTTAATAGTAAAATCTCGTCTATTTTGGTCATCTTCCAAAGTTCCGTCTTCGACAATAGGTTTTCGGGAATCTCTTTGATAAGATTCTCGTCTTGCCCCTACAAACTCCACCTGCCATTCTCCTGCCTTGCACATAGCAGTTCCAAAATTTTTAAAAACGCTTACTTCGGGTTTATAATTATATTTTTGGGCATATAATTCAGCAAATTTTTCTGCTAATACGATGCCACTTCCTACACAAACAACATCAATATCGGTGCAAGGACGTTCTAAAATCCAGTCCCTGACCAAGCCACCAACCAAATAAGTAGGGACATTTAATTGTTGTCCACTTTGTGCCAACAATTCAAAAACAACTGCTTGGGACAAAGTTTCTTTAAAATTCATATTGTTATTTTATAAAATAAATCTTAATTGATAATTGATAAAACAAAAAATTATATGATTATTTGTGTTTATTATAGTTCAATATTTTTTTTAGTTCGTAAAAATTATTTATTTTAATTATTTATTTCACGTCTATTTTTAAAACACAATTTGTAATACTCTTTTATTGTGTGCAAATTTATAAAAAAAAAATTATTTTTCAAAAAATGTTTTAATTATATAAAATTTAAAAATAAAACAGCGAGTTTAAAATAGGTAAAAAATATTCTAATCATAAAAAAACAATCGTTTGCTATCCTATTAATATTTGAACTTATCATAAACTCATCAAAAAATAAAACAAGATAAAAGTTTGATATTTGTAAAAAAAATACATAATTTCCAAATTTATTATAATATTTTGATAAAAAAAAATGATATTTTTTCATATTTTTGAAATAGATTAAAAAAATAAAAAAAATAATTTATATATAATTTGCAAATTATTTTTTTTTTGATAACTTTGTAACTTAAAATCAAAAAAGCAAACTATTCTTTACAAAAATGGCTAAAATCATAATAATTGATGACGAAAAAAGCATTCGTTATACACTCCGAGATATTTTAGAGTATGAAAAATACGAAGTTGATGAGGCGCAAGATGGCGAAGAAGGATATGAAAAAATCAAAAACGGTGAATATGACCTCGCTCTTTGTGATATAAAAATGCCTAAAATGGACGGAATGGAAGTATTAGAAAGGGTAAGTGAATTGGGTAAAGATATTCAATTCATTATGATTTCTGCACACGGAACTATCAAAACCGCCGTCGAAGCAACTAAAATGGGTGCATTCGATTTTATTCAAAAACCACCTGATTTGAACAGACTTTTGTTATGTGTAAGAAATGCCTTAGATAAATCTCAATTAGTGCAAGAAACTAAGGTTTTAAAACGAAAAATCTCAAAAACTTATGATATTGTGGGTACTTCAGACCCTATCAAAAGGCTCAAAGAAGATATTGAGAAAGTTGCGCCTACTGAGGCAAGAGTTTTGATTACAGGTCCGAATGGTTCTGGAAAAGAGTTGGTCTGTAAATGGATTCACGCCAAAAGTTTGAGGTCAAATAAACCACTTATTGAGGTAAATTGTGCCGCTATTCCGAGTGAATTGATTGAAAGCGAATTATTTGGACACGAAAAAGGCTCTTTTACTTCTGCTATCAAACAAAGAATTGGGAAGTTTGAGCAAGCCAATGGTGGAACTTTGTTTTTAGATGAGATTGGAGATATGAGTTTATCTGCTCAAGCCAAAGTATTACGTGCTTTGCAAGAAGGAAAAATTACAAGAGTTGGAGGCGATAAAGAAATTAGTGTCAATGTGCGTGTGATTGCGGCAACGAATAAAAATCTTCGTAAAGAAATAGAAGAAAATCATTTTAGAGAAGATTTATATCACCGTTTGGGTGTGATTTTGATGCACGTACCACCCTTAAACGAAAGAAAAGAGGATATTCCTTTGTTAGTAGATAAGTTTTTGGTGGATATTGCTGAGGAGTATGGAGCGAGTATCAAAAAAATTAGCGAAGAAGCATTGGGCTATCTCAAAGAACTAAATTGGACAGGTAATATTCGTGAGTTGAGAAATGTAGTCGAGAGGCTTATTATTATGAGTGATATTGATATTACAGAAAGTGATGCAAAAGTTTATACTTCGTATAATAAATAGATTTCATTTTTTTCATTTTTATATTTTTTATTGATATTAAAAAAAATACTTAAAAGCAAAATTTTGCTTTTAAGTATTTTTTATTTTTTCAAAACGACTTGATTTTTAGTAGCCTGGGTTTTGAACCATATTAGGATTTACTAATATTTCGCCTTGTGGAATTGGGAATACAAATCTGAAGTTACCAAGAGGTAAAGATTGTGATATAGATGGTGCGCCCCAATCTGCACCGCGCATAATACCTTCTCCATATCTGCGAATGTCAAACCATCTATGTCCTTCAAATGCTAGCTCACGTCTTCTTTCTGCTTTGATATTGGCAGTTAAACTTACACCTGTTATAGTAGGCAATCCACGTGCCACTCTTAATGTATTTATATCTGCTAAGGCATTTGTTGCATTACCAGATTTATCATAGGCTTCTGCTCTTATCAAATATATTTCACCTAAACGGAGTGCCTTATTATCGACAACTCCGTCAGTAAGCCCATTTCGTCCTATAAATTTTCTTACTCCTCTTATTAAGCTTAAATCAGCACCAATATAAGCACTATAACGAATATCAAGGCTAGTATTGTATAAGTCTGCTAAGGCATTAGTAGGAATATAAGAATGATTATAATTACCGCTAGCAAAAGTTATTACAAAATTTGCTAACCTACCTTCAGCAGAACTTATGTATGGAATTGCCCACAATACCTCACCATTTGGTGGATAAATATCTCTTGCCCAAATATTAGTGAAAGTTGTGCCTGTTGCTAAGTTACTAGATGTGTTAATTACAGCTGTAGAGTAGGTAATTGCATCTGCCCACTGCCCTGCATATAAAGAAACTCTTGCTAATAATCCATTTACGGCTCTCAAGTCTAAACGGCTGATAGCTATTGTTTCGTCAACATTACTTAATAGTGTTCTTGCCTGTAATAAATCTTGAAAAATAGCATCATAAACCTCTTTTACTGTATTTCTATTTGGTTTACGAGAAGGATCTCCCTGTGTTGTTACTACAGGAACCCCCAAAGTACCTGAATTTCTATCATAACTTTGTCCAAAACATCTCAATAAATCAAAATGAACATAAGCTCTAAGTGCTAAAGCCTGCCCTTTGATTCTATTTACTTTGGTTTGATTTGCAGGGCTTGCAAACCTATCTACGTTTGCTAATACTAAATTAGAACGCATAATACTTGTATATCCTAACCCCCAAGCATTAGTTATAATAGAATTATCAGCAGCATAATACCAATCACTAATTGGTCTAAAATTTCCTAATGACGACGGGATAGTTTCTTTCATTTCATCAGTCATCATATCAAATATAATAGGAAGATATGCGCCTGTACCTTCTGCTGCACCACCACCTCGCAAAGGGGAATATGCTAAACCAAGCGTATTATTACAATCATCTAAACTTTGAAATGCTTTTGATTCGTCAATAAAGTCCTGGGGTTTAATATCAAGACGTGAATCACAACTATTTAGTAATATTATGTTACCAAATAATATGATAAAGAAAAATATTTTATTTATATATTTCATATTTTTTATTTTTTATTTTTTAGAAACCTAATGAGAAGCCCATTGTGTAAATAATAGGTTGTGGATATTGACCTTGTTGTGTTCCAACACCTAAGTCAGCAGGAGTACCTCCAATTTCAGGGTCTTGTCCACGGTAGTTAGTGAAAGTCAGAATATTTTGTCCTTGTATAAATACATTAGCATTACGAATATATTTACCAGCTCCTAACCTTGAAGCAGGTATTTGATAAGATAAGCGAATATTTCGTAATCTAATAAAATGTCCATCTTCGATGTATCTTGTTGTTGATATTTGAGTGTGTGGATAAGCAAAATCTAATCTTGGTATGTTTGTGATTTGCCCTGCACCAGTCCAAGCAGTAAGCATTTCTCTTGATACATTCGAAACAATGTAACTAGGTTGTTCTAAATTTTCTCTATCAGAGTTATATATTTGATTACCATAAAAATATACAAATAAACAAGATAAAGACAATCCATTATAAGAAATAGTATTAGTGATGCCCCCATAATAAGGAGAATTAGCAGAACCAAGCAAGCGTCTTTGAGAAAGGGCAGTAGAGTTAGACTCACTTCCGTCTAAATTTTGAAACCTTGCATCACCTGTAGCAGGGTTCACGCCTAAATAAGGAACTGCATAGAATGTATTGATAGGATATCCTACTTTCAATGCTGTACTAGAACCTGCTTCAACTATCAAATCTTGTCCATTAGATAATGACATAACAGTGTTTTTATTATAAGAGAAATTAAGATTTGTTTCCCATCTAAATCCTTTGTAATCTACATTTATTGTGTTTATGGCTACCTCAATTCCTCTGTTGCGAATACTTGCCACATTATCAATAAGAGAACTAAATCCTGTAGTACGTGATACTTGAGTAGAAAATAATGCATTTGTTGTAAGGTTATTATAATAATCAACCGAACCAGTGATACGATTTTTGAAAAATCCAAAATCTACACCTACATTAAGTTTAGCACCTTGTTCCCATTGTAAATTTGGATTAGGTGAATTAGCAGGAATAAAGCCTGAAACACCACCATAACTTGCATTTGCATAATTAGCTAAGCGAGCAAAATCACCTAAAGGCGCTTGATTTCCTAAAATACCATAACTACCTCTTAATTTTAATGTATTTATTGCACTTATAGATTCCATAAATTTCTCTTCTGTGACAGCCCAGCTAAGTCCTATACTATAAAAATTACCATATCTTTTATTTTGACCGAATTTAGAAGACCCATCACGTCTAAAACCAGCATTAACTGTATATTTATTATCATAGGTATATGATGCGTCAATAAAGGCAGATGCAAGTGCATTTTCTGTTCTATTACCTCTCAATTGTGGGATAAAATTGGCACCTGTTTGTGAACCAGGTGTAGATCCATCAACGGTCAAAATTCTACCACCTGAAAAGCCGTAAGCAGTAGCCCCAAAGTCATTGAACTGATTATATATAAATTCGTAATAAATACCCGCAGATATATTGTGTATATCGTTAAAAGTTTTCGAGTAATTAGCAGATAGCGTATTAATTAAACGTATTCTTCTATCAGTAAAATTATCCAAAGACCCTCTTTGACCTCTTGTTGCTGCTGCTGAACCAACATAAGTTGCCTGATCTGTATAACTAACGTTATCAATCTGAGTATAGTCAATACCTGAATTGTTACGAAAAGATAAGCCTTTCAAAAAGGGAGCATTGTATTGAAGAGTTACACCTCCTATTGCTTTTATCTGGTCATTTCTACGTTTGTTCAGTGTAATGTCTTGAAGTGGATTAGCCGCAAATGAAATTGGGTAAAATGGAATAAACTCTCCATTAGCATCAAAGGGTTGGTCATAAGGATTAAGCCATCTTACAGCATTAAGTGGTGTGCTAACAACAGGATCTTGTTCAACCGTAGTATTAGATCTTGAATAACCTAAACTTAGATTAGTATTTATTTTAAAGTTACCTGAAGTATGTTCTATATTAGTTCTTAGTGTATATCTATTTAAGTTTGTATTTTTAACTGTTCCTTCTTGTGAAAATAAACCTGCTGATACATAAAATGTAGTTTTATCATTACCACCAGAAGCGTTTATTTCATGCATTCTTGAACTTGCAGCATCATTAAATAAAACCCTTCTCCAATCTGTTTCTATTGTTCTTAGTTCTGCTATTTCAGCAGGTGTCATACCAGAAACCGTTAAACCTAAAGGGGCAGTCCAACTAGAATTATAAGCAATTGCTTTTAATTCCATGTCAACTTTTTCGTTAGTATTCATAATAGGTAATCTATTATTAAAAGGTGCCCTGTTAATACCCTGTTGAAAATTATAACTAAATTGTGTTTTGCCTGTTTTACCTTTTTTAGAAGTAACTACAATTACACCATTAGCACCTCTTGACCCATATACGGAAGCGGCACTTGCATCTTTCAAAACATTGACAGATTCAAAATCGTTGGGGTTGATAGTTGATAATACTGCTGATGAAATAGGTACACCATCTAAAACAACTAATGGGTTATTGTTTCCAAAAGAGCCAATACCACGTATCACAATATTGGTATTGCCATTACCAGGTTGTCCACTACTTGATAAAATAGATAAACCAGGTGCTTGTCCTTGTAACATTTGGTCAAAGCTTGCCAAAGGTACTCCTTCGATGGCTTTTGTGTTAATACCTGAAGCCGCACCAGCAAAAGTTGTTTGGCTTTTATCACCATAACCCGTTACAACAACCTCTTTCAAACCAATCACATCAGCACTCATATTCACGTCAATAACAGACTGGTTGCCTACTGCGATTTCTTGTGTTACCATACTTAAAGATTGAAAAATTAATACTGCATTTGGAGGAGTATCCAATGAATAAACCCCATTGATGTCAGTCGTAGTACCTGTTGAAGTGCCTTTTACAAGCACAGAAACTCCTGGAATTCCTTCGTTTGTAGAAGCATCTTTTACAGTACCACTTACTTTTTTAGTTTGTGCCAAAGATATTCCTATCCCCAAACATACTAAAAATAAAGTTAGATAGATTTTTTTTAACATAATTAAGAATTTTTTAAATAATTAAAGATTTTGCTATAATTTAGCACTGCAAATTTAATTTATTTTTTTTAAAAATAAAAACATTATGCAAAAAAAATAGTTACTTTTTATTTCTTTGTATAATATTTTTGTTATTTATTGTACTTTTTAAAGATTTTAATAGCAAAACAACTTCAATGATGATAAATATTTATTTTCATTATTTATAATTTTGGTATTTTATAAAAAGTAAAAAATATTATTTTGTTTTTATTGCTTTTTATAGTTTTTTATATCAAAATATAACTATTTTTGTAACTATTTAGATACTTTTGGTGCAAATGTGGACGCTTGTACAAAATTAAATAATAATTTTTTGACCATACCTAAATCATTACAAAAAAAATACTACAAAAAAATACTATTTTTTTTATATTTAGTAAATTTTGGTAGCGTTTTTTTATTTCATAAATGCTTTTTTTGTAAAAAATCTACTTTGAAAAACCTATTGTTTCCAAAAAATCTTCATTATCAAAATCTTTTTCTTTTTGGTTATATACATCTGTTAAAGTCATTTCTTTTTTTATTTTAGAAGAAAATCCTAATTTATCTGACAAAATTTGTGCTTTTGGTGTCGATAAAGGCTTAAATTCATAAGATGCAATCAAACGACCTTTTCTCAATAAAGCTTTGTCAATTTTATTAATATTAGTATTAAAAGTACAAACAATTTGAATATTCAAACAATCTGACAACAATCCATCTGCCAAATTTAACAAATTTGATACTGACATATTGCGTGAACTATCTCTTGTTTCGATAATATTTTCTGCATCTTCTATAATCAAAACCGAATTTGGATTATCAATCAATAAAGGTAAAAATTCAGGTGAAGCAATTTTGTACGCAAAATCAGGCGGAATATAAATCATTTTTTTTCCTATTAAAGAAGTTAGATGACGAATATAACTCGTTTTTCCTGTGCCAGGCGCACCATGTAACAACACAATTCCCTTATCATCTTGTTTGTTTAACCTATCTACGATAATTTGATGAACTTCTAAAAAATCTTCATTATAGTTTTCGTTAAGTGCCATCGGATATTCTTTGACTTTAAAATCTTGTAAATATAGCCCTTTATTTTCGTACAATAAAAATATTTTACTCTCAGGCACAAAAGTATCCTCTACCAAATGCGATTTGATAAATTGTGTTAATTCATCTAAAAGTGTTTGTTCGGTTGTATTTGTAAAATAAATAATAGTTTCAGACGAATCATTATCACAATATAACATCACAGAATTAGTAATAAAAACACAAAAAATATCTAATTTGATTGTTTTTTCGCTTCGCGAGTGATAAAAATATTGCCAAATATCCTCTTTTTTACATTCATATCTATCGATAATTGTTTTTAATAATTCACTAATTTTGACCGAACCATGAAAAGTAATTACCTCTGGAATTTCATTATTGAGTGCGATATAATAATAAGAAGGTTCAATTTTTGATTGATAGTTAATAATTGAACTATAATTAAAGGTAGATATGGATTTTGTTTGTGATGATTCTAATATTTTATTTCTCATAAAAATTGGTTTTAAATTCAAATTTAGAACATAATTTTTAATTTTCCAAAAAAAATAAGATTTTTTTTTAATTTTTTATAGTAATTTTATATTATTTGTTACGATTTTATGCAAAATTAATACAGATAATTTCTTTTACAAAATAAAATATAAAACTTAGTAAAAAATAAAAATCTACCACAAGTAATAAATTAATTTGAAAAATCAAAAAAAAACATACCACAAAACATAATTATAAACTTGCTTTTTAAAGGTTCATAAAATAGTATTTTTCTAAGATTAATAATTATTATACCACACCGCCCGCAAAGACCAAAAATATACCATATCAAAAAATCTAATAGAAAAAATCATAAATAAAATCAAAAAATCTTTCATTTATAGCAATAGTAAAAACGCAAACAAGAGAAAAAATTCTTTTTTTTAACTGGTAACTAAATAATAAATAAATAAATGTAATTATTTTTTTTTAAATCATATTTAATCACTAACTTTGCACTTCAAATCAACAATGATATTTTTTTGTTGTTTATATCTCCTAAAAACCACTATGTGCGCAAAGTTGATGATACAAAAACAATAAAAAAAATATTTTAGAAAAAACAAAAAAATCTTTTTTGTTTTGGACGACCTCATAAAAATTAAAAATTGATACGTTTTTGTATCACAAAAAATGCTTAAAAATGAAAAAGCAAAATAACAAAAGAAATTCAGGAGATGGTTATTCTTCTGATAAAAAAGATGAATTTAAAAAAGATTACAAAAAATCTTTTGGAGGTAACAATGATAAACCAAAACGTAGTTTTGGTGGAGAAAACAACAGCGGAGAAAGAAAATCTTTTGGCGAAAAACGTGAATTTAAACCGCGTACAGAGGGAGGAAGTTATGGTGGAGAAAGAAAATCTTACGGAGAAAGAAAATCTTTTGGCGAAAAACGTGAATTTAAACCGCGTACAGA
>RDXZ01000164.1 GCA_004293265.1 Bacteroidota bacterium | reverse complement strand
CTGGGGAAATAATGGTTGGGGTAACAATGGCTGGAACAATAATTATTATGGAAATGGTTGGGGGAATAATTGGAACAATAACGGCTGGGGAAATAATGGCTGGAATAATAATTTTAATCCACCCGTTCAACCTACAAATCTTCCAAATCATTATTCAGGTCCTCGTTATAATACAGGTGGTTCTACCATTATCACAAATAGTTCTGCACGCACAAGACAACGCAATGAAACAGGAATTGATTATGGTACAACAGGTGGACGTGGTACTGGGCAACCCAACAATAACGGAAATAACACAAGAGTTACCAATCCCGATAGAGGTCGTAGCAGGGAAGATTTGAATAATAATGGTAATAATAACACCAATACACCAAGAGTTACCAATCCCGATAGAGGTCGTAGCAGGGAAGATTTGAACAATAATACCAATACGCCAAGAAATACTAATCCTGATAGAGGTCGCGGTAGAGAAAATTTGAATAACGATAATTCACCTGTTGTTGTGCCAAGAGAAAGGACAAGACAACCTGAAAGAACGAGGGACAATTCTAACGATAATATATTTAGAAATAATGAAAGAACTCGTGAAAGAAGTAATGATAGTTATAGAAGTACACCTTCATACGATCCGCCTGCTAACAATGGTGGGGGAAATAATGGCGGCGGAAACAATCGCACAAGACCAAGAAACTAACTTTGCTTGAAATTCTGAATAAAAATTAGAAATTTTATAACCTATTTTATATAATTAATAAGATTTCTAATTTTTTTATTTTTATCCATTATTCTCAAAAAAAATAAACAAAAACTAACTTTTCTAAGAAATGAAATTAATATCAAAAATTAAATATTTCTCTCTTTTTATCTTGTTATTTTCTTCTTCTCATATTCAAACTCAGGCACAATCTTATGCAGAAACAGTATTGCAATTTAGTCGTTTGAGTCTAAATGGTACGGCAAGATACCAAGGCTTGGCAGGTTGTAATGTGGCATTAGGAGGTGATATTGCTTCTGCTTCAACCAATCCCGCAGGTTTAGGTTTTTATACAAAATCAGAGATAAGCATTACGCCCGGCTTGAATATTGTCAATACAGAAACAACTTTTTTGAGAAACACAAATAAAGACGGAAGAACCGCCCCAAGTCTGGGAGGAATAGGATTTGTGATTGCTTTGCCAAGTGAAAAAAAATCAAAATGGCGAGGCGGTGCGTTGGCTATCAATGCCACAAGAATCAATCAGTTTCCATTTCAATTTAGTTATCAAGGTGATAATAAATCTACTTCAAAAACAGATTGGTATGCAGACCAAGCAAGAGGAATTAGAACAGGTGATTTAGAAAATTTAGATGTCGGTCCCAATTTTTATCCTGTTTCGACCTCCGCCTATTATGCCCGTTTGATAAATCCAGACCTTGTTTTGAGTAATGGAAATCCAGACCCCAATAATACTACTTATTTTACTTATGTACGTGATGCCAACGAAAACCTTTTTGGAAATATTAATCAAAAAGGAACATATAGAACCTCAGGTGGACAGACAAAATGGAGCATTGCTTATGGTGGTAATTATGATGATAAATTATTTATCGGAATGGGTATCGGGATTAGCTCGCTCAATTATTCTCGAAACAAAGACTATGCAGAAAAAGTGCTGTCAAATAGTTCTATTTTAGATAATTACAAAGAAAGAGATAATCTCAAAACCTCAGGAACAGGTGTTGATGCTAATTTTGGTTTGATGTATAGACCGATAGAGTTTTTGCGAGTAGGTGCGTCTATTACTTCTCCTACTTTTTATAATGTGTACGAAACTTTTGATTTGACTTTTGACACACAATATTATAATTCGCAAAATGTACTAAAAACTGCTACAGAACCTACTTTGCCGGGTGAGTATAATTATAGCTATAATTCGCCTTGGCGTTTTAATGCAGGAGGCAGTATTTTTATTGGAAAATATGGATTTTTTACCGCAGAAGCAGAATATATTGGTTATAATGCAATGGTTTTACGTGGAAAAAATAGCGGAGATTTGAAAGCAGATAGCGATTTTTTAAATAGATTTATAAAACCTGTTTGGAATTATAGAGGGGCTTTTGAGTTTCGTTATGATATTTATAGATTGCGTGCAGGTTATAATTACCAAGCCAACCCTTATACATTGGTAGATAATATAGACCGCAATATTCATGTTTTTACAGGTGGAATAGGAATTAGAAAACAAACCTATTTTTTGGAATTTGCTTTAGCACGTCAAAGTACAAATTCAATCTACCAACCTTATGTTTTTTCTGCTTCTTCACCTTATTCAGGCAAAGAACCAATTGTTCAAATAAAACAAGTTTGGTGGAGCGGAGTAATTACTTTTGGGTTACATTTTTAAAATGATGAACTAACAAAAGAAGGTTCATAATTTATTATGAACCTTTTTTTATGCAAAAAAATTATAATATATGTATTACTTTTAATAACCATAGTATATAATTTATCATATCATATATTTTTAAAAAAATATAATGAAATATTTGTTTTTTATTTTTTATTTTTTATCTTTGTAGCAAATTAAGCCAAAAAAATATGGATTTGCTTGAAGAATTACATAGAAAAAATATTTTTTAAAGAAATAAATCTTACAAGTTTATTTCTTTGAAAAATATTTTTACATTTATTTTAGTAAAACTGTATCTTAAAATGATACACAATATCAAAAACAAATACACTTAACTTATTATTTTTATAACTTATTATTTTTATAACTTACTACTTTTACAAAACAATGGAATCTATCAAACATATTTTACCTAAAATATACGAATTAGCTGATAATGACAAAGAATATTTATTGGAATTAAGACAACTTTATCTTAATTTTTTTTCAAACTTAATCATACAATATGAAAATTTATTAAAAGAAGAGAAAAAAAAGGAATTGAGCGTAATGATACATAAAATAAAACCTGCAATGCAATATCTACATCTACAAAAATTAGAAGATTTATTGAATGAAGGAGTATTAATGCTTAAAAATACCACAAACTCAACAGAAAAAATGAATGAAAACATCAAAAAAGTAATTATTTTTTGTGAAGAAGCTTTAAAAGAAATTCATAAGATATAAACAAAAAAAATATTTATTGTCATCTACAAAAAAACTAAAAACTATCTAATATAAAATCAAATCTAAAAAAAAATGTTTTTAATTCCTTGTATTCTTGCCTATTTATTTATCACAATAGCCATCGGTTATTGGGCATCTTCCAAAGTAAAAACGGCAGAAGATTTTGCATTAGCAGGTAAAAGTTTGCCTTTGAGTATGGCTTCTACTGCTTTATTTGCCACTTGGTTTGGCTCTGAAACGGTATTGGGTGCCTCTTCAGAATTTGCTGAAAAAGGTCTTTTAGGAGTCATTCAAGACCCTTTTGCAGTAGTTTTATGCTTGCTAATCGTTGGTTTTTTCTTTGCCAGAAGGCTCTATCGAATGGGCTTGGTTACTTTCAATGATTATTTTAAAATTCGTTATGGGAGTACCGCTGAGCAGGTTTCGGCTTGGTTTATGATTCCTTCTTATTTTGGTTGGGTAGCCGCACAATTGGTGGCGATGGCGATTATTTTTCAATCTTTGTTTATAGGAATGCCACTTTATGTAGGCATTATTATTTGCTCACTTTTGGTTGTTTTTTATACCTACACAGGCGGAATGTGGGCGGTTTCTATTACTGATTTTTTACAAACGATTGTCATTATTGTTGGGTTATTGATTTTGACTTGGTTGATGTTAGATAAAATTGGTGGTTTTGAAGTTTTATTAGCAAAAGCACCTAAAAACACGTTCGATTTTTTACCCAAATCTACTTACAAAGATACGATGGCGTATGCGGCGGCTTGGATAACTTTAAGTTTGGGTTCTATTCCACAACAAGATTTATTTCAACGCTTAATGGCAGGAAAAAGCGAAAAAGTGGCAGTTAATTCTACTTTTATGGCGGCAGGTTTGTATTTAGTAGTGGCTATTATGCCTTTGATTATTGGTTTATCAGCCAAAATTTTATATCCTCAATTGATGGAAGGAGATGCACAAAAAATGTTACCCAATTTAGTATTACAGCATACGTCTGAGTTTGTGCAAATTTTATTTTTTGGGGCATTAATTTCTGCTATTTTGAGTACGGCAAGCGGTGCAATGTTAGCCCCAGCAGTAGTTTTGAGTGAGAATATTCTCAAACCATATTATCCAAATTTGACTGACAAACAACTTTTATTCACAATGCGCTTGTGTGTGTTGTTTATTGCTTGTTGTGCGACTTTGATTGGAATTTTAAATCCTGCGATTAGTAAATTGGTCGAGCAATCTTCTGCTATTGGCTTGGTTTCTTTGTTTACTCCGTTTTTGGCAGGTTTGATTTGGAAAAAAGCAAGTGGAACGGCGGCAATTTTGTCAATGATTTTAGGTTTTAGTACTTGGTTGTTGGCTTCAAGCGTAACTTCGGATACTCCGCCTGTTTTTATCGGTTTAGGAATAGCTATTTTTACGATGGTTGTCAGTAGTTATATTTTTCCAAATGAAAAAAATTTGGAGGAAACAAATCAAATATAGTTTTAAATGTTCAAAAAATAGACTTTGAATTTTTTGAAGTCTATTTTTTGTATTATTTTTATTGATACATCTTAATCACAGGCTCAAGATATTGCTTTAATTTTGTTTGTAAATTTTGAGGAGAAATAATTTTTACATCACTCCCAAAACTTGCCAATTTCATTATTAGTTCGTCATTTATTTTTAAATCAAATTGAATAGTCAATCCATTTTCATCATCTTTTAAAATCCTTTTGGTTTCTGATTGTTGTGGGTGAAATGCTTGTGTTTTAAGATATTTTGCTCTTTTTGATGAAAATTCCAAGATTATTTTTTCTGTTTGTTGTTTTGTGTTGAGGTATAATCCAAAAGAGTGATAAAATATTTTTTTTAAATCAGTGGTATTTTTAATATATTTTACGTCCCAAGAATTTGTTATTTCTTCAATTCTATCCAAAGCAAGTATTCTCAAATCATTTTTACTATTTTCTAAACCAATTACATACCATCGATTTTGATATTCTTTGAGTTGATATGGGTGTAAAACATAGTTTTCTTCCTTGTCATCAAATTTTTTGTATCGAATTTCTATGACTTTTTCTTCTTTGATACGCTCCCAAATGGGCATAATCAAATCAGTTCCTTTGATAAGTGGTACATTTTCAAATTCGATAATTTCTTTTGTTTGTGATTGATAACGAAACTGAATAGTATCTTTGAGTTTATCAAATAACTCAGATAAATCACTAAATAATGGTAAATCTTTCAAACTTTTTAGTGTACTGATAGCGTTTTCGAATGCTGTTATTTCTTTATTTGTAATATAAAGCGAATCGATTAAATTTCCTTTTGCATTGTCTTTTTTTACATATTCGTTGATTTTTTTGTTGTATTCGATATTGATATGATGTTCATCTCTGATGGCTTGTAAATAATATTTTAGTTGCCTTTCTTCAATATTACAATTTTTTTTCAATTCTTTTGCACTGATAGATTCTTTTTTATTGAACAAATCTAAAATCGTTTTAATTTGCTCTTTTTTTTTATTATTTTCAGCCATTTTTATAATTTTTTTTATTTTTTATAATTTTTTTGCAAATATAATCAATCGTGCAGTATTTTATGCACGCTACTCACATATTTTTGCATTGTAAAACAAAATAATAGACTAAAAATTTCAGAAATGAGAAAGTAATTAGAAATTTTAATTTATTTATTATTTTATATAAATGTTTTACTATATTTGTGCGAAAATAAATTTTAAACATAAAAAATTATGCGTTTCAAAATCACACTTTCCTTAGCGAAAGTTCCGTCTTATTTGTCTTATAATTATCAATATGAATTATCAGGCTGGATTTATAAAGTTTTAAAAAATGCTGATGAAGAATACAGCGATTTTTTACACAATCAAGGTTATATCAATGAAACAAAGATTTTTAAACTTTTTTCATTTTCTCATTTGCATTTTCAAAAATTTCAGAAACAAGAACAAGGTTTTAGAATTGAAAGTCGTGAGATTTCTTTTCAGATTGGATTTTATATGGAAAAAGGAACAGAAACCTTTATTTTGGGTTTGTTTCGTGACCAAATTGGAAGTATTGGCAACAAAACTTTTCAAATGGATTTTAAAGTATCGAATGTAGAAATGATAAATTTTGAAATTACAGATACAAAAATCAATCTTAAAACGCTTTCTCCTTTGGTGATTGCGAAAAAAACGGAGAGAGGAAAAGAATATTTATCACCCGAACACGAAGATTATGAAGGGCTTTTTATGCAAAATTTGTTAGAAAAATACAAATCAACAGGAAAATCTATACCTCTATCTTGGCAAAATTTCCCTTTCAAACTGACGATTTTAGGTGAAAAACTTCCTGTTTCAAAATTGATTACGATAAAAGCCGAAAGTGAAGCAGAAACAAAAGTTCGTGGTTTTCTTTTTGATTTTGAACTAATCGCACCTATCGAGATTATCGAATTAGGAATTATGGCTGGTTTTGGAACTGAAAATGCAATGGGTTTTGGTTGTTGTAATCTTATTTTTGATTGATAAATGTATAAAAAAAAGCCCAAGTTTTTTTTTCTTGGGCTTTCAAAATCCATTTTTTTGGTTCGATTAGATTGAAAAAAGTCGCTTACACGAATAATTTTATTGAGTAAATTTCAATTCTATTTTATTTTTTGCAAAGACAAAATAAATTCATTATATAAAAAAAGAACATTCATATATGATAAAAGAACTCGTACAATTTACAAAAAATCTTGATGAAGATTTTAAAAATTTAGGTATCACATCACGCGCAGGATTGCATATTGCCTTAAAAATGCAAGAAGTTGATGGTTTGATTAGTTTGGACTTAGAAAATATTACGTATCAAAAACATACAAAAAAAATGGAGGAAACCATTTTTATCAAAAAATGTAAGTTTTTAGCATTGAATAGCTGGTGTATTGATACAAATAAATGTTTTGATTTACCTACTAAAGCCATTCATAGTTGTTCGCCTTATTGCGTTGCTTTCAAAAGAGAACATTTAGAAGGTGGTGAAAAACATAGTATAAATAAAACAAAAAAAACTAAACAAATCGACGAAAGGTTTGGAGAATATTTTGCAAAAAGTTTTTTACTATTGGAAACCGATGAACAAAAACAAAAATATGAAGTTTTTAAGGCTTTTTTTACGCAAAAACAATATGAACCAATTTTACAAAAAATTGAAAATGAAGCAGAAAAACCTTTGACTGATGGTGAATATATTATTTTTTATCTTGATGAGCCTTTGGAACAATATAAAAAAGTACATCAAAAATATTTAAGTGATAATTTGTTTAATACTAATAAACATAACACAAAACCAAATGCAGATAACGAAATTTTTGGTACAAGTAGTTTTTTTAATGGTTTTAATCAAAGTATGCCCTTTTTAACACATCAAACTGCTACTTTTAATATTTCAGGTAGAATTTCTGGAAGTGATGCGAATGTTTTATATGAGTTTGAAAAAATTTTAGCAAGAAAAACTTTACCAAATCCATTGCCTATTTTTGTGTTTAAAGAAGAATTACAACAACAAGTAATCAAAATTTTTAAAGATAGCGATTCTAAATTTGGATACAAAGAAATTATCAATGATGTTTGGGCAAAATGTAATGGAGATTTTGGAAATTATTATTTACTTTTTTATGTCAATACAAAAGATGGCATAGTGTTCAAAGATTTTGATTTTGTAACCCAATTTCAATACGAATTAACATATAAAGAAGAAAAAAAATGGACAATTGAAAATCTTTTTGGCATAACAGAAAAGGATAATAAACAACTAAAGACTTCTATTGATTTAAGAAATATTTTTGATTTAGAATTTTATGTTTTCAATACTTTGGTGGGAAGTAAATACAAAAAAATTGATTATTTTGGTGATTTAGATGCAAAGGGATATGAAAAAATGACATCTACTTTTTTGGCTTATACAAAATATCGGAAAGCAATTTATGATTTTGTGTATAAATCTAAAAGAAATTCAATTCAACAAAATGCTTTTAGTGAAATGGTTTTTAGTGGTATTAAAGATGATTTGAAAGCCGATCAACCTTTTCAAATCAAAAACAAACTCAATATTTGGTTTAGTCTATACGAAAAATTTAATCTTAATAATAACTTTAATTTAGAAAAAACAATGGCAAGTAAACTTCAAGAATATCAACAATTCGTTGATGAGTTGGCAAAAAATGAAGCCAACATAGATGATGTAAGCCCAGAAAAATTTGCATTTGCAGCAGGGCAGGTAATTCATTATATATTTACAAAAAGCAAATCCGAAGAAGGAGGTTATCAACGATTAGAACCTTATTTGCGACAATCTAACACAACAGAGTTTAAAAAAGCAATAGCGAATGATTTTGCTAAATACAAACACGAAAATTATTCTAATAAATTCAAAAATGTAGCTTCTTTTGTCCTTACTTATATGATAGATGACGCTTATAATCTTAAAAATTTATTACCTGAAATATTGGCGGGTATTTTTGCAGAACAAAAACTTTTTGGTGATAAATCAAATTCAGAAAAAAACAATCAAAATTAATTTATTTATTTTTAAACATTTTAAATCATAAAAAATATGAGTAATTCATTCAAAAATCGAGTTTTGGGCTTTGCTATGGTCAAGTCTATCAACTCTAATTACAATGCTGATTTTTCGCATCAGCCTCGAACTTTGCCTGATGGCGTGGTGTATGCTACTGATAAAACTTTTAAATATTCTGTAAGAAATTTCTTTAAAAATGCTTTGAATGAAAAAGTATTTTATTTCAAAACACTCGATGAGGAAATGTCGCCACGTACTTTGGACGAAACATATAAAAAACATTTCGGAGAAATGGAGAAAGATAAAAAGAAAGTTCGTTTTAGTGTCTTAAAAAACTTGTTGTCTTGTATTGATGTGCGTTTATTTGGTGGTACGTATGCGGGAGCAACCAATATTTCTATTCATGGCACAACACAAATAACACATGGAGTCAATCGATTCAATGAAAATGTTATTTATTCTGAACAAATTTTATCGCCTTTTAGAAATCCGGGTGAAAAAAGTAATGATAGTACAATGACAACACTTGGCTCACAATCTAAACTCAAAGAAGGGCATTATGTGCATCATTTTTCGGTTAATCCAAAAAATATAGAAGAAGATGTAGCACGTGTGAGTGCAGAAAATTTATCTATTGATGATATTGAAAAATTAAAAGAAGGTTTACGCAAAGGTGTTACTTTTTATGATTCATCTTCAAAAGCAGGAACTGAAAACGAACTATTGTTTTGGGTTCAACTCAAAGAAAATTCAAAAATTGTATTGCCTTCTTTTATTGATTTGGTAATTGTGAATGAAAATAAA
>RDXZ01000163.1 GCA_004293265.1 Bacteroidota bacterium | reverse complement strand
ATTAGAACGTTTTTATTATATAAAAATAGGATTTCAAAAAGGAAATAGTAATAGTAAAAATAGTAGTAATACTAATACAAAACCCCTACAACATTAGCCCCTATCGTGGTAGGCAGTACCTTGTATATGCGCTATGGGGGCGATGATGACAACTTTGATTTGGCAAAATATGATGGCACTACCCTTACTATCATACCCAGCCCCGCAGGGTATCAGAATTCCTATTATGGCTACATAGGCGACCCTATTGTGGTAGGCAGTACCTTGTATATGCAATATAATGGCAATGATGACAACTTTGATTTGGCAAAATATGATGGCACCACCTTTACGTTCATACCCAGCCCCGCAGGGTATGATAATGGAAGTCGTGGCTATCAAGGTTCCCCTATTGTGGTAGGCAGTACCTTGTATATGCGCTACCTTGACAATGATACCAACTTTGATTTGGCAAAATATGATGGCACTACCCTTACGTTCATACCCAGCCCCGCAGGGTATCAGAATTCCTATTATGGCTATCAAGGTTCCCCTATTGTGGTAGGCAGTACCTTGTATATGCGCTACTTTGGCAATGATGATAACTTTGATTTGGCAAAATATGATGGCACTACCCTTACTATGATACCCAGCCCCGCAGGGTATCAGGATGTATATCGTGGCTACTATGACAACCCTATCGTGGTAGGCAGTATCTTATATATACGCTACTTAGGCAATTATGGCAACCCTGATTTGGCAAAATATGATGGCACTACTCTTACGTTCATACCCAGCCTCGCAGGATATGAGAATGTAGGTTATGGCTACCAAGGTACGCCTATCGTGGTAGGCAGTACTTTGTATATGCGCTATCGGGGCAATGATAACAACTATGATTTAATAAAACTTGTTTCTCCCGAAATCACTTTATCCACCACCACCTTATCAGGGGCATTTAGCAATACGGCTACTAACTCTACTGCACAGACCTTCACTGCATCAGGCACAGACTTAGGAGTTGATGTAAGTTTTGCGCTATCTACTACAGATTGGGAATTGAGTACCAATAATGTAACTTTCTCGCCTACCCTTGCCCTCACACAAAGTAGCGGAAGCCTTATAGGGCAACCCGTAACGGTGTATGTAAGGCTAAAACAGGGGCTTACAAGTGGTATGAAAATCGCTACCCTCACTGCCAGTAGTGCAGGTGCGACCAACAAAACCATCACACTCACAGGCACTGCCAACGCTTTTGTTACCACTTGGGTAACTACTGATAATACGATTACCATACTTACAAATGGTGGAGGTTATAATTATAGCGTTGTTTGGACAAACCCCACTACAGGCGTAGCAGGCAATGCTACAGGGCTTGCAAATAATTATACCATCACAGGGCTAACCAATAACGAAACCTATCAGGTGGCTATCACAGGTGCGTTTCCACAGTTTTATATGGATTACAATGCTACGGAAAGGACTAAAATTAAAACTATTGCCCAATGGGGAAATATTGCTTGGATTTCTATGAATTCGGCTTTTAAGGGTTGCGATGCCCTTACTTATACAGCCACAGATGTCCCTAATTTAAGTGGAGTTATAGATATGAGTGATATGTTTAGAAATTGTACTAATTTTAACGGAAATATTGGTGGTTGGAATACAAGTACTATAACAAATATGTATGCTATGTTTACAAATTGTACTAATTTTAATGGTAACATAGGCAGTTGGAATACAAGTGCTGTAACAAGTATGACTTTTATATTTACAAACTGTACTAATTTTAATCAAAATATTGGCAGTTGGAATACAAGTGCTGTAACAGGTATGGGTTATGTGTTTTATAACGCTACTTCTTTTAATCAAAACATAGGCAGTTGGCAACTAAACAGCAATGTCATTCTTGCTAATATGTTAGATAACTGTGGTATGAATGTGGCTAACTATGACGCAACCTTAGCAGGCTGGGCTACACAAGCGGTAACAGGGCGTACTTTGGGGTCTTTAGGCAGGCAGTACTGCAATATCACAGATAGAAATATATTGATTAACAGTCTCAGAAACTGGACTATCATTGGAGATGCTTTATCAGGAAGTTGTCCCACCCCCGAAATAAACCTAACAGGCAACAGTGTCAGCATAGTTGATGGCGATACCTCGCCCAGCACTACAGACCATACAGACTTTGGCACTACAGGTGTAGGAGGAACTATAGCCCGTACTTTCACTATCCAAAATACAGGCACAGGTGTATTGAATATAACAAGCGTAGTTTCGAGCAATCCTACTAAGTTTGTTATAAGTGGTGCGCCTGCTACAGTCGCGGCAGGGAGTTCGGCTACTTTCGTAGTAACATACTCGCCTACCCTCGCTATGACAGACAACGCCACCCTAACCGTAAACAACAATGATGCAGACGAGGCGATGTATGATTTTGCTATCACAGGCAAATCTATCAATGCCTTGCCTACAGACGTAAGGGGCAATATGATAAGTTTTGATGGACTAAATGATAATGTAAATATTCCTCATAATTCATTATATGATGGCACTAACGCATTAACCCTTGAAGCATGGGTGTATAAGGTTAATACAAATGGTGTAGCAATGATACATAAATGGAAAACAAATCAATTTACATTGGAGATTTATTTTGATAAATTAACCTTTGTACTTGGAGGTGGTCAAGGCTCTATATCTTCTTCTAATAATTTCCCACTCAATCAGTGGGTGCATTGTGTAGGAGTTTTTAACGGAACTCAAATGCTTATTTATGAAAATGGCGTGCTAACTGGGAGCAAAGCCGCATCAGGTACAATCCCGACAGATGCATTTGCTTATGATATGACCATAGGATCAAGAAGTGAAACACCCGCAGGGTATTTTCAGGGCAATATAGATGAAGTCCGTATATGGAACACAGCCCGCACTCAAGCCCAAATCCGCGAAAGTATGCACTTGACATTGGCAGGTACAGAAAGTGGCTTAGTGGCTTATTATCAATTCAATGAAGCATCAGGCAATGCTATAGATGCTGTGGCAGGCAATAACGGTACTTTGAATGGTGGCGTAAGTCGTGTAGCTTCCGATTTGGCAGTGGCAAGAGGTGCTTCTACCCGCCAAGGTGTAACCGCAGGAATGAATAATTTTACAAATGCCAATGTAAGTATAAATTTCACTATCGCCCCTGCTGATGAATTTGTAGCTTATCAACTTTGTGGCAATCCTTTTAATGGCGTAAATGCACTCAATGCAGGCACAAACACCACTTCTTGTTATTGGATAGTGAGGCAATTTGGGACAGGTGGTGTGGCTTATAATGGAATTAATTTCACTATTCCGAGTTCTAATACTATTTCTATGGCTGATGTTACTACGCCAAGCAATTTAAGACTGCACAAACGCCCTGATAACTCTACATCTGCCTTTCCTAACTTTTTTGCGACTGCAACGAGTGCTAATAACACAACAAAAGTAATCCAATTTACAGGCTTGACACAAACAAGTTTTAGCCAATTTGAAATTAGTTCTACCTCTTCGCCTTTGCCTGTTACTTTGTTGAGTTTTGAAGGTAAAAGAAAAGATGAGAATAATATTATATTAGAATGGAAAACTGCCATTGAAGTCAATAATAAAGGTTTTGAAATCGAAACCAGCAAAAACTTAACCGAATTTACTACGATTGGTTTTGTTGACGGAAAAGGAAATACAAACAACGTCAATAATTATCAATTTGAATCTAAAAATAAAGAGGATATATATTATCGCCTGAAACAAATTGATTTTAATGGTAGTTTTTCTTATTCTAATATAATATTTATCAAAGGGAATGAAGATATTATCAAAATATATCCTAATCCAACCACAGCAAACATCAATATCAACGTTGATAATTGGAAAAATGGTAATAAAACAACTTTTGAACTCTTTGATTTGCAAGGAAAAAGTATCGTTAAAGAAAGTATCAAAGCAAACAGAACTATTTTGAATACTGAAAATCTACAAAAAGGTATTTATATTTTAGAGATTATTCAAAATACTAAAAGAACAACCCACAAAATAGTTGTTCAATAACTCGGAAATATTATTGTTAAAATTTCAAAAAGGTCTTTCTATTTTAGAAAGACCTTTTTATTTTGATGATACAAGTATTTTCTTGGTGATAATTATCATAGCAGTATATTCTTATTTTTTGAAAGTATTTTTTTAAATAATAAACATTTTTTTGAAATCTCAAATATAATTTGTAAATTTGAGGCTCAAAAGTAATTATCAAGAAAAACAAAACTCAGATGATTCAATTCATAACACAAACTCCCAAATCAATACTTAAAATATTAGTAAGACAGCCCGTTGTAAGAGCAGAAATAGATATTTTTAAAACTAATCTTACCACTTTACTCGATAAAATAAATATCATTGATAAACAAACGATAGATGAAACAGAGGAGCATTTAAAAAATAATCTGCGTGATTTTTTGAGAGATACTTATTATAAAGATAATTATGCTATCAACACAAAAGATAAAAAAGATTTAGTGATTCACCTTGATAAAACAACTAATAGTGAAGTAGGCGTTATCATCGAAGCAAAACGCCCAAGCAATACCAATGAAATGATAACAGCTGAAAATCCAAACAAAAAAGCGTTTCACGAATTGATATTGTATTACTTAGATGAGCGTCATAAAGCCAATAATTTTCAACTCAAACAACTTATCATTACTAATATTTATAAGTGGTATATTATTGATGCCAATGATTTTGACAAATATATTTATAATAATACACAAATCAAAAATCTTTATCAAACTAAAACAAACGATAACAAAAACAATCCATTTTTTTATCAAGAACTCGAAAAAATTATCGATAAAATAGAGGCTGAAATTCCTTGTATTTATTTTGATATAAGACAATATGATGAAATAGTACGCGGTGAAAACAAAGAAAATGAGAAAGAATTAATTGCTTTGTATAAAATTTTTTCGCCTCAATATTTATTAAAAATACATGCAGAAAATGATAGCAATTCTTTAAATGAAGGATTTTATTTCGAACTTTTGCACATAATAGGCGTAGAAGAAATAGAAAAAGACGGAAAACCTATCATCATCAGAAAAAGAAAAAATCGAAATCCTGCGTCAATCCTTGAAATGGTCATAGATTCTATTTTGACAGAAGACCTTTTGCGGAGAATACCTGATTTGTCGGTGTATGGCAAAAATAAAGAAGAACAAATTTTTGAAATTGCGTTAGAACTTTCTATCACTTGGATAAATCGAGTTTTGTTTCTCAAATTATTAGAAGGGCAACTCATTACTTATCACAAAGAAGAGAAACAAGATTATCAGTTTTTGAATATCAAAATGATTGATAGTTTTGGCGAACTTTTTAAACTTTTTCATAAGGTTTTGGCGGTTGAAGTAGAGAACAGAGAGGAAATACTTCAAGCAAAATATCAAAAAATACCTTATTTGAATAGTTCACTTTTTGAATTTACAACATTAGAAAATAATACTATCAAAGTAAATAATTTAGATAATACTGCAAAATTGCCTTTGTTTGATACAAGTATTTTAAAAGATAATAAATTGAAAATCAATAGTTTATTTACTTTAGAATATTTTTTTAGATTTTTAGATGCGTATAATTTTTCGAGTGAAAGCAAGGAAGATATACAAGAGGAATCTAAAACGATTATTACTGCGTCTGTTTTAGGAAAAGTTTTTGAGAAAATAAACGGCTACAAAGATGGTTCGGTTTTTACGCCCTCCTACATCACGATGTATATGTGCAGGCAGGCAGTGCGTCTGGAAGTTGTCAAAAAATTTCAAGAATATTGCCAAAATAATCACTTAGAATACGTAAAAATAAATTCTATCGAGGATATTTATGAAACAATAGGTAAAGATTTTGATAAAAATAAAACCAATGAAATTATCAATTCATTAAAAATTTGCGACACTTCGGTTGGTTCGGGACACTTTTTGGTTTCGGTTTTGAATGAAATTATTGCTATTAAAAGTGAATTAAGTATTTTGATAGATGAAAATGGTAAATCTTTGCGAGATATTTTTATTGAAGTTTCAGATGATGAGTTGGATATTAGAGATGAAGACAACAACAAATTTATTTACAATTATAAAAACAAAGAAAGCAATCGAATACAAAAAACGATTTTTCACGAGAAACAAAATCTTATCGAAAATTGTCTTTTTGGTGTGGATATTAATCCTAATTCGGTTAAAATTTGTCGTTTGCGTCTTTGGATAGAACTTTTGAAAAGTGCCTACTATTATGATGGAACCAAATTGCAAACTTTACCTAATATTGATATTAATATTAAATGTGGCAATAGTTTGCTAAGTCGTTTTGGATTAAATGCTGATTTAAGTAAAGCCTTGAAAAGTGGAAAATATGACATCAAAGCATATAGAGGTTTTGTAAATGATTATAAAAATGAAAAAAATAGAGAAGTCAAAAGAGGTTTACAGCAAATTATTGATGATATTAAAGGTAATTTTAGAACTGAAATTGCCAAATATTCTGACCCTCGCATTTTAAAATTACAAAAATTATCAGCAGAATTATTTTTGCGTTCCAATGATGATTTATTTAATAAAGGCATCGATAAAAAAATAGGAAATGGAGATGGAAATGGTGTAGAACGTGATAAAATCAAAGAAATAGAAAAAGAAATCAATCAAATCAGTGAAGCATTAGAAAAAGAAAAAAAAGGCGTTGATTATATAAAAGCGTTTGAATGGCGATTTGAATTTCCTGAAATTTTGAGTGATTCGGGAGAGTTTCAAGGTTTTGATTTGATTATTGGAAATCCGCCTTACATTCGACACGAGGAAATCAAAGATTTAAAACCACATTTGGAGAAAAAATTTACGATTTATGATAGCACTGCGGATATTTTGACTTATTTTTTTGAATTGGGGAATAATATTTTGAAGCCACAAGGAACATTATCGTTGGTGGTTTCTAATAAATTTTTTAGAGCAAGTTATGGTAAAAATCTACGTAATTATTTGGTAAAAAATTTGTTATTGCAAGAAATTATCGATTTTGATAAAATCAATGTTTTTCCTAAAATGACCGTAAAAGTAGCAATTATTCAAAGCAAAAAAGAAAAATTAGCCGAAAAATTTTTGTATTGTAATATCACTGAAAAAACAGAAAAAATAACACCCTTTATCAAACTAAATAACATAGAATTTGAACAAACTTCTTTAAGTGCTGAAAAATGGCTTTTTGAAACAGCCGAACAACTAAAAGTTTATGCCAAAGTCAATCAATATGGCACTGCATTATCTGATAAAAAATGGGGAGTAAAAATAAATAGAGGTGTGCTTACAGGCTTAAATGAAGCATTTTTAATTGATGAAGATACAAAAAATAGGTTGATTTTAGAAGATGAAAATGCTCAAAAAATCATAAAACCATTATTTAGAGGCAGAGAAATTGAAAAATATCACAACAATTTTCAAAATACTTACTTAATTATTATTCCAAAAGGTTATACTATTAAAAGTAATTTACCCAAAGAAAAAAATAAAAGTAAATCTGAATCTATACAACATTATGGTAGTATGACACTCGATATCGCTTGGAATTGGTTGAGTAAAAACTATACTTCTATTGCAAAATATTTATTAACATTCAAAACAGAGGCTGAAAAAAGACAGGACAAAGGCGATTATTGGTGGGAATTGAGAGCTTGTGGTTATTATGAAGATTTTGCTAAACCAAAAATTATATGGAAAAGAGTTGGTTCAAAACTTCGTTTTTGTTATGATGAAAGCGGTACTTATGCATTAGATAGTACTTGTATTGCCACAGGAAAACATTTGAAATATTTGACAGGCGTTCTCAATTCTAAAATGATAGAATATGAACTCAAACGTTTTGCACCCAAAACAGGTACAGGTGATTTAATTATCAGCATACAGGCTTTGTCGCCTTTACAAATTCCTATTCCAACCAAAAAACAAGAAAAACAAATCACAGATTTAGTCGATAAAATTATCGCCAAAAAAGAAAAAAATGAAGATACTACAAATCTCGAAGCAGAAATTGATACATTAATTTATAAAATGTATGATTTGACAACAGAGGAAATTGAGGTAATTGAAAATGAGATTTTGGTAGAATAAATATTTCCTACAATATTATTTTCAATCAAGTTTTTTTTGTTAGAAAATTATCATTATTTTTGCAGGCTTATTTTTTGAATAATCTGTATGAATAAAGTCCTTTTTGCTGATTTGATGTTGCCTGTTCCAATTCCGCAACTTTTTACCTATCGCGTTCCTGTTGAGTTACAAGAAGTTATGCAGGTAGGCGTGCGAGTAATTGTGCAGTTTGGGAAACGAAAAATTTTGACTGCTGTGGTTGCGTCTTTGCACGAAAAAGCCCCTGAAACTTATCAAGCAAAGTATATTTTAGAAGTTTTAGATGATTTACCTATGGTGAAACCTTCTCAAATTTCACTTTTTCAATGGATGGCAGCTTATTATATGTGCAACATTGGTGATGTTTTGCAAGTTGCTTTGCCTTCGGGACTGAAAATTTCAAGCCTTTCAAAAATTCAAATCAGACCAGAATGTGATTTTTCAAGAATAAATTTGAATGAAAAAGAAACAAAATTAGTCGCTCATCTACACGAAAAAGGTGAATTGACTTATGATGAAGCCGCCGATATTTTAGAAACCGAAAACGTTTATCATATTATTCAAAGTTTAATTGTCAAAGAAGTTGTTTTGATTTTTGAAGAAATAAAAGAAAAATATACCCCAAAAATTATCAAAAAAATAAGATTGACTAATGAATATATTACTAAATCTGACCTCGAAAAAATCACCAAAAAATTAGAAAAACAACCCAAACAATTAGATATTATTTTGGCTTATCTCAGGCAGGTGCCTGTTTTGAGAGATTGGACAGAAAATGAAAAAGGTATCGAAAAAGATTTTTTTACTAAAAATGAGGAGTTTAATAAATCTGCTTTACAAACTTTAATCAAAAACGAAGTATTTGAACAATTTGAAATCATTGTATCAAGATTTGCAGAATATTTACCCAAAGTTTCTGCCAAAGTAATGCTTTCTCCTGCCCAAAAACAAGCCTCAGAGCAAATAATGGATTGTTTTACCAAACAAGATGTCGTTTTGTTGAATGGAATCACAGGAAGCGGAAAAACAGAAATTTATATAGATTTAGTCCAAAAAGTATTGGCGGGTGGCTCACAAGTCCTTTTTTTGTTGCCTGAAATTGCTATCACAACGCAAATGGTGGCTCGATTGCAAAAAATATTTGGTGGGCAAATGGGCGTGTATCATTCTAAATTTTCAGATAACGAAAGAGTTGAAGTTTGGCAAGGCGTGATTACAGGCAGGTTTAATTTTGTGGTCGCGGTTCGTTCAGGTATTTTTCTTCCTTTTGATAATTTGGGTTTAATTATCGTTGATGAAGAACACGAAACTTCTTACAAACAACACGAGCCTTCGCCCCGTTACCATGCAAGAGATATGGCTTTGGTCATTGCTAAATTGCAACATTGTAAGGTTTTGCTGGGTTCTGCTACGCCTTCTTTGGAAAGTTTTTATCAAGCCAAACAAGGAAAATTTGGTTTAGTTGCCCTCAAAGAACGCTTTGGAGAAGCAACTTTGCCTGATATTCAATTGGTAGATATGAAAGAAGAAAGAAAAAATAAATTGATGAAAGGAACTTTTACAACGGCTCTTTTGACCGCAATGAAAGAAAAGTTAGATAAAAAAGAACAAATTATTTTATTTCAAAACAGACGCGGTTATTCTCCTTATATGACTTGTCTGGAGTGTGCTTATACCCCA
>RDXZ01000162.1 GCA_004293265.1 Bacteroidota bacterium | reverse complement strand
CGGTCATTATTTTGGTATCTACATCCCATTCGGCCATTTTAATACCTTTGGCGTCGCAGGCAGTTTCCATGCGGCTTTTGCACATAGGACAATTGCCATATACTTTAAAAGTTACTTTTTCTGTTTTTGTGTTGCGAGGAACTTTTGGTTCGCAATATTTTGACAGCAACGAAATTCGCTTTTTTGAGCTGGATACGTGGAATTATCCGTATTTGTTGTCTTGGATTTTGTCCATTATGTTTCCGCTGATTGTCGGTTATTTGTCGCACAAAGTAAAATTAATGATCGATTTGGAGGAGATGGCAAAAGACAAATTGCGTGAAAGCGATCCTGAAAAATACAAAGAACTTTTTGGAAATTTTTAGTAGCGACTTCGAAAGAATCTGCCAAAAAATTAAACAAGGATTCGAAGTCGCAGATCGAAACAGCTGGTCAAATTACAGAAATACCAGCAGCAGATGAGTCAGAAAATCAGGCAGCAAAAACGCCTTTTAATTTCAAAAACAAAGCCGAAGAACAGGAAAATACTTCCTCGAATGATTTTGAAAATGACCTTGATGCAAGCAATTACAACCGTTTGGACGAAGTTTTTTTTCATTATTATTTTGTGAACAGAGACAAATAATTGTTCAAAAAACGAGTCAAAAAATGGTTCAAAAAATCATATTTAGGAGAAATATTATCAAACATTTCTGCTACTTGACTTTTTTTAGAAGTGTTTTTTTCTTTATACGGAACAACAGCCATAATTTTTTTATTTTATATATTTGAAAATTAGAACTATCTGTAATTATTTTTGTTAAAAAAATATTTTAAAATAGTGAAAAATATTTATAAATAATAAACAATTGTTTAAAAAAAAATATATTGATTAAAAATACATATTTTTATGTTTGAAAATTATTATTTTACTCGATAATTCTTTTTATATTTAATAGTTTATGTCCGCTATAAGGGTCAAAATGCAAGGCTGTAATTGCTACTCCCCATAAAGTTGCGTGAATAACTCTCACTCCTAATTTTGGATGTCTATCGTACACAATGGCAGTGTGCGAATAATATGAACCATATCCATAATAAGCCAAATCGCCTGCTTCGGCTTCTTTTTCTGTAACTTCTTTGCCTACTTGGACTTGCGCCCCTGAAACTCTTGGCAGATTATATCCAAATTTTTTGAATACATACAAAGCATATCCTGAGCAATCAAAACCTGTCGGCTGTGTGCCTCCCCAAACATATCTCACTCCCAAATATTGCGAAGCAAAAGCAATAATACTATCTTGTCGGGCAATAATTCTATTGACTACTAATTTTTCTGATTCATCTTCTCCACAAGCGGCGGCTTGCTCGACTTCAATTTTTTGTTTGCTTTTGATAGAATCTTTTAAAATTTCTGTATTTTTTTTGTGGGTAATATTTGATGAATTGGGATAAGTAAAACTTATTAAAAGGCTTAAAAATAAATGAAACATTGGTAAAAAATGAGTTTTTTTTAAAAATTTAGTAAAAGATTGAAGTGCGAATATAAAGCATTTTTATTTTTATACCAAAAAAAATTTGCTATTTTGTTATTAAAATATTACTTTTGTGATAGAATTTATAATTTATTAACAATGGAATTAAAAACTATCATCGAAAATGCGTGGCAAGACCGCTCACTTTTAGAAGAAAAACAAACACAAGAAATTATTTTTGGTGTCATTGAACAATTAGACAAAGGACTTTTGAGAGTGGCAGAGCCTACCGTAAATGGTCATTGGCGAGTGAACGAATGGATAAAAAAAGCCGTTATTTTGTATTTTCCCATTCGAAAAATGCAAACCGAAGAAGTAGGAATTTTTGAATATCACGATAAAATGCCACTGAAAAAAAATTATGCAAAATTAGGAGTAAGGGTGGTGCCGCCTGCGGTGGCTCGTTTTGGGGCTTTTTTGGCAAACGGCGTAATAATGATGCCTTCTTATGTCAATATCGGAGCCTATGTGGATAGTGGCACAATGGTCGATACGTGGGCAACTGTGGGTTCATGCGCACAAATCGGAAAAAATGTGCATTTGAGCGGTGGAGTAGGTATTGGTGGTGTATTAGAACCTGTGCAGGCATCTCCTGTGATTATCGAAGATGGTGCTTTTATAGGCTCACGTTGTATTGTGGTAGAAGGCGTAAGAGTTGGAAAAGAGGCTGTTTTGGGGGCAAATGTGGTTTTGACAAGTAGTTCAAAAATTATTGATGTAACACAAGAAAAACCCATCGAATATATAGGATATGTACCTGAAAGGTCGGTAGTAATTCCGGGTAGTTTTACAAAAAAATTCCCCGCAGGCGAGTATAATGTGCCTTGTGCCTTGATTATTGGACAAAGAAAAGCCTCAACAGATTTGAAAACTTCCCTGAATGATGCTTTGAGAGAAAATAATGTTTCTGTATAGTTTTTTTAACTTTCCAAAAGTTTTAAACTTTTGGAAAGTTCTTTATGCCGTTGCGTGTGTCTCACACGCAACTTTTATTCACAGAGTCGTTGCCTGTGAAACACACGAAACGACAAAAAGTTTTAAACTTTTGGAAAGTTCTGGGCTTTTGAAAAGTTAAAAAAATAAAAATTGAATTATTTTTTTAGAATATTTATGAAATTAAGAAAAAATATATACTTTTGTAAAAAAATAAAAGATAATCCAAAATAAAAATATTAATTGATTGACAAGATAATCCAAAAATAAAAATGTATTTATTAAAAAAAATTGCTGAAAAATTTGGTTTTGATGCCTTGTTTCATAGTCGTAATGATGATGCAACGCGTGATTTTGTGCGTGGTTATTGGGGTGGATTGGGTATCGTGGGCATATTGTTTTTAGTGAGTTATTTTATGTTGGTTTCTGCACTCAATCAACAAGCAGATTTGGTTGGATTGGTCAATTTGATAGTCAATCAAAATAGTTTAAGTCAAGAAATTGCAAAGCAATCTTTGATTTTGCAAGATTGTCAAACAGAAAAACAATGTAAAAATAGCCAAAAAATATTAGAAGAAACGGCTGTTTTTTTTGAAAAATCTCAAACTATTCTACTCAAAGAAGAAACAAGATTAGGCGTAACTTCGCCTAATTTGGATACGTTACACCAAAAAAATAAATATGCTTTTTATCCTATTTTAGAATCTGCCAATGAAGTTGCAAAATTAAGCCAAAAACTACAAATTGGAAAAAATAATGAAATTGTCAGAAAAAAAATGGACTTATATATCCAAAAAATATTATACAAAGAACAAAATTACACTAAAATATTGTCTGATTTGGCAAGTCAATATAATTTAGAATCACACTCACATATCCAAAGAGTAAAATTATACCAAAGTTTTTTATTAGGATTAGCATTTTTGCTTTTATTGGGCTTGGTTTTGTATTTGTTTCCACCTATTGTTCACAAACTTCAGTCTTATTTGCATAAAATTGAATTGGATAAAAAATTCACAGAAGAAAAAAGTGTAGAAATTTCTATCGCTTACCAAAAACTACAACAACAAGAAGAACAAACAAGACAAAATTCGATAGATTTACAAACGAAAAACAATGATTTGATGCGTACACAAGCAGAACTAACGCAATCAAACCTCGAAATTCAAAATAAAACTTTGGCTTTACAAGAAAGTTATGATATTATTGAAGCACAAAAAAAATTACAAGAAAATCAATTTTTTGAAGCTTCTTTGAATCATTTTTCACAAGTAATGCGTTGGCAATCTGAACAAACTATCAACACTTGGGCTGATAAATTATTGTCCGAAATTGTGCCTTTTGTCAATGGATTGAGTGCAATTTTGTATGTATATGATAGTGAAAATGAAGTCTTAAATTTGGTAGGAAAATACGCACTCGACCACGATATTTTTCAATTTGAAGAAATAAAATTAGGCGAAAATCTAGCGGGACAAGCCGCAAAATCTTTAGAAACCATTTATTTAAAAGAAATTAATGCCGAAACTCAAAAACATACACAAAATATTGCTACCGAAACCATCAATCCAAGTATCATTTTAGCAATGCCTGTTACTCAAAACGATACCTTAGCAGGAGTATTAGAATTGACATCAGTTCAAGAATTAGAAGAAAAAATGATTATTTTTTTGAAAAAATTAAAAGAAAATATTGGTTCTAATTTGATGGCTCTACAAGACCAAAAACGAATCAATCAACTTTTTGCAGATTCTCAAATGGGACAAAGAAGGCTCAAAAAAAGTTTGCTTAAAATACAAGAAAACGAAGAAAGATTTAGAAAACTATCAGAAGTTACACAAGAAGGACTTGTTTTTTTGCAAGAAAATCTTATCAAAGATGTAAATTCTGTGTTATTAAAAATGTTAGGATATGATAATCAATTTGAAGTATTAGCCAATCATTATATCAACTTAATATCACCTAAATATAGATTTGAAATCGAAGACGCAAAATTATTAGATGATGGATTGGCACACGAAGCAGAAGCAATCAAAAAAAATGGCGACCTTTTTCCTATCGAAATTCAAGCCCGAAATGTTAATTATAACAACGAAGCCATCAAACTTATTTCTATTCGTGATATTACAGAACGCAAACGCACACAAGAAGAATTAGAAAAGGCAAACAGAATTGCAAGTCTGGTCGGTGAATTGAAGAAAAAAAATAAAAATATTACTGCCAGCATCGAGTATGCACAACGGATTCAACAGGCTATTTTGCCTAATGAAAAAGTAATTGGAAAAGGATTTATGGATCATTTTATTTTATATATTCCAAAAGATATTGTTTCTGGTGATTTTTATTGGTATGCTGAAAAAAATGAACACGCCTTGATTGCCGCTGTCGATTGCACAGGGCATGGCGTACCGGGTGCTTTTATGTCTTTGATTGGCTATTCTAATTTGAATAAAATTGTGATTGAAAAGGGAATTACTGACCCTGCTACTATTTTAAATACACTAGATAAAGATGTTCAAGAAACACTTAGACAACACGAAGACAATTCACAAAGTCGAGACGGAATGGATATTGGATTATGTTCTTTGAATATTTTTGAGAAAAAATTATCTTATGCGGGTGCGTATAGACCTATGTATATTTTTTCAGAAAATGGTGAATTAAGAGAATTTAAAGGCAATGCGTTTCCTATTGGAGGCAATTTTAAATTTAATAAAACTAAATTATTTACACAACATGATATCGATTTGGAGGAAGGAGATACGATTTATATTTTTTCTGATGGTTATCACGATCAGTTTGGTGGTGATGAAAACAAAAAATATATGACCAAACAATTCAAAGAATATTTAGGAAAAATTCAAGGGTATAGTTTGGAAACTCAAAAAGGACTTTTAGAACAAGAGTTTTTAAATTGGAAAGGTGATAGAAAACAAATGGACGATATTTTAGTAATAGGTTTAAGATTCTAATTTTTTTATAAGTATTTAGGTTATTTTGGTGCAAGCGTGGACGTTTGTACCAAAATAACCTAAATAGTTACCTCAAAAATTATTTCACAAATTGCTTTTCTACCCAACCCAAAAGATAAGGTTTCCAAAAAGGTTTATCAGAATATTGTCCTGTTTCTTCGTTTAAATATCCGTCCATGCCATGCCAAAAACTTGCTTTTTTGGGTTCAAAATTGGGAGAAACCGCTACCAAAAACCACTTTCCTTGTTTTGCCAAAATATATCCTTCTGCTGGCTTATCAAATTCAGCCGTTACATTGCCATATAAACATTTTCCGTTTGGAGCAGGCATTCCTTCATCATTTTTTGGAGCAATAGGTAAATTAACTACTTTTGGAAAAATTCTTAATTTGAAATTAGGTTTGAAACTACATTTGAGAGGAATTTCAAGCATTTTTTTAGGTAATTCAGTTGTATCTGCATAATAAAACTTTGAATAATTGGTTTGTTTTTTATCCAAATCATACAAAACATTATGCAAAACATCTGTTTCTGTTTCGTCAATAGTAAGGTTTCGATAACGCAAAATAATTGTATTATTTTTTTTTAAAATTTCATTAAAATCCCCTCCCGCACTCCAAAGCACCTGCCAAGTTCCATTGACCAAACCATAAGTTCTAAATCCATAGCTGGGTCCAAAATATCCCGAAGGAATAGCAATTAAGTCAGTTTGTTTATCTCCGTCAAAATCAATGGTTGGGAATGGTAAACTATTTGGATATTCAGTTTTATTTTGGTCAGTAGTATCTAATAAGCTTGTTTGAAAGCCCTCCATAAAAGTTTCTAATTTTTCATTTTCAGGTGGATTTTTTTTATAGTATTCGTATAAATCTAAATAAATGGCTTTTCTTTCAGGATAAGAAGTTTTTTTAGCAAACATTTTTATCAAAATTAAATAATCTTGATACAGATGAACTTTTTGTCTAAATGCTCTTAGAATATTTTTTTGTTCTAATTCATTGGGTAAAAAACAATATTGGTGCAATTCTTTTAACCCAATATACTCACCATTTTGGTTATAAGAATTAGGAAAAGACTTGATTAAAGCAAATGGAGGTATAATTTTATGGTTTATCTCTCCATTTTTTTGGGCATAAGTGATAGTGGAATGAATGTAAAAAATACAAATCATTCCCACTAAAATATTTTTTTTAAAATGGTAAATCATCTTGCTCAGTGCTTACAGGTAAATCTGCAAAAGGGTCAGCAGGTACTTTATCTACGCCTGTGTAACTGCTTTGCGAGTCTTTTGAGTTGGTGTATGTAGTAGTAGTTGTGCCTTCTTCGGCAGGTTCTAATTTCCAAGCTTTTGCGTCAGTGTACCATTTTTCCATATATTCTCTTGATTCGACATCAAAAGAAGCCTTTACCAAACTATCAATGCTCATACTTTGCAATTGTGTTACTTTATCGCCCCAAATTTGCATACAAACTTTTTTAGGATATTGGTCTTGTGTTTCGATAACAAAACTTTGTTTTCTCCAAGCATTGCCTGTTTTTCCTGTGCCAGATTCTTCGGGCAATATTTTTATTAGTTTACCTACTAATTCCATCTTTTTTGAGTTGCTTTTTATTTTTTTGAAAAAATTATTTTGCAAATAAAATATTTTTTTTTTACTTTACAAAATTATTTTTTATAAATATAAGAAAAGGCAAGAAAAATTATTTTTTTATTTTAATTTTCTTACATTTTGTCCTGTCAATACTTCCCAATTTTCGATAATTTTTCTACAAATATCAGCATCTGCTTGTGATAAATAAGCAATTCTGTGCATTTTTTCAATCATTACCAAAAAATTTTCATTTTCAGCAAACATATCCAAAACCACTTCGTTTTCTCTTGTGAGATTTTCAACGATTGGTCTTGTCAAATCATAACTTTTTTCTAATTTATCTATATTCCAACAATCTACTTGTGGAGAAGTGGCGTTTTGTGTCGAAAAAACTAAAGTTGGCAACCAACTTCCTGCTTCTATTTGGCTCGAAAAACTCCAACGATATGGAATATGAATACTTTGAAATGCTTTTTGAAGCTGATTGATAGGCAAAGAAACGGCAATATTTCTTACTTTATTTCCTAAAAAATCAAACAACCACTGGTCAATATTGGGGTGATATAAATAAGCCAAAGCAGTATTTACAGGAATTTTACTCACAAATTCGGGAGAAGCACATTCGCCACAATACAAAAAATGGTTTCCTAATTGCCACCAATCGCCTGCTTGTATGGTGCGCATTTCTCGTTCTAATCGTTCTTGTTCTTCTCTTTCTTTGAGATTTTTTTTATCTCTAAAATAATAAGCAGTTCTTTCGGCTTCATCTTTACTACCATTTCTTTTGAGTTGTAAAGCATCTTTGTAGGTTTCTAAAACATTTTGTTTATTCAAAGATTTTAGATTTTTGAGTTGTGCGATGTACCATTCTCTCAACAAAACCTTTTCTCCTTGAACGGCATCTAACAAAACATTGTACTCAAAAACCTCAATACTTTCTTCTAAATTTTCGATGCAATCTTCAGTCGTTTGGAACAAATCTTTATATGTTTCGCCTAAATTTTTTTGTCCTTTGAGATATGCGTGTGCTACTTCTTGTCTGATAGATAAAAAATCGAACAAAGTATAAATTTCAGGTTTTTCTGTTTTGATTTCTTTGAGTGTGTTACAAATTTCTGCGGCTTGTTTTTGAGAAAGTTCATTTTTTTGGACAAAATCGTGTAACCAAACCCAATCTGTTTGTGGAATTTTATGAATTTCCTCTAATTTATACACCTCATCTAATATCAAAGTGCCTTCAGGAAGTTGTAATTTTACAAACTGATACACTTCGCTTGCGTTCAAATATCTTCTAACAGACGTTTCGCTCATACCCAATCGTTTGGCATACGCAGAGGCAGAATATCCTTTTTTATTATCTTTTTGAACAACTTTGAGTGCATTCAAACCAATTTCTAAGGGTTTGTTATCAGATTGAATATTGCCTAAAACTAACTGAATTAAAGCCTCTGTATCTTCATAAGTGCGTACAACGCAAGGAATTTGTAAATATCCTAAACTTTTTGCCGCCGCGTATCGATGCTCGCCTTCTAAAATCTGATAACCTGTTGCATAAGGTCGAATAACTAATGGATGCGAACTATCAAAGCCATTTTGTTCCATTAGTGATTTTAATTGTTTGATTTTATCTTCGTTTGGACCTAATGGGCGATTGTCAGGGTGCGGATTAAGTTCCGAAATAGGTACTAATATAATTTTTGCTTCTGCTATTTTTAGGTCAGAAGATTTTATTTCCCAAGCATTTTCTATTATATTTTCTTCCATTGATATTTTAATTTTTTAGCAAAGATAATATTTTTTGAAATAAAATGCAAAAATAAATAATTATTTTTATCAAATTTTGTATGAAAACGACATTTTTTTGAATTTGATAGGGGGTGTGGTGTGAGGTTTTTTTATACTTATTTATCTACCAAACCAACAACTTTTCTACTCAAACCAATGACTTAAAGCCAATGGCTTTTATCTTTTTTGCCATAACCAATACTGCCCGCATAAATACGCCTATTGAACTGTCGCATCGTTGGATTGGCACGCAAAGTCTGACCACCTGAAACCGCAAAATGCCATTTATTAAATTCAAAAGCACTATGCAAACCATTCAAAGGAATCCCTTGCAAAGTAAGAGGCGTATAAATAGGATTGGTAGTGCCGATTTGAAATTGTTTGATGTTTTTTATCCACCTATTCACCTGCCCAAAAACACCAAATTGCTCCAAAGCACCCGCCTGCGATGTCAAATCTCCCGTTTTTAGATTTTGTAAACCTTTCAAAACTTCATATTTTTGAAGCACATCTGCCTGTATTCTCTGCAAAGAATCTTTCCAACGATTCAACTTTTGCAGTTTTTCAATCGTCATTTTTTCGGTTTTTAAATATTTTTCAATCGCTTTTTTTTTGCGTGGCGATATTTTTTTTTCTGCTTCTGCAGTCAAAACCTCTTTTTTTTCTGTCGCAGTCTTTTTTAGGCTATCTTCCAATATTTTTTTTTGATTTTCAAGCAATACATTCGCATTATTGGCATTAATTTCTTTTGTTTTTTGATAGACAACGCCAACAATTTTTCCTTTTTCACTCTTTTTTATTTTGTCTATGTTTTTATTTCCTTCTTTTTTTGCTTTTTCCAAAGCCAATTCTTTTAATTTCTCTTCGTTGTATTGTTGTTGATAGTTGGCGAGGTCTTGTTTCAAATTATCAGTATTAGGAAAATCTTGTTGCAGTTTTTCTAATTGCTCTAATTTTTGAAGGTCATCTGTATTGATTTGATTTTTTACTTCGTTTATTTTTTGGGCAAAATGTTTTTGTAACTGCGTTTGATATGCCAACCAATCTATGTTCACACTCAGGCGATTCATTGGTTGTCTGATGTCTGTTTGGGCAGATGTCC
>RDXZ01000161.1 GCA_004293265.1 Bacteroidota bacterium | reverse complement strand
CTACAAATGTAGCCAATTGTCTTACTTCACTTTTCATTAAATCGGCAATCGGACTTATATCTACCCCACCATCACCATCTTTTGTGTAAAATCCAACACCAAAATCTTCTACTTTATTTCCTGTTCCAGCCACTAAAAACCCGTGAATTCCTGCTAAGTAATACAAAGTGGTCATTCGTAAACGCGCTCTGGTATTGGCTAAAGTTAATGACAACGCAGCTTCATTTTCACAAGTTGGCACGCTTTTTTTAAACGTTTCAAAACTTGGTGTCAAATCCACTCTTTCGTTAAACACATTCGGGAAACGCGATTTTAATTGATGAATATGTTCATTCGCTCTGTCCACATGACTCTCGGCTTGATGTATTGGCATTTCCACACATAATACCGGAAAACCCGTTTGTGCACACAATGTTGAAGTTAACGCGCTGTCAATTCCGCCAGAAATTCCAATAACAAAACCTTTTACACCAGAATTTTCTGCATACGTTTTCAACCAATTAACAATATAAGTATGAATTTCTTCTAAATGTAGCGTTGTTTTATTTGACATAATTTTAATAAATAATTTAGGTATATAATTATATATTTGCAGTTCAATAATTTTTGATAAAAATAGTAAATTTCATACGATGAAAAAATTAATCTTCTTGCTAATTTCCGTTTTTTGTTTCCTGCAATGTAAAAAAAAGGATGCCGTTGAAATTGTAGACATAAAAAAATCAGTAGATTTAAATATTGAACGTTTCGATAAATTATATGCGGCGGCTACTCCAAAAACTTTGCCTGAATTAAAAAATCAATATCCGTTTTTATTTCCAACACAATTTCCAGATTCTATTTGGTATGCCAAATTAAACGATCCTATTTTTAAAGAATTAAATGTAGAAGTTTCGAAGCAATTTCCAGATAATTCAAAAATTGAAGACGATCTAGAAATGTTGGTTTCAAGAATTAAACATTATTTTCCTGAAGAAAAAACACCAAGAGTAATTACTTTAGTAAATGAAGTTTTAATTGATAAAAAAGCGTTTTATACGAACGATTTAATTTTAATTTCACTAGATACATATTTAGGAAAAAATCATAAATTTTATGAACCGTTTGCTGAATATCAAAAAGCTAACTTAGAACCGCATCAAATAACACCGGATTTAGTAACTAATTTTGCCTACAGAAAAATAGTGCCATCACAAGACAAAACATTAATTAGTGAAATGATTTATTATGGAAAATTGCACTATTTAAAAGATCTTTTACTTCCTGAAACGCCAAATCATCAAAAAATTGGATATACAGCAATACAAGAAAAATTTTGTGTGGAAAATGAATTTCAAATGTGGAGTTATTTAGTTGACGAAAAACTGTTGTACGATAATAATATAAAAAATTACCAACGATTTATTGAAGACGGACCATTTACTAAATTCTATTTAGAAATAGATAGAGAATCGCCAGGCAGAGTGGGTCAATGGTTAGGTTGGCAAATTGTAAAAAGTTATATGGAAAATAACGAGGTAACTTTAGACCAACTTTTAAAAACAGAACCAACAGTAATTTTTAACAAATCGAAATACAAACCAAAAAAACAGTAAGCAGTTATTTTACTGTTTTACCCCATACCCTTTACCCAAAACCTTTTACCCAAAAAAATGAGCAAAACATCTGAAATTAAAGTAAATATAGCATTAGACGAAAATAATGTACCAGAAAAATTAACTTGGACAGCACAAGACGGCGGCGTAAATAACGAAGAAGCCAAAACGGTTTTATTATCCATTTGGGATGCGAAGGCAAAAGAAACCTTGCGTATTGATTTATGGACAAAAGATATGCCAGTGGATGAAATGAAAATATTTTTCCATCAAACTTTAGTAGCTATGACGGACACGTTTCAACGTGCTACTGGAGATGAAAAAATGGCGGGCGCTATGACCGATTTTTGTGATTACTTTGCCGAAAAATTAGAATTAAAGAAAAACTAATTTTTTTTAAGACACTAAAAAACCATCATAAAGATGGTTTTTTTTATGAAAATTTCTTAAATTAAAGTTAAACTATTACATATTAATAGTATTACTATTAAATTTGCATTTTAAATTATTAATCTATGCAAGATTTATTAGCAAATATAAAAATACAAGTCAATCCAAAAACGTATGTAAAAGATCCTGAAACTTCTGATTTAGGCAAAAAAATTATTCAAAATAGTATTTTACTTATAGACGAAATTGGTTTTGAAGAATTTACATTTAAAAAATTAGGTGAAAAAATAGGTTCAAATGAAAGTTCTATTTACCGATATTTTGAAAACAAACATAAATTATTGGTGTATTTATCTTCTTGGTATTGGGCTTGGATTGAGTATCGATTGGTGTTTTCTACCAATAATATTGAAAATAAAATTGAAAAATTAAAAAAAGCTATTGCAATTGTAACTGAAACCATTGAAGATGATAGTGTAACAGAACATATTAATGAAGCTATTTTAAATAAAATTATTATTGAAGAATTTTCTAAAACTTTACACAGCAAGCAAGTTGACGAAGAAAACAAAGAAGGCTTTTTCTTGATTTACAAGCAAGTAAATTATAGAATAGAAAGAATGATATTGGATATTAATCCGAATTATCCCTACTCAAAAAGCTTGGTTTCATCCATTATAGAAGGCGCTTTACACCAGCATTTTTTAAAAAATCATTTAAAAACAATAACCAATTGTAATGAAAAAGTAAGTGCATCCGATTTTTATGTTCACTTAATTGAAAACCTTTTAAATAAATAACTATGACACCACTACAAAGATTTTTTAATTTATTACGATTAGATAAAAAAGATATAGTACAAATATTTTCATATGCCATTTTTTCGGGTTTAATAAGTTTATCATTACCATTAGGGATTCAGGCTATTATTAACTTTATTCAAGCTGGAAGAATTAGCGTATCGTGGATAGTTTTAGTGGTTTTGGTAGTAATTGGGGTAATTTTTGCAGGAATTTTATCCTTAATGCAATTACGTATTTCAGAAAATTTACAACAAAAAATCTTCATACGTGCTGCATTTGAATTTGCATATAGAATTCCAAAATTAAAATTTAATGAAATTCATAATTCGCAAACGTCTGAATTGGCAAATCGTTTTTTTGATACTATTTCTATACAAAAAGGAACATCAAAACTACTTATTGATTTTTCTTCCGCGTTTTTGCAAATATTTTTTGGTATTATTTTACTTTCGTTGTACCATCCGTTTTTTATTTTATTCGGAATTTTTCTAGCTATTTTATTATACTTAATTTTCAAATTTTCATACCAATCAGGATTACAAACAAGTTTAAAAGAATCTAAATCGAAATATAAAGTAGCCAACTGGTTATTTGAATTAGCAAAAAATAATTTTAGTTTTAAAAATCCAAACCATCTTGAATTTGCTTTAGAAAAAAACAATAGTCTGGTAACAAAATATTTAGGTTATAGAGAAAAGCATTTTAGCGTGATAAAAAGACAATTTTCACAGCTATTAATTTTTAAAGCATTAATTACTACGAGTTTATTGCTAATTGGTGGCTTTTTAGTTATTAATCAAAAAATGAATATTGGACAATTTGTAGCGGCAGAAATTATTATTTTATTAGTAATTAATTCTGTTGAAAAAATAATTTTAGGTTTAGAAACCTTTTACGACGTACTAACATCGGTTGAAAAAATTGGACAAATCACCGATTTAGATTTAGAACCTGTAGAGGAGATGTCAATTGAAAATAATTCGTGTTTTTCTAATTTATCTATTACTTTGGAAAATGTTGAATTTAAATTTGAGTTTGAAAATGAAAATGTATTAGAAAATATTGACTTAGAAATTAATCAAGGGGAAAGAATACTAATTGAAGGAGAAAATGGTTCGGGAAAAACGACTTTGATACGCTTATTGAGTGGTTTATTACAACCCACAAAAGGTCATTTTATTATCAATGACGACACCTACAACAAAGTAAACATAAACGATTATCGCAAACATTTTGGTAGTATTCTTTATGGCGAATCGCTCTTTGAAGGCACAATTTTAGAAAACATAGCCTTTAACCAAAAAATAGAAAATAGTAAATTAAAATGGGCTTTAGAGGGTGTGGATTTAACCTCATTTATTAAAACGTTACCTTTAGGATTACAAACACCCATTTCATCTGATGGTAAACAGCTTTCGTCATCCAATATGCAAAAAATATTAATTGCAAGAAGCATTATAAATGAGCCAAGGATATTATTTTTTGAAAATGCTCTAGACAAAACAGATTCAGAAACTGCTAAAAAAATTATTGATTTCTTATTACATAATGATCAAAAATGGACGATAATAGCCGTTTCTAAAAATGAGTATTTTAAAGAAAAATGCAGCCGAATTATCACGTTAAATGAAGGTAAAATTAGTAAGGATTTTAAAAAAATATAAGTATGTTAAATATTTCAAATAAAAACAGCATTCCAGTTTCTAATTTAGAAAAACATAGTGCCGTACAACAACTTAATAATCCAAAACATTATAAAATACTAAACAAAATATTAGTTGTTTTTTCAATTTTATGTGTAGTTGTGATATTCTTACCCTGGACACAAAACATATCGGGTTCTGGGGCGGTTACCACCTTAAAACCAAATCAACGACCACAAACTATACAATCATTAATTTCAGGAAGAATTGAAAAATGGTATGTGAATGAAGGTGATTATGTAGAAAAAGGCGACACTATTTTATTCATATCAGAAATAAAAGAAGATTATTTAGACCCAAATTTGGTAGAAAACACAAAAAATCAAATGGATGCCAAAGTGGATGCCGTTGGAGCATATGAAGGCAAAGTTGGGGCATTAGGCACGCAAATGGGTGCAATAAATAATGAAAGAAACTTAAAATCAACACAAGCTAAAAACAAAATAAAACAAGCTATTCTTAAAATAAAAAGCGATAGCATGGATTTAGAAGCTATAAAAACACAAATAAAAATTGCCAACACGCAATTTAAACGTGCCGTTCAACTAAATAAAGAAGGTCTAAAACCGTTAACCGATGTAGAAGAAAAACGTTTAAAATTACAAGAAATAGAAGCAAAAATAATTACCCAAGAAAATAAATTATTAAGTAGCGAAAACGAATTGATTAATGCACGAGTAGAAATTAGTCGAATTAATGCAGAGTATTCCGAGAAATTTTCAAAAGCGCAAAGTGATCAATTTACGGCACAAAGCAATAAATATGATACAAAAGCACAAGTAAACAAATTGGAAAACCAATATCAAAATTACAAAATAAGAAATGGCATGTATTACATAACCGCACCTCAAAGTGGTTATGTGAACCGTGCTTTAAAGTCTGGGCTAGGTGAAAACATCAAAGAAGGAACACCAATTGTAAGTATAATGCCAGCAAAATATGATATTGCGGTAGAAACGTATGTTTTACCAAACGATTTTCCTTTAATTCAAAAAGGCGAAAAAGTACGTGTATGGTTTGATGGATGGCCTACGATTGTTTTTTCAGGATGGCCAAATTTATCCTACGGAACATTTGGAGGGAAAATTGTTGCTATTGAAAATTTTATATCTGAAAATGGAAAATACCGAATTTTAATTGCACCAGATGAAGAAGACAAACACAAATGGCCAAAACAATTAAGTATCGGTTCTGGAGCACAAACCATGGCGCTTTTAAACGAAGTGCCTATCTGGTACGAAGTTTGGCGAACACTTAATGGATTTCCACCAAACTATTACAAAACAACTAAAGAAAAAAGTAAAGATGTTTCTGAAAAATAACACAAAAATGAAATTCTATTATTTTATACTATTTTTTGCAATACATACGGTAAATGCTCAAGTAAATAGTGAAATGTCCTTTAACGAGTACTTAGGAATGGTGAAAAAATTTCATCCTTTAGTAAAAATTGCCGATTTAGAAATTTCGCAAGCACAAGCCAATTTATTAATGGCTCGTGGTGCTTTTGACCCAAAATTAGAAGCCGATTTTAATACTAAAGCATTTAATGATAAAAAATATTATTCCGTTTTTAATGGCGGTTTTAAAATTCCAACTTGGTACGGAATCGAATTTAAAGGCGGTTTTGAAAGTAATGATGGTACCTTTCTAAATCCAGAAAACAATACCCCAACAGATGGGTTAAATTACGCTGGAATTTCCATACCACTTTTACAAGGTTTTCTTATTAATCAGCGAATGGCCGATTTACGAAAAGCAAAAATAAATGTAAATTTAAGTGTCGCTGAAAGAAAATTACAAGCCATTCAGGTTTTGCACCAAGCCGCTATTTCCTATTTTAATTGGAAAAAAAATTATGAAGAATTCACATTATACGATACCTATCTTAAAAATGCTGAAATTAGATTAAAAGGTATAAAATCACTAATTGAACAAGGCGATAAAGCGGCAATTGACAGTGTGGAAGCAAATATTATCGTAAAAAATAGACAATTAAACAAAGAAGAGGCACGCCTGAAACTTACCAAAGCACGTTTAGAATTATCTAATTTTTTGTGGACAACCAATGCTATTCCCATTGAATTAGAGGAAAATATGTATCCAGAAATAAATTTATTTAAAAATATTCAAGAATATTTAAACACCAATGAATTGAACTTAATAAATTTTCAAACAGAAAATCATCCTAAAATAAATGCTATCAATTATAAAATAAATATGCTTGAAGTAGATAGAAAATTAAAAGCCAATCAATTACTACCAAAAGTAGATTTGGGATACAATTATTTATCAAACCCAAACCAATTTCAAGAATTTCGATTTCAGGATTATAAATTTGGAGTAAATGTGGCTCTACCATTATTTTTAAGAAAAGAACGAGGAAGCTTAAAATTAACCAAACAAAAAATTGAATCGGAAAAATTCGGCTTAAATTTTGAAAAAGAACAATTAATGAACAAAATTGAATCGCAAAAAGCTGAAATAGAATCTTTAAAAAGACAAGAAAACCTTATTACCGACTTGGTAAAAGACAATTCAACATTATTAAATTCCGAAGAACGGTTATTTAATTTGGGAGAAAGTTCGTTGTTTTTAATTAATACACGTGAAAACAATTTGGTTCTGGCACAATTATCAAAAATTTCAATTGAAAATAGATTTTACGTTTCCAATGCCGATTTGTTTAAAACAATAGCAAATCCGGATTAATTTTTTACTTTTGTAGTATCAATTTCAAGAAGATGATTATAATAAAAACGGCAGAAGAAATAGAATTAATGCGTGAAAGTGCCCTAATTGTTTCCAAAACATTAGGTATGATTGCAAAGGAAATTAAACCCGGAGTTACCACATTATATTTAGATAAATTAGCAGAAGAATTTATTCGCGACCACGGTGCGGAACCAGCATTTTTAGGCATGTATGGTTTTCCGAATTCGTTATGTATGAGTCCAAATACACAAGTAGTGCATGGTATTCCGAACAACACTCCTTTACAAGATGGTGATATTATTTCTGTAGATTGTGGAAGTTTTAAAAATGGATTTTACGGAGACCACGCTTATACTTTTGAGGTAGGTGAAGTAGCTGAAGCAACCAAAAAACTACTACAAGTTACCAAAGAATCTTTATATGTTGGAATTAGAGAAACAAAAGTAGGCAATCGTGTAGAAGATATTGGATATGCCATTCAAACCTATTGTGAAAGTCATGGCTATGGCGTAGTTCGAGAATTATGCGGACACGGTTTAGGAAGAAAAATGCACGAAGATCCAGAAGTTGCTAATTATGGAAAACGGGGTAGAGGAAAAAAATTAGTAAATGGAATGGTCATTGCTATTGAACCTATGATAAATTTAGGAACAAAAAACATTGTGCAACATAAAGATGGCTGGACCATCACCACTGCCGACAACAAACCATCAGCACACTTTGAACACGATGTCGCTATAGTAAACGGAAAACCTGAATTGCTTTCCACTTTCGCCTACATTTATGAAGCTTTAGGAATTGTAAGTAACGAGGAGGACGGCTTGAGAAGTGTACCATTAGTTTTGTAAAACCAACACGAATTAACAAGTAGCGAAACAAAACAAGTATTAAACTATCTTGCAGCTTCAAAAAAAAGATTGGAATTTTAGCTAATTTTGGTGAAGATAGTTTAAAATACCAACGTATAATATTATAAAATTAGTGCTAATTTGTGAAATTAGTGTTTAAAACAATATGAAAAAAATATTTAAATTTATACTGAATACCATTCCGCGACCTCTCTTAATTAGATTGAGTATTGTGGCACGACCAATTATTGCTTTTCTGTTAAAAGGAAATAAATTTACGGATCCAATTGACGGAAACAGTTTCCGTATGTTTTTGCCTTACGGATATGGCACACAAAGAAACAACGTGTTATCACCGAGTACCTTATCATTAGAAAGACACCGTTTGTTATGGTTATATCTTCAAAATGAAACTAACTTTTTTACTTCATCAGAAAAAATAAAAGTCTTACATTTTGCCCCAGAACAAGAATTTTACAAACGTTTTAAAAAACAAGCCAATTTAGAGTATACCACTACGGATTTACTTTCGCCATTGGCTGATGTAAAAGCAGATATTTGCAAATTACCGTTTTCAGATGATACCTACGACATTATTTTATGCAATCACGTTTTAGAACATATTCCGGATGATACAAAAGCGATGCAAGAATTATACCGAGTAATGAAACCAGGTGGAATGGGCATTTTTCAAATCCCACAAGACTTAAATAGAGACATTACTTTTTCTGATGATTCAATTACCGATCAAAAAGAACGTGCTAAAATTTTTGGGCAATATGACCACGTTCGAATATATGGTAGAGATTATTTTGACAAATTAAGAAGTATTGGTTTCCGTGTGGAAGAAGTAGATTATACAAATACTATTCCTTCTGATTTAGTAGAAAAGTATTGTTTAGCAAAAGGCGAAATTATTCCTGTGGTATATAAATAATTATATTTAGATTAGTTTTTATATCTTTATGAATTGAAAATCATGTCTATGAAGCAATTATTAAAAATCTTTATCATAGTAACTACAACTTTTGTTTATTCACAAGAAAAAGAAGTAGTACCACCTTACAATATTAAAACGGTTACTTTTTCGCAGAATGTAAACAATACCATTCCATTTTTTAGATTGGGCGAAAATTTCGATTTGCAATTTGATGATTTATACGGTAACGAAGCCGATTATTTTTATACCATTGAGCAATACAATTACGATTGGACACCAAGTCAATTACTGAAAAATGAATATTTAAACGGTTTAGATAATCAACGGATTCAGAATTATCAAAACTCGTTAAACTGTTTGCAAATTTATTCTCATTATACGTTGAGTTTTCCAAATAAATTTAATCAAATTATTAAAAGCGGGAATTATATTGTAAAAATTTTCGATGAAGATCAAGAAATCGTGTTTTCAAAAAAATTTATTATTTACGAAGACGATACGGCTGTAGGCATTACTATAAGACGTTCTCGCGATATGGAAACCGTAAATAAAAAACAAAATATCGAATTTTTTATCGATTATAAAGATAAACCGTTACAAAACCCAAAGGAAAACGTAAAAGTTTCTATTTTTCAAAATGGAAAATTGAGCTCGGCAATTCATAACATAAAACCACAATATACAATTGGTACACAACTCATTTACAGATATAATAAAGAAACCCAATTTTGGGCTGGAAATGAATTTTTAAATTTCGAAAACAAAAATATTCGAGGGGCATCTAACTCCGTTTTTAAAGTAACTTCTGGAGATATTTATAACACCATTTTATACACAAACGAAGAAAGAAAAAATAAAATAGAAAATTCGAAAAAAAAAAGCACATTTTTTTAAATTATTTTTTC
>RDXZ01000160.1 GCA_004293265.1 Bacteroidota bacterium | reverse complement strand
TTTTATACCAACAAAAGTAGTGTAACAGAACTTTGTTCACAATGTAATAACGAAATTCGTTATTGATAAATTATCACTTTATTTAATGATTCTTCCTTATTTAATTATTGTTCCTAATCAATAAATTATAATTAAAAAAATGTTTATTTTATTGAAATATATATTTTTACGTTTATGAATTACAATACTTTAACGAAAAAAAAGAAATATTGTTTTATAAAACCAAAAAAAAATATGGTTCTTCGAGAGTTATTGCGGACTCGGTTAAAATGTTTATCTTTGCACCCCCCAACTGGTCTTAGCGTCTCGCTCATATCTTTGCATTCGAAAACAGTGATATAAGAAAAGTACAATTTTTAATTTTTTTCTGCCGTTGTCGGTGTGTCGAAAAGTGCAGTAAAATCTATTTTTTTTGTAAATATTTCATTTCTGCACTTTTCGACCACCGACAACTCAGCGTTTATGTGTTAGTACATAAACATTGATTTTTTTTCGTTAACTTATATTTTCAAATTTTACCAAAATGAATTTTTAAGATTTACGTTATTTTACATTTTGCTTTACATTTTTTATTTTCGAAATTTTTTTTAAAAACCTTTTCGATTTTTAAAAACGTAAAGATTTTCGTAAAATAAGTTAAAAGTTGTTGTAATACTTTTTACAAAATACATCACTATCACAAACAATACCCAAAAAAATAATCTTTCAATACAAATTTTTTTTCTATTTTTAAAGATAAATATTGGTTTTAAAAACAATTGGCGGCTGTTTTTGTTTTCATTATAAATATTTTTTATCTAAATATAAAAAAAAAATAAAAAATATTTGTAACAAAATAAATCTCTTTTAGTAATCTATTCAAACGCTGAAAAAATAAATAAAAATATCAGCATAAATAAAAAAAAATACTCACTTTAAAAATTATAAATTTTTTAATTATATGAAACGTATCATTGTAATCTGTTTAATTGCTTGTATTAATTTTATGCACATAGATAATGCACAAGCACAAGGTGGTAAAAAAGAACTAAAAAACAAAGACTTGAAAGCCGTAAAAATTGCACGTACCGAAGCAAGAAAACGTGAAAAACAAGGCTGGGACGTAGCACCAGGTTCTATCCCAATGGCAAAATTATTTGAAAATGCTTGGGAAATGGAATTGGAAGAAAATGCCGATGGCTCTAAAAGATATATCGTTGCCACAGGTTCATCAGTCGCAGGAACAAACTCAGCCGCAGACCAAGCCGCAATGACTGCCGCAAGAAACGAATTAGCCGCCGCTTTGGGTGCAAAAGTTTCTGAATTGATTGAAACAAAAAGAGCAAACGATCAAATTGACCAAAAAACGGCTAATACGTTGGACAAAACGGTTTCTAATAGCAAAAGTTTAATCCAAGCTGAATTGACACAAATCAAAACAGCATACAAAATTTATCGCCAAGTTTCTGACCAAGTAGATAAAAAAGGAAGACCTTTGCAAGGAGCAAAAACCAATGTAAACACAGAGGTAAAAATATTTTATAACCAAGAAGAGGCAATGAAAGCGGCTACAAAAATTATCAGAAAAGAACTTGAAAAAGAATCTGATGAGTTGGGCAAACAATTAGATGATATTTTGAATATCAACCCAAGAAAAAGGGGTGAAGAATTGAAAAAAGACTAATCTACATTTCCAGATATATCAAATTAAAGCCACTCATTTAAAAAAAGTGGCTTTTTTTAAATTTTATAACAAATATGAAAGCATTTTTGATAACTATTTTGATGTGTGCAAATGTTATTTCTTTGACATTGGCACAAAAAAAAGAAAAAGAAAAAATTGTCAAAGTTTCTGCCAAAATCGAAGTATTGATGGAAGGAAGTTATAGCAAAGAAGCACTCAAACAAAAAGCCATCGAAACTGCCCGAATTAAAGCCATTGGAGATGAATTTGGTTATTCTATCGTGCAAGGCATCAATACACAAACCAAAACACTCGCAGGACAAACTGTTTTAACAACTTCCTCGCTCAATGAAGTTTCGAACACAATCGTCAAAGGCGAATGGATAAGCGATGAAAAAGGTTTTCCAATCACAAAGTTTATCGTAAGAGAAAAAAATGGCGACCAAGAAATTTGGCTCGAATGTGAAGTAAAAGGCAAAGCAAGAAAAATAATTGAGGCAAAAGTCAATTTTGAAACTTTTGCTTATAAATGCCAAAACGAACCTAAAAAATGTATTACAACACAATTCAAAGAAAATGAAAGTATGTTTGTTTATTTCAAAGCCGCCACAAAAGGTTTTTTGAGCGTTTTTATGTTGGAAAATGGCAAAGTTTTTCGTTTGTTGCCTTATCGTGAGATGGAAAATGAATACGAAAGTTTGGTGCCTGTGGTGGCAGACAAAGAATATATGTTGTTTTCTCCCGAACATAGAAACTATTTTGAGGGCTTTGGAATGGTTGATGAATATGGTTTGACTTTATCTGAGGATAAAACTCCTTTGGCAAATATGCTTTTTGTTGTTTTTTCTGAAAAATCTTTCAAAAAACCATTGATGGAAGAGCAAGAAGGCTTTAAAACTTTGAGTTTGCCAAAATTTCAAGAATGGATGAACCAAAACAAAGGTTTAGACAAAACTTTTCAAGTGCAAAGAATTCCAATCAGTGTGAATGAATAATTTTTTTCATCTATTTTTTATAAAAATAATAGATTTTTAGTAGAAATATTTTGTATTTTAATATATTTTCGATATATTTTCGATATATTTTCGATATATTTTGTATTTTTTTTGTAATATTCAAAAAAAATATCGAACTTTGCCAGCTAAAATAAAATTTGTAATTAACTTATTTACATTCCCTATATATTATGATTATTATTCAAATAAAAGAAAATGAATCATTGGACAAAGCATTGAAACGCTTTAAGAAAAAATTTGAACGCACAGGTGTTTTAAAAGAATTACGTTCTCGTACTTTTTTTGAAAAAAAATCTGTAAAACGCAGACACGAAGTATTGAAAGCCGCTTATGTGCAAGGCATTCGCGATGTAGAAGCCGAATAAAATACCATATTTTTTTGCTATATTAAATTTGATTTTGATATAGCATTTTTTTTTATCAAAACAATACAATGAATTTATTTTTTTCTAAATTTTTTTTTGCGAATAATGGTCGCCTGTGTCCCACAGGCAACGGCAGTTGCCTGTGGGACACAGACAACGGCGGTCGCTTGTGGGGCAAAGGCAACGGCATATTTTTTTGTTCTTTTTTTATTTTATTTTTTTTCGCAAGTTGCGAAAATCAAGACAAAGAGAATGAAAAAAATACAAATTATATCGTCTGTACGACAGGAATGATTGCTGATGCAGTCAAAAATATTATAGGTAAAGAAAAAGATTTTACCATTATTACGTTGATGGGGGCAGGAATTGACCCGCATTTATACAAGGCTACCCCCAAAGATTTACAATATTTAAGAAAATCTGCGATAGTTTTTTATAATGGATTGCACTTGGAAGGAAAAATGGCTGAAGTTTTAGAAAATTTTAGCAAACAAAAAACCATCGTTTCTTTAGGTGATAAATTGGATAAAAAAAAATTACGCTCAATCGGAAACAATCAATATGACCCACATATTTGGTTTGATGTCAGCCTTTGGGCAGAAAGTATGCAAGCCATTCCTGAAATATTAATTAAAAAATTTCCACATAAAAAAGAAATTTTTGAAGAAAATACTGCAAAATACATCGAAAAACTCCAAAAACTTCATCAAGAGGTCAAAAAAAGTATTCAAACTATTCCCAAAAAACAACGCGTTTTGATTACAGCACACGATGCTTTTGGTTATTTTGGAAAAGCATATCAAATAGAAGTCAAAGGTTTGCAAGGAATTTCTACTTTATCTGATTTCGGTTTGAAAGATATTACTGATTTGGTAAATTTTATTATCAAAAATAAAATAAAAGCCATTTTTGTCGAATCATCTATTCCTAAAAAATCATTGGAGGCTGTGATAGAAGGTTGCCAACAAAAAAATCATACTATTAAAATTGGTGGAACTCTATACTCTGACGCACTCGGAGCAGAAAATACAAAAGAAGGAAGTTATATTGGAATGGTCGAAGAAAATGTAAAAATTATTGTTGAAAATTTATTATAAAAAAATAAAATTTTAAAACTATAAAAAACCAAAAAAATATGATTTACGCCCTCGCTTGTGTCCCACAAGCGAATATTGTAACAAACAATTCTTACACCAACTACGACTGCTTGTGGGACACAAGCAGGGGCGAAAATTATTGTTGAAAATTTATTATAAAAAAATAAAATTTTAAAACTATAAAAAACCAAAAAAATATGATTAATGCTGTTTCTAAAAGTAGAGCAGGAGAAGATGTTTGTTTGATGTTGAGCCTGCCAAACCATCGTTTTTTTTATTTATGTGATTGTGGACAAGCCTCAGATTTGACAATTAGTGATGTCAAAAATTTGAATGGATTGTTTATGAGCCACACACATATTGACCATTTTTATAATTTTGATATGTTGTTGCGTCATCAACTTCCTGTTACGCGACAAATCGTAGTTTGCGGACCAAAAGGAATCGCTCAAAATGTGCAAGGAAAATTATTAGCTTATAATTGGGATATTTTATTGACAGAAGAACAAGCCGAAAATGCGTTGAGTTATCAAATTAGAGAAATCACAACAGAAGGAATTTTTGTATATGAATTACACACGCCCAAATGGGAATTGGAACACAAAGGAAAATTAGAAAACAATATTTTGTACGTCAATGAGGTTTTTAGCGTCAATTATGAAATTTTAAACCACAAAACACCTTGCATTGCTTATAGTTTTGTAGAACATTCTAAAATAAGTTTGAAAGATAATTGTCCTTTGAAAGCAGGAGAATGGATAAAATTACTCAAAAAATCATTCCAAGAAAAAAACCTAACACAAATCATAGCAGTTGACAATCAACTATTTGAAGCCAAAGATTTATTTCAATATGTAGAAGAAAAACAAGGGTATAAAGTTTGTTTTGTGATGGATCATTTGGCTTGCGAAAGCAATCACGAAAAAATAATTCGTTTGTGTCATCAAGCCGATGAGTTGTATATTGAAGCCTATTATTTACAAGAAGAATTAGATTTAGCACTCAAAAATCACCATAGTACAGCCTATTTATCAGGCAAAGTAGCCCAAAAATCAGGTGCAAAAAAAGCATTTCCTATTCATTTTTCACGCCGTCATCAAAGTATAGACGCATTAAAACTTTTATTGGAAGAATTTGAAAATGGATTTTTAGCAGTAGAATAAAATTAGCTGCCAACTCCCAAAGAGGAGAAGTAGCTAATTTTCAATGTTATAAAAAGATTTTAAAAAATCAATCTACAACAAATTGGTAAGTTCATATCCATAAATTAAAAAATCAGTAATTTTATTTTCTTCGTTTTTTTGTGGAATAAATGAAATTTCAAACCAACGAATTTTTTTATTTTTACGAGTAAGCATAGGTTGAAGCCAAGTTTGTGGATTGCCTTCTTTGGCTTTTGCCCAATAATCTAACCATTTGACTAAATTTTGAGAAGGAAAAATATCTTCAAAATAATAATCAGGTTGTAAACAAAGATACCATTCTGCTAACAAACTTTCTGCTTTTGTATTATAATTGACCACAAAACCATCAGCATCAACACGCATCAAAATTTCTTGTGTATTTTTTTCAAAATTAATGATATTGGCTTGTTTTTCTGTGTTTATTTCAAATATTTTATGTTTTTCTTTCCATTCTTTTTCAACAGAATCAAATCTTTTTTGTAAAGATGAATATAGTTTTTGTTGTTTATTGGCTACATAATTTCTATGTTTTTTGATAATTGGCGTAATTTCTTTGGCGGCAATGACAGTGTGCGTAGTTTGCAACCATTCATTTTTCATAGGCGTAAAAGACAACGCAAAAACAATCGGCGAATGGTCTTTTCTATCAAAAAACACTTGTTCTGTATTAAATTCTTCTCCGTTTAAAGCACGTCTGACAATATTTTTGAGTTGGTCATAAAAACGAGTTGAGAAAAAATCAGGCAAATAATAATCAGGTTGCAAACAATAATGATGTTTGTAAAACCAATTTTGAGCGACTTGATTGTAATTTACCACGTCCATTTTTTGGTCAATACACAATGCAATACAATCTACGTGATTATAAAAATTTAATTTTTGTGCTATTTTATCTTTTTGTTTTTCTAACTGAATTACTTTTAATGAAAGTCTTTTTACTTCGTCCTCCATTCCTTTGGTCATTGTTTCTAATTGTTGTTTTTGCATTTCAATCATACGCGTTGTGCGTGTGGCTTGTTTGCGTGCAAAATCATTAAACTCCAATTCCCTTTCTTTTCGTTGAGTAATATCTCTAATAAAAATAGCAACGCCTGCAATTCTGCCTGCTTCATCTTTAATAGGATTAAAATAAATGCTCAAATGAATTTTTTGTGCCGTAATTTCACTAAAAATAGATTGTTCTATCGAAAATTTATCACTTGAAAAAGCCCTATCTAAATATCCTTTCCATAATTGTTGATAATTTTTTGGTACAATTTCTAAAATATTTGCGTTGTTTCTCACGCTTCCGCCTGATAGTTTGGTAAATAAAATTTTTGCACTTTCATTAAACAACAAAAAACGATATTGTGTGTTGATAGTAAAAATAGCATCATCAGTGTTGTTAATCAAAGCCGTTAGATTTGCTTGTTTGGTTTGCAATTCTATTTGTGCGTTGATCATTTTGTCTTCTGCTTGTTTTCTATCTGTAATATCTGTCAAAAATTCGATGACTTTATAAGGTTTTCCATTCAAATCTAAAATCGGATTAAAACTTCCTTGCAACCAAACCACTCTCCCTGAACGATTGACGCGTTTGACTTCGCCTACGTGAAAGCTACCTTGTTTTAGTTTTTGCCAAAAAAACTGATATGTTTTTGAATCTTGTTCATCTTTGGGTACTAATATTTGATAAGATTTATTCAAAATCTCATCTTTTCCGTATCTCATTAGTTCCAAAAAATTTTCATTGGTACTCAAAATAGTACCATTCATATCATATTCAATCATCGCACTTGAACGTCTGAATGCGTCTAATTGTTCTTTAAACTCACTTTTTAGTCGTTTATCTTCTGTAATATCAAAGGCTAATTGTAATATTTTATATGGATTGCCATGTTTATCTTTGATAGGTGAATAAGTGGCTTTCCACCATATTTCATTGCCATATTTATCCATACGCCTAAACTCACCTGTACGCGGGATTCCTGCTTTCAAATCTCTCCAAAGTCTTTCGTGTTCTGCGTCATCAATATCATTATGAGGAATAAGCATTTTATGATTATGTCCTAAAATTTCTTTTTGGTCATATTTTGTAGATTTGAGTAATAATTCATTGACGCTCAAAATTTTTCTATCCAACGACATTTCTAAACTAATCAATGTATATTTGATAGCATAAGATTGCGAAGCAAGTGCCTCTTGGCTTTTTTGCATTTCAGATTGAACTGCCTCTAACATTCGAAAATTTCGGCGCATATCTTGGTCTTGCTTGCCTAATTGTTCGTTGATAGACTTAAATTTTTGTAATAATTTTTTGTTTTCTTCATTGGCACGCACCGCCTCTAATTTTGAAGCAATACTTTCGCTTAATTTTTCTAAAAACTCAATTTGATAACGTTTTATATAATGAAAAGAAGCAATTTCCAATACGCCATATACTCTATCGCTCATTTTCAAAGGAATAACCAAAACACTTCTTGGCGTAGTGCCGCCCAAACCTGAGGTAATATCAATATAATTATTAGGAATATCAGTAATATAAATTGTGTCTGCATCTTTGGCGACCTGCCCGACCAAACCCTCTCCGATAATGACTTCTTTTTCCAAAAAACGCCTTCTTTCAAAAGCATAACAAGCAATTAAGTTTAGATTTTTTTGTTCTGCGTTCAATAAAAATAATCCACCTTGATTTGCTTCCAAATATTTTACGACATTTGAAACAATAGAATAAGAAAGGGCATCAGTATCATCGTTAAAAGTTTGCAATATTTGTCCAAACAATGCTTCTCCTTTGATAACCCAATTTCTTTCGTTTTCTTCTACGGCTACATTTTTCATTCTATCACGCATACTCAGGAGTGCGCCTGCGAGTGTGTCTTTTTCTGAGAGTGTTTGATTATTATTAGAATAAGAAACAGATAAATTTCCTTGTTCGATATTTTTAATAAAATCAGTGGCGTTTTTAATTTTATCCACCATATCGTTCAACGCATCAGCCACTATTCCGACTTCATTTTCTCTTTTATAATTAATTTTTTGTGTTAAATCTCCTTCTCCAATTTTTGTAGCAATGTATGTAATATACCCCAAAGGTTTGATTACCAAAGTTCTTACCAAAGAATATCCAACGATTACTAAAATAATGTTACTAATCCAAAGCGTCCAAAGGAAAGTATTAGTTGAGTTTTGTTGTTGTTCAGAAATATTTTGATAGGTTTGAATAAATTGTGTTTGCAACAAAATAAGTTCTTGTCGTCTATCAATTAAATATTTGAGTGTTTTTTTGGCGGCTTGAAATTCTAAGTTTTGGGCTTGTTTTTCTCCTTTGACTTGATTTTCTTTGACAATATCTTGATGTGCGAGATATTCACTGCGTGTTTTAAACTCGTTCCATAATTTTTCTAATCGTTCTATATCAGGCATTGCGACTTGTTCACAAGGCGGCAAAATTATTTTTTGTCCTTCGATATTATCGACACCTCCGTTTCTTAATAAGTCTAAATTAAATTGAAACTTAGTAATATCATCAATTAATAAAATTTGTGCTTGTGGTTGTTTATCCAAAACCTGTTCACCGTGAATAATAATTTCTTCTACTAAATCACGATTTTGTGTTGCTTTTTTTAAAATTAACCTATATTTTTCAGATGTTTCAAAAGAATTACGCGTAATAAAGTGGCTCGCTGTGATAGTGAGCGTAAAAAAAGCAAAGAAAATTAATAACCTAACTCTAATCGTTCTGGTATTTTTCCAAAATTTATTCATAAAATCAATTTTTGATGCCTCAAATATAGACAATATTTTTATATATCTAAAAAAGTACCAAAAATAATTATAAAAAAAAGTAATTTTTTATTTTTTATTACAAACTGATGTATTAATAATAAATTTATCTTCTTAGCTTTTTAGTTTTTTAGAAAATTTGTAACTATTTAGATATGATTAATAAAAATTAAGTTCTACTAAAATTTATACGATTTTTCTATTGAGCAACTGTAACACACTTTATTTAATAATTATGGTTCCTAAAAAATATTTTCAAAATATTTAAAAGGCAATCACATTTTTTAAAAATTAAGAAAAATATAAATGCAAAAATATTTTTCAAAGAAATAAACTTGTAAGATTTATTTCTTTAAAAAATATTTTCTCTATGATAAATATCTTTACGGCGCAGGCACCAAGCCCAATGAAGCTAATTGTTGTTTTAATCTCTCAATTTCTTGCAATGCGTCTTGTGTTTTTTGGGCTTCTAAATTGGCTCTTTGGCTTTCTTCTTTGGCTTTTTGGGCTTCTAAGTCTGCTCTTTGGCTTTCTTCTTTGGCTTTTTCAGCTTCTAAATTGGCTCTTTTGGCTTCTTCGTTGGCTTTTTTGGCTTCTAAGTCTGCTCTTTTAGCTTCTAAATTTGCTCTTAAGGCTTCTAAATTGGCTCTTTGAGCTTCTAAATCTGCTCTTTCCTTTCCTGTTGAGATAATGTTACCTTCTTTTTCACACCATCTGACAAATTCTTGATCCATCGCATCTTCAAAAATACCTGTCCAAAGCATTACTCCCAAATCAATTTCAGGCATGTAATTGTGTTGATGATTGTTGTACAATTCATAT
>RDXZ01000159.1 GCA_004293265.1 Bacteroidota bacterium | reverse complement strand
ATTAAATAGAAATGAAAAAGTTTTGAAAAACAACGAAATTATTGGACTGCAATATAAGATACTTTTTGAAGGCTTTAAAATTAGACATTATGAAGACAGAGCCGTAAAATATAGTGAAAATCAAGTAATTAGAGTGGTAAGAGAAGTAACAGAAAAAGTGGAATACGAACAAAATTTACAACAAATGAACGAAGAATTAAGAGTACAAAACGAGCAATTGCAAAATTATAGCCACGCAGTTTCTCACAATCTTCGCTCTCCAATCACAACGATTTTGGGGGTAGTCAATTTGATAGAAAATAATATGGTAAACGAAGAAGAACAAAAAATGATGATAAAAGCCATTAAACTCCACGTTGATAAATTAGACCAAGTTTCAAGGCAACTCAACGAAACTTTAGAAAATATTTTTGTATTATAAAAATCAGGTTCTACTAAGATTTATACGATTTTTTTATTGAGCAAAATGTATAGTGTGTATTACATTTTTTATTTTCCGTATAAATCTTAGTAGAACCAAAAATTATAGCGCTTTATTCTCAAGTTTCGATGAGTTTTAATTGACTTTATTTATTTTAAAATTTTAAGAAAATATGTCCATCTATGCCATGACAATGAAATTCATTGGTTGTTTTTTTGACTACATTGATATTTTCTATTTGTAAAATGGCTTGATAATGATTACTTTTTGCTAAAATACGCATAGAAGTTGGTAAAACTTTATGTGGATTTTTGATATTTGATTGAAATAAGTTTTTGATAATGGCATCTAATTCAAAAGAAAAAATTATTTTTTTGGATTCAACATCATTCAAAATCAGTTTATTTTCCCAAAAAACAATATTTAACTCATATTTTTTTTCATTAATAGTATAAGTCATTTTTTTATTTTTTTCATCATAATATTGAAATCTTAATAAATGGTCATATCCTTGAATAGACTCATAATTTTGCATAAATCCGATTGAAAAATTGACTTCGTTTTGATATGCAGGAAGGTTAGTAGCGGCATATAATTGTTGTGATTTTATGAGTTGTAAAATCAGTTCTTCTTGCGAAACGACATCAGTTTCTTGCCTCAAAAATTGAGTTAAATTTGTTTTGAAATAAGGTTGTAAATATTGTAATTTATTTCTTTTTCCTAAATATAAAATAATTGATGAAAGTTGTTTTAAATCTTTTTGAGGAATTTTTTTACCTGCTAAACGCATCGAAACCAATTGATTTTCTTCGTCTAAGGCTTTGTATTTTTTCCAAATATTCCCCCAGTGATTTTGCAAACTATAAGCAGAAAAACTAAAAATATTAAAAAATGAGGTCGAAAAAAACAATAAAATAAAAACCCAACTCAAAGCCCAATAACTTAATTTTACTTTTTCTTTTTTCCAAATATTATACAAAGACCAAACCAATAACCAACATAAAACGATAAACACTAACAAACGATTTTCTGTCCAACCATACATATTTGCTCGCCAAATTCCGCCCATTATCAAACAAAAACTGATAATCAACAAAGAAAAATAAATAATTCTCATTAAAAATAACCATTTTTTTTCGCTGACAATCAAAGGATAAATCAAAAGATGAGTAACCAAAGCCACCAAAGAATAACTCAAACTTGCATACAACCAAGCGTCCCATTGACGAGGTGTATAAACCACAGAAACCAGCACATATATTGTCAATAAACTACCATATAACAACAATAAAGGCAATAAAACAAATTGTGTGAAAGTTTTTAGGTGAATTGGGCAGTTTATTTTTTCGGGTGGAGAACTCATAATAGCAATCGTTGGGGTGGCTGTCAATAACAACCAAGTTCCTAAAAAACCGAAAATAAAAATTCCCATTTCTAACATAATTTGTTCAGAAATATGTACGCCCCAAAGTGTTTCGCCTGTAAAAAGTGCCATCAAAACACCCATATAAAAAATTCCTGCGTAAAGCATTGCCAAACCGCCTCTCGTCCATAATTGAAAATGAAATTGCCAACTCAAAGCCCATTCTTCGTGTTTGGAATGAGGTGCAAGCCAAATCAATGAAAAACTTGCTATAATCCACATCAAAAAATAAGTGTATTCAGAAATATCTAAATTTTCAGGCAAAGATAAATAAAAAAAACTCAAAATAGACACCACAAAAATATCTCCATATACTTTTTTTTTGAAGTCAAAACTATGCCTTTCTCCGTATAATTTTAAGGCAAAAAACAACAAAAAACCTATGACAAAAGTTTGTAAAAGTGCCTCGTGTGCCTGCCCTGCGGGTTGTACGTCTGCGATATATATGCCTAAGCCTACCGCACAAAGCACACAAATCAAAGGCAGAGGAAAACGAATAAAAGTGCGCAAAAGAGAGCGTTGTAAGATAAAAAAAGGAGTTATGTGCATATTTTTTAGTTAGTTATCTTGAATAATATTTCCATCTATCCATTTAAAAAATGTGGTCGTTTGTTTTTGTCTAAGTGAAAAATAAGTTTGATAAGTAGGTACAAATTCGGCTCTATCATTGATTATTTTTTCGTAATTATTTTCTAACTGCCATATATTTTCACATATTTCTCTTAATGCGTGTTGTCCTCCTTGTTCTGTGGAAATATAATCACATAAATTATTTTTTTTGACAAATTCAGTAAATAAAGGAGTTGCATTTCTTCGAATTAAAAAACGCATACCACATAATTTTGCTACGCCTAAATCATTTACATCATCAAAAAAGAAGGCAACTTCTTCTGTTTTTAAGTTATTTTTTTGACAAAAATCTTGAAAAGCAACTTTTTTATCTAAAATTTTACTATATACATTTTGTAACCTTTCTCTTTTGGCAAATTCGATGGCAGTAGGATTATCTGCTCCTGTGATAATAGCAAAAGGTGGAATTTTTTGATTCTGTAGATATTTTGAATACCTTAATAAGTTCAAACCCATTGAGTCGCTTTCAGAAAAATAACCTGAAAGAGTAGGATTTTTTTGTCCATCATTAAACACTCCGTCCCAGTCGCTGATAAATGCCTTGATGTTTGCCCATTTTTCTAAGGCGTTTTCAATAACAAAAGCCATAATTATTTTTATTTTATTTTTTAATTTGCAATAATAATAAAAATATTCCAAAAAAAGAGTAATTTATTAGAATAATTATTTTTTTTCGTTTTATAAAAAAAATTTAACAATTATTTAATAATAAAAAATTAAAAAAGAATGTGGATAACTTTTTTTTTAATTTTTTTTTGTACCTTTGCTGTCTATTTCGTTTTATGTTTTTACAAAATATATAAATAAGCAAAAAACGAATAGATTTTTTTAGATAATATATTGAATATCAATAGATTATAAACGTAACATAAAAAATATATTTAACCCTTTTATTTTTTCAATATGGAAAGTTTTCTTGATGTACCCTCAGAGCGTGATTGTTACGTAGTATGGGAAAGTTGCCTACAAGAGATTAGACAAAAATTAGATTTGCAAGCCTATAAAACTTGGTTCGAACCCATCAAACCAAAAATTTTAGAAGGCAAACAGCTCACAATAGAAGTCCCAAGCAAATTTTTCTATGAATATTTAGAAGAAAATTTTGTCAGTGTGATGCGAGAAGCCATGAATAATGTTCTGGGAGAAGATAGTCAATTGTTATATTCTTTGAGAATAGAAGATGGAAGTTTTGGCTCAACAGCACCACAATCTCAGAATATTATTTTGTCTAATGCTAATGAAACAAAATTAAATAAAGAAATGAGTAAAGAACGTTTCCAAGAACTATATGTTGAAACGCCACTTAATTTTAATTATACTTTTGATAATTTTATTGAAGGTTCGTGCAATCGTTTGGCACGTTCTGCAGGTTATGCAGTCGCACAAAAACCCGGTACTACTGCTTTTAATCCTTTGATGCTTTATGGAGGAGTAGGTTTGGGCAAAACACATTTGATGCAAGCCATCGGAAATTATGCTAAAAATCAAGATGAAAACAGAAAAGTTGTCTATGTTTCAGTAGATAAATTTACAAGTCAATTTGTTAATTATATGAAAAACAATGATTTGGCTACCTTTAGAAGTTTTTATGAACATATTGATATTTTATTGATTGATGATGTGCAATTTTTGGCAGGAAAAGAAGCCACACAAGATATATTTTTTAATATTTTTAATCACTTACAACAAGGCGGAAAACAAATTGTGATGACAAGTGATTGTCCTTTGATTGACCTTAAAGGCTTGACAGATAGATTACTTTCTCGTTTCAAATGGGGACTTTCTGCTGATTTGCAACAACCTGATACAGAAACAAGAATGGCAATTATTCAAAAAAAATTACAAGATAAAAATATCGAATTAGATGATAATGTAGTAGATTATTTGACTAATGCTGTCGATAGCAACGTCAGAGAATTAGAAGGAGCTATTAACGCATTATTGCATTATTCTGTGAACAATATTCACGTAACGTTAGATATAGCTAAACAAATTGTACAAAACTTAGTTCAAAGCCATGACGACAACAAAGAAGTAAGCATTGATGAAGTCATTAAAACGGTCAGCGAATATTTTGGTGTAACCGTTGAAGAATTACGCGATAAAACACGTAAAAAAGAAATTGTAATTGCTCGACAAATTGCTATGTATTTTGCCAAAGAATATACAGGTTATTCATTAAAATCAATTGGATACCAATTTGGTGGCAGAGACCATAGCACCGTCATTCACGCCATTCAATCAGTAAGCGATTATATGGCAGAAGGCAAAGAAATTAAAAGATTTATCGAGGAAATTGAGAAAAAATTTAAGAAAAAATAGTAGTTTTTAATCTTGCTCAATGAAAAATCATTACATTTTTTTAGTATTATTTTTTTGCTTTTTCTTCTCATTTTGTCAAGAAAAAATTTCTGAAAAAGAAAAATATTTACTATCTATTTCCAAAGAAAATTTTGAAAAAATAGATTTTAAAAAATATAATTTGGAAGAAATCATTAGTTTTTGTCATAAATTTTATAAAGACACGTTAAAAACTGATGCCGTAATGAAAAATATTTGTTATCATAAAGAAAACATAGGCATAGAACAAGATAGTACTTATTTTGGTTCTATTCTTTATCAACAACAAAATTTTATTGATTTGATAAGATTATTGAAAGATAAAAATCATAAAAATTTTTTAGATATTGGTAGTGGTAATGGAGAAAAACTTTTTTTAGCTTTATGTTTGGGTTTTGAAAAAACCTCAGGCATAGAATATGCAGATTCTATTTCAAAAATTGCTCAAAAAAATTGGAAAAGCCTTATCAAAAATAAAAAAATTGAACTGAAAATAGATGATGCACTCAAAACTTCTCCACAAAATCTCCAAGCGGATTTTGTGTATATGTATTCGCCTATCAAAGATTTATCATTGATGGCGAAATTGTATGCAAGATGCGTCAAGGCAATGAAAAATAATAGTATTTTATTGGAAGTAAGAATGGTATATAGTCAAGAATTACGAAAATTATTATTTAAAAATATGCCCGAAATAATTGGAAATTTTGTATTGAAAAAAGAAAATAATCAATTTTATTATCTTTCTTGGGATAGTTATAAGAATAAAAAATGGCATTTATTAAAAACAATAGATAAATAAAATACAAAACAATCAGATAAAATAATTTTTTAAATTTTCTTTAAAAACAATTTTTATATAAAATATGGAACAACTTATCAAAAAATATATGCCATTGTTACTCGATTTTGGCATCGAGTATCCTGATTTTATTCACGAATCTTGGAATGAAAAACATCGATTTTATCACAATGCAAAGCATTTAGAAACTTTAATCACAGATATTGAAAAGTTAGAAAATATCAATCAAGAAGATAAAAATGCACTTGTGATGACCGCTTTTTTTCACGATATTGTTTATGATGCTACCAAACAAGACAATGAATTACAATCTGTACGGGTTTTTAAGATGCGCACCAAACCACACGCACAAAGCGATTTAATTTCTCAAATGATTTTAGATACACAAACCCACCAAGCCAATAGTCCGATTTCACAAATATTTTCAGAATTAGATATGAAAATTATTACGGATTCTGATTTTATGGCTTTACTTATTTACGAAAAACAAATTTTTAAAGAATTTCAACATATCGATTATGCCATTTATAAAATGGTAAGAATTTCTGTTTTAGAAAAATTTGCTCAACAATATCCTAAAAATAGTCATAATTTAAGACTTTTAATTCAATATCTACAAAATTTTAGACCTAATATTGCCGTTTATCCCGGCTCGTTTAATCCTTTTCATAACGGACATTTGAATATCATCGAAAAAGCCGAAAGAATTTTTGATAAAGTGATTATTGCCAGAGGCATCAATCCTGACAAAGTAAACGTCAATACAGATAAAATTGATTTGCAAGCACTCAAATATCGACAAGTAGAAAATTTTACAGGTTTTTTGACAGAATTTGTAAAAACAAAAGAAATAGTAAGTGAAATTACGATTTTAAAAGGTTTGAGAAATGGTGATGACTTAGATTATGAGGTCAATCAATTACGATTTATGGAAGAAATGAAGCCAAATTTGAAACTTATTTTTATGAGTTGTGATAAAAAATTTGAGCATATCAGTTCAACTGCCATTCGAAATATGGAACGAATAGAGTCAGGATTTGCCAAAAAATATATGCCTGAATAAAAAAATAAAAAAAAATAAAAAAAATCAGACAAAAAATCTTTGAAAATTATAAAAATTACTTAATATTGTGCAAAAAATTAAAAATATAAAAATATGACTGTAATTCCTTCTCTTTTATTAAAGCAACTTTATACCAATAGTAGCCTCAAAAATAATGAAAATGGTACTATTTCATTTGAACTAAAAAATCGTTTGAGTGATGGAAAACTAACCAAAATTAATACAATTTCTATTGATGGAAATTTGGTAGATTTAGACAATATTCACCTCGAACTAAGCAACGGAACTTCCGTAGCAGGCACTTCTATTGATGAAAAAAACACCGTAGATTTTGCCCTTAAACAAATTGTAAAAATTGTTTTGAAACACAACGCACTCCCAGAAGGCAAACACAGCATGGGCTTGAATATCAATGCTGAACCTTTTGGAAAATTAGAATTTGTGGTCGAAGATTCTATCGAAACAAAAGTAGAAAGAATCAAAATCCCTCGAAATGATAATGATGATTATGGACATAATGCTATTGTGGATAGACAAAAATTTGTCGAATCTTTTACAGGCGTGAAATTAGAACACATCAATCAATATTCATTTGACCCACACATTACCGCAGGAAATTGTGAGCATTTTATAGGCGTAGCACAAGTGCCAATGGGTATTGCAGGTCCGCTGACGGTCAATGGAGAACACGCCAAAGGAGATTTTTTAATCCCGATGGCAACCGCAGAAGGTACTTTGGTTGCTTCTTATAATCGTGGAATAAGTGTTTTGAATTTAAGTGGTGGTGTAAAATGTACTATCATTGGAGATGCAATGCAAAGAGCTCCTGTTTTTGTTTTTGAAGACGCAAGAGGAGCGAGAGAGTTTAATAAATGGGTGCAAGCCAATTTTAAAAACATTGCCGCACAAGCAGAAACAACCTCACGAATTGCAAAACTAACCGAAATTGATACATATTTATCAAATAAATTTGCTTTTATGCGTTTTAATTATACCACAGGAGATGCGGCAGGGCAAAATATGGTCGGACGCGCCACCTTTGCGGCGTGTAGTTGGATTTTAGATAATTATAAAGAGTATAAAATTGAACATTTTTATTTAGAATCAAATTTTGCCACTGATAAAAAAGCATCACAGGTAAACATTATGCGTACACGCGGAAAAAGAGTGGTTGCGGAATGTGTCATCAAAAGAAATGTATTGATTGAAAGAATGAGAGTCGAGCCTGAACAATTGATTTATCACGCAGGCGTAGCCAATGTAGGTGCAATTTTATCAGGTGCAAACAACAATGGTGCGCATTCTGCCAATGGAATTACGGCTTTGTTTATTGCCACAGGACAAGATGTAGCCAATGTTTCTGAATCATCTGCGGGAGTTTTGTATTCAGAATTAACTCCTGAAAAAGACTTATACCTTTCTATTACTATTCCATCTTTGATTGTGGCTACACATGGCGGAGGCGTAGGCTTAGCAACTCAAAACGAAGCCTTGCGTATGTTGCAATGCACAAGTCGTGGAGATGTAAATAAATTTGCAGAAATCGTAGCAGGTGTAGTTTTGGCGGGTGAAGTTTCTTTGGCATCAGCTATTTCTTCTTCTGATTGGGTTTCAAGCCACGAAAAATATGGTAGAAATAGATAAAATGAAGGTATTTATTTAAACTAACTTTCCAAAAGTTAGAGTTATAACATCATAAAAAAAGTGAAAAGATAGGCTTCTTCCTACCTTTTCGCTTTTTTATTTAGTATATTATGCTGCGACCATTTCAGTTCTGCCTAATAATTTTAACATTCTGACATGAGAAGCCAAAGCACCCATAAATGTTGGATATTCATTATAAACTACCCCAAATTCTTGAGCGGTTTCTTTGACAATATCCGAAACTTTACTATAATGAACGTGGCAAATATTAGGGAATAAGTGATGTTCTACTTGATAGTTCAAACCACCTAAATACCAATTTAAAAATCTATTCTTACGAGCAAAATTAGCAGTTGTTTCTAATTGATGAATTGCCCAAGTGTTTTCCCAATTTTGTGTTTCTTCGGTTGCCGCGTGATGTTCTGTGATTTCTACCAAGTGTGCTAATTGAAAAACAATACTCAAAATCATTCCTGTAATATAATGCACATATAAAAAACTTAAAAATATCCAACCAAAAGAAACATCTAATAAAAAATAAGGAACAACCAAAGCCAAAAACAAATAAACAGTTTTTGTGCCTAAAATCGTAAATAGTTCGGTAAAGGTTTCATATTTTGCTGAACTTCCTTGTTCTCTTTTGTAACGAAATACTTTGATAAAATCTTTAATCAAAAAAGAAAAAGTCATCAATCCATACAATAAAAACGCATACCAATATTGATGTTTATGAATAGGTTTCAAAGGTGCATAAGGCGAAAGTCTTATGATAACTTTAGTTTCAATATCTTCATCTACGTGCAAAACGTTTGTGTAAGTATGATGTAAAACATTGTGCTGGATTTTCCACATAGTTGGGCTTCCACCTATCAAATACATAGTATTACCAAATAATTTATTTACCCAAGTTTTATTTGAATAAGCACCATGATTTGCGTCGTGCATTACTGACATTCCAATTCCTGCCTTAGCAAAACCAATAATTGTTAATAAACCAATAACCGCCCAAGTAGAGAAAATATTAGTAAGAATTAATAAAAAAGGAACGGAATAAAGTGTGAGTAAAATAATAGTCTTAAAAACCATTTCAAAATTACCTTGCCTTGCAAGGTTGTTATCTTTAAAATAGTTATCAATCCTTTTTTTGAGCGTAGGAAAAAAATTTGCATTGTCTATTTTTGCAAATTTTGGTTTTTGAAATGTGTTAGCCATAATTACTAAGTTATATTAATTTTTTTATTTATTTTACATACAAGTAAATATTTATATATTTTGTTTGTGTAAATTTAGTATATTTTTTTTATACTTTGCAAAATTAGTTTTAATTTTTGAAAAAAACAAGTTTCTTTTATGTTACTTTGAAAATATTTTATCGATTGTTTCAAAATGATAAACAATTTTTATATATAGTTTTACGATAAAAATAAGTTTGATAGTAATAATTTTGATATTTGATGACTAATTCTGCTTATTCGCATTATAATTTTAAGTTTAAATATCAATATGAGTGCCATTTTAATCATTATTAATGAGGTCATTTGGTATAAAGTCCTTTATTTTTTGTAAATAAAAATTGTTATTGTCTGAAATGCCTAAGA
>RDXZ01000158.1 GCA_004293265.1 Bacteroidota bacterium | reverse complement strand
TGGGACGAAACATTGTCATTCTCCGAATGACTGAAGTCTGGAGACTTCTATTAATACAGAGGCACAAGTTTCCGCTGCGCTCAAACTTGCGCCAGTTTTTTTTATTTTTTATTTTTTTTGGAATACACTTAAACCAGTTGGGGAATTTTTCTAAAGCAGCTAATTTTTTTGGTTTTCAACAAGATAGCACAAATTCTTCAATAATGATTGTGGATATGCCTGCTCCTTTTTCAGAGATTTCAAAAGCGATTACAAAAGAGAACCTTTTAACTAAAGGAATTATATTAAAAAAAATTGAAAATTTGGTTATCAATAACTTACCTGCTATTTTGGTAACAGGAGAACAAAACGCTTACGGAAATACTTATACAAAATATAATTTGATGTTTGGCACAGAAAAAGAAACTACTGTCATCAATGGAATAACGCTTAACGATTTCGAAGAGGTGGCAAAAGAGATAAAAAAATCGATGCTTTCTCTTGTTTATGAAGCCGAAAAAAAAGTAAATATTTTTGAAATAGTTGATTTTGAAATAGATGTTTCAGAAACAAAACTAATTTTTTCAAAAAACGTAGCAAATTCGCTTGTTTTTACCATTGATGGAAATATCCCTACAACATCAAAAAACAAAACAACATTAATTGTTTCAAAATCATTTTCATCTTTAGATATTGAAGATAAAAAAAAATTTTCATTGAATCGTTTAAAACAAATCGTTGATAATTCAAAACTTGAACAAATTAATGCGATAACTATTGATGATATTTCAGGATATGAAATGATTGCTATAGGCAAAGATAAACAAACAAAAGAAGTAGAAAAAAATTACCTTGTTTTGCTTTTTGTTGATGATTTATATTATATTTTGATGGGAAGTACGAATCAAGATTTTGAACAAAATATAAATAATCTTAGAAAATCTATAAAGACATTTAAACGAAAATAGGTCAGTTAAATAGTTTTATTTTTTTAATAAATGTTTAGCCCACAACCCCAAAGGTAAGTTTTTATTGTTTAGAAAATAAGTTTGTTTTTAAGTATTATTCAAAAAAAAAATAAAAAAAAATAAAAAAAATTATAACTTATGTAATATTTTTCTTATTTTTGCATTAATATTTATAAAAATTCACACAAAAACAAAAATTATATTAAAATGGTATCTCAAACAAGCGATATTGAAAGTGAAATCCAAGAATTAACGGATAGAAAAAATCAAATTTTCTACGAATGGATTGCTCTTAATAAATCTATTTCTTTTGATACAGAATTAGAAGATAGTACAACTGAAAATCATCAAAAAATTGATGATTTGATGATGGAACAAAGAAATATTAGCCAAAAAATTATGAAATTATATCAAAAAATAGACGAAATGAGTGAAGTTGTATCTTTTTTTGAGTAGTTTTTATCAAAACAAAAAATAAACAAGACAAAATAAATACAACAAAAAAATAAACACTAAGATTCGAAAAAATAAAATTCTATGAGTAAATTTGGCGTAATTGGATTGGGACAATTTGGTACTGTGATAGCAAAAGCATTATCAGCACAAGGAGCGGAGGTAATGGCAATTGATAACAATGAAGACCACGTTGAAAACATTAAAGACGATGTTGCTCACGCAGTAACCTTAGATGCTACTGATAGAAAGGCATTGGAAGGACAAAATGTACAAGAGTTAGATGCGGTGGTGGTAGCGATTGGAGAAGATTTTGAAGCACTTTTGATGACAACGGTTCAACTAATGGAAATGAAAGTCAATCGAATTGTGGCAAGGGCTTCTACCAAACAACAAAGAATGATTTTGGAAAAATTAGGTATTACCGAAATTTTATCTCCTGAGGAGGAAGTAGGACAAACATTTGCCAAAATGCTTATTAATCCAAATATAAAATCTTTTTTGGCACTGCCCGATGGATATGAAATTGTAGAAATCCAAACGCCTCGAAAAGTCATTGGAAAATCTATCAAAGATATTGATATTAGACAAAAATATGGTTTAAATCTTATCACTATTAAAATGAAAGCAGATGACGGCGTAGGAGAATATCATTTGGTAGGCGTACCAAAACCTGAAACTAAATTGAATGACGGCAATATTTTGATTATTATGGGAAAACACGAAGAAATTGAGAAATTTGTAGAACTAAATAGTTAAGCATTTAAAAATAAAAAAAATATCATTAAAAATTTTTTTTATTCAAAAAAATGAAATAAATTACAGACTTAAAACTAATCACTCACACTTTTTTTATACTAAAATATGGAAGTTAAAAACTTAAAATCTTATTTTGAAACAGTTGCCAAGGAATTAGATGGTAACTACACAGATTTTTCTGATGATACTGTCATTATTACATTGCCCGTAGGTGATGGTCGTTTTCATTCTGTAAAAGGAATTATTGACGAAAAAAAACATGGACACATGGTAGTGTTTACGGCTTCTGTTTGTCGTTTGCATGAGCATCCTACTATTGATTACAAAAAAATGCTTGAACATAACTATGATTATGGTTATGCAAAAATTACTATTACAGATGAAGATTTTTTGGAAGTAATGGCAGCCATCAAATATGATTTGTGTTCAGCAGAAGAAATGAAATTTATGATTGAAGAAATTAGCCACGTGGCTGATATGCTTGAAAAAGAAATTACAGGTTTAGATAAATTTTAATTTTTTCCGAACTAATATTTTTAGTGATTGATAAGTATTTTTGTTGAACATAAAATATTTTATCAATCACTTTGTTTCTTATATTGAAATATAAAAATCAATGGTTTTACTAAGATTTATACGAAAAATAAAGATTGTAGCACACACATTTAGTATGTTTCTAGACGCTAAAAGCTTGTGTTATGATTACCAAAGAAAATAAAGAAAGTTAAAAAATAAAAGAATTATATGAAAAATGCTTTATTAATCATTGATGCACAATTTGATTTCTGTGATCCAAAAGGTTCTTTATTTGTTCCAAATGCAGAAAAAGATATGGAAAAATTAAAGACATTAATTATTAACAATGTAGATAAAATTGACCATATTTGCGTTACGCTTGATTCACATCCTGTCAATGATATTTCTCACCCTAATTTTTGGGAAGATAAAAATGGTAATTTACCTGTTGCTTTTACACAAATAACTGCCGAGCAAGTCAAAAATGGCGAATGGAAAGCAAAGTTTTTTCCTGAATTAGCATTAAAATATTTGGAAAATTTAGAAAAAGATGGAAAATTTCCACATCTGATATGGCCTGAACATTGTTTAGAAGGTTCGCGTGGAGCAGCTATTGATGATACTTTGATGGAAGGGCTGAAAGTTTGGACAAAACAAGGCAAGCAATACCAAACAGCAATCAAAGGTACATATCCTTTGACAGAACATTTTGGAATTTTTATGGCTCAAATTCCTGATGAAAACCACCCTGAAACTCAATTAAATATATCTTTGATTGATAGTTTGATGCAGTATAATCATATTTATTTGGCAGGCGAAGCCAAATCACATTGCGTAGCAACGAGCCTCCAACAAGCCTTAGATTATGCTCCTGAATTAGCCAAAAAAATGATAATCATAGAAGATTGTATGTCTGATGTGCCTAATATGGGACATTATGGGCTACCTATTTATCAAGAGGCAAAACAAAAAGGTTTACAATTTGTAAATGCGGTAGATATTATTATGTAAAAAATAAAAATAAAAAATATGATACATTGGCACAAACTCACTTCTTTTTCTGATTGGGACGAGGCAAAAAAGGAATCTTTTAAACATAAAATACTCGTTTTTAAACATAGCACTACTTGTAGCATTAGTTTGGCAGCTTTGGGGCGTTTTGAAAGAAAATGGAGCGAAGAAATTGGTATAAAACCTTATTTTTTGGATTTATTATCTTTTCGTGATATTTCAAATCAAATTGCCATTGACACAAAAGTAATACATCAATCTCCTCAAATTATTGTTCTTGAAAACGGAGAATCTTTGTATAATGCTTCACATAATGGGATTGATGCAGAAGATTTGTTGGAGATTTGATTTAATAATCAATTCATAATCAATCATTTAATTCATATAATATGAAAAAATATCTCAAAAATAAAATTTTATCTTTTACAATTTTATTTATTTTTGTATTTTCAAATTGTGTAAATTCTTCTCAAAAAACAAAAGAATTAAAAGAAGAAAAAAAGGAATTAAATACAAAAATAGAAAAAATACAAGAAATAAAAAAAGAATTTCAAGAAGGTGATATTATTTTTCAAATCTCACTCTCAGGACAAGGAAAAGCACTCAAACTTGCCACAAAATCAAATTATACACATTGCGGAATTATTTTTGTAATGAAAAATGAATTTTTTGTCTATGAAGCCATACAACCTGTGCAATTTACACCACTCAAAACTTGGATTGATAGAGGAGATGGCGGACATTTTGTTGTGAAAAGACTAAAAAATTCAACAAAAATTTTAACAAAAAATATTTTGGAAAAAATGAAAGAAAATGGCAACAAAATGAAAGGAAAAAATTATGATATTCATTTTGGTTGGAGTGATGATAAAATTTATTGTTCTGAATTGGTCTGGAAAATATATAAATCAGCTACCAATATTGAGGTAGGAAAAATTCAAAAATTAAAAGATTTTGATTTGACAAGCCAAGAAGTAAAACAAAAAATGAAAGAAAGATATGGTAATTATTTTCCTTTGGAAGAAAATGTTATCTCTCCTATCAGTATTTTTAAAAGTGATAAATTAGAAGAAGTGATGGTTGATTATCCAAAAAAATAAATCATAAAATAAGCGTAACTATTTAGGTATGATTAATAAAATTATTATTTTGAACTTCGTACAAACGTCGACGCTTGCACCAAAATAACCTAAATAGTTACGTTTATTTTTGATTTTTCTAAGATTTATCAGACTTATCTACTACTTTTTTTGCTCTTTTGCCCAAGCATCTTTCAAAGTAACTGTACGATTAAATACCAAATTGTTTTCTGTGCTATCTGTATCTACACAAAAATAACCCAATCTTTGAAACTGAAATCTTTGTCCTACTTTTGCATTTTTTAATGAAGGTTCTAATTTACAATTTTGCAAAACTTCTAACGAATTTGGATTGATAAATTCTTTAAAATCTTTGCTCTCGTGTGCGTCAGGCGATTCGTCTGTGAACAATCTATCATACATTCTTACTTCTGCATCAACGGCTTGATTTGCTTCTACAAAATGAATCACTCCTTTTACTTTCAAACCACTTACATCTTGTCCACTTTTTGAGTTTTCAAAATATTGACAATGCAATGCTATAATTTCACCTTTTTCATTTTTAATTGCCTCTTTACATTCAATAATATAAGCCGATTTCAAACGCACCATTCCGCCCACACTCAACCTAAAATAACCTTTGGGTGCAACTTCCATAAAATCATCTTGCTCAATAAAAATTTCTCTGCTAAATGGAATAATTCGAGTGCCTGCATTTTCATCTTCGGGATTATTTTCAGTGATTAAATCTTCATTTTTTCCTTCGGGATAATTGGTAATAATAACTTTTAATGGATTTAAAACGCCCATTACTCGAGTAGCAGTTTTGTTGAGATGTTCTCTGATACTAAATTCCAACAAAGAAACATCAATCACATTATCACGCTTAGCAATTCCAATTCGTTGTGCAAAATTACGAATCGACTCAGGCGTATAACCTCTGCGTCTTAGCCCTGAAATAGTAGGCATACGCGGGTCGTCCCACGAATTGACTATTTTTTCGTTCACTAATTGTAATAATTTTCGTTTGCTCATCACCGTATAATTGAGATTTAAACGAGCAAATTCGATTTGTTGTGGACGATATACTTCTAATGTTTCCAAAATCCAATCATACAAAGGACGATGAACTTCAAACTCCAAAGTACAAACTGAATGTGTAATGCCTTCGATAGAGTCAGAAATACAATGTGCAAAATCATACATTGGATAAATGCACCAATTATCGCCTGTTCGGTGATGTGTTGCTTTTTTGATACGATACAAAACAGGGTCGCGCATGTGCATATTGGGTGCAGCCATATCAATTTTTGCTCTCAAAACCTTTGTTCCTTCTTCAAATTCACCTTTTTTCATTCTTTCGAACAAATCTAAATTTTCAGCGATAGTTCTATTTCTATATGGGCTTTCTTTTCCTGCTTTTGTGGGCGTTCCTTTTGTATTTGCCATTTCTTCTGCTGTTTGGTCATCGATGTATGCTTTGTCTTTTTGGATTAATTGACGTGCATATTCATAAATTTTATCAAAATAATCAGAAGCAAAAAAAAGTCTATCTTCCCAAGAAAAACCCAACCATTTTACATCATTTTGGATAGATTCTACATATTCAACTTCTTCTTTTTCGGGGTTTGTGTCATCAAAACGAAGATTGGTTAATCCATTGTATTTTTGTCCCAAACCAAAATTGAGGCAGATAGATTTTGCGTGTCCGATATGCAAATATCCGTTTGGTTCGGGTGGAAATCGAGTATGAACTCTTTGATTATATTTTCCGTTTTTATTATGTTCTTCGATGATTTGCTCTATAAAATTAAGCGGTTCTTTGATTTCGTTGTTTTCTGCGTTCATTTTTTTGTAAAAAAAGCATTAATTATAATTTTTTGCAAATATAATATTTTTTTTACGATAAATATAAAATAGAGATTAAAATTATTTTTTTAGATAGGTTTTATTTTCTACCCCAATTTTTATTTTTTCAAAAACACTTTCCATCAAAAAGGTAACAAGAAATACAAAACGTTTGAGGTAAAATTTATTGATTTCTACACCATATATACCTTGATGCGAAATGTCATTACGCATATCTAAAAGGGAGGTTTTTATGTTTTTGGTTTTTTCCTCTCCATCTTTTTCTTCTATTTTTCCACCTAATTCTTTGAGTAATGGATATTTTTTGGATTCTTGTGGTAAAGTTTCAAAAAATCTTTCTCTAATATCTTCTGAAATTTCATTTATTATCTCATATTCTTCAAATTCTTTTAATCCAAAAGTAGATAAAAGATTATTTATGACACTAAAACCCAAATTATCTTTGGTATCTATAATTGTAGGTAAATTTACTATTTCGTTTCCAACAAAAATTTTAAATTTTTCAAAATAATTTAATTTATCTTTATTTTTTTTGGGATAATTTTGAATTTTCAAACTGCTATATTCTGCACAAAAAATTAAGATATTTTGTTGTACTTTTTGTATAGGGATTTTTAATTTATTCAGATATTCTAAATAGTACCCCAAAATTTTTTTTACATATCCTTCCCAAAGTGCATATATGGCAGGAATGGAATGAATAAATAAAAAATCTAATTCATCTTTTTTAAATTCATATTTTATGAATATGCTTTCTGCCTCACTCGGGTTTATTTTTTGTAATTGTTCCAATCTCAATGAAAGTTCTTCCTCTATTTGGGTATAAAGTTCTTTTTCAAATACTTCCATTAGATTTTACCAAAGATTTCGTTAGCGATTTTTATCCTATTTCTTACTCGTTCAAATTGATTATTTCCACCTCTACGAGAAAATTTAATGAAAATTTTATCTTGTCTGATTTGATTGTTGATTTTATCCTTGATAATATTTACACTATTTTCATTTTGGTAAAGATTTATGTTTTCAGAAACCCCCAACATAATTGTATCGTACAAAGACGTAGCAAACACACTATTTTCTTGCCTAAAAATCTCTTTACCCAAAGGAAGTAAGATTTTTATAGTTTCATTGAATATTTTTTCATAATTTTCATAATCAAATTTTTCATTTTCAAGTGCTTCACGCATAAATGTACTCATGTGTTGAGAAATACTTTTATTTAGTTTTTTTCCAATTTTGAACAAAGACAAAAACCTTAATATTAATTCTTGGTCGTAAAGTTCTGATTTTTCTTTTTCTGAAAGGGCTACAAGATTTTGAAATTCTATATTTTGAGCCAATTTTAATAAAAAATCATTGAATTTTGGCGAAATATCTCTGTAAATAGCATTTCTGATTTCCTGCGGGGTAAGTTTTGTCCCTCCTGTATTAAGTCTATTAAACAACTCAAAACGCATATCATAATTTCCACTCCATTTTATGATTTCTACCCTACACGCATATTTTTTGATATTGAACCTGATTTTTTGTGGCAAATCTATCCATTTCAATCCTTCAATAGAAGACAATCTATCTCCTTTTTGAAGCACCCAGTTATTTTTTTTCTTAATTTTTTCGTCATTGCTTTTTAAATCTCCAAAAAAAGATAAAATAGTGGATAATCTTTGTAAACCATCAGCATCTAACACCTCCCAAACCGAATTATCATCACCATAGGGCGTTTCTGTTACAAAAATTGGCGGAATAGGAATACCTAAAATAAGACTTTCTATAAAGCGGGTTTGTTGTTCATTGTTCCATTTAAAATGCCTTTGAAAAGCAGGATTTATTTTTAATTCACCTTCTTTATACATTGTCATAAGCTCGCCAAAAGACATATCAAGCCTTTCTGTTTTCAGTATGTTGCGCTGGTCGTTTATTTCTTGAGTTATTTTTTCTAAAAAAGCCTCTGCCTTTTGTTTTTCTTGTATTTCATTCATAAAATTATTTATTATATTTTTTGCAAATATAATATTTTTTTTACGATAAATATAAAATAGAGATTAAAATTATTTTTTTGGGAATTGATAAACAGGCAACAAATTTCTTTGTGTATTGATGATAAGAATTTTTGTTTTCGGTGGAAAATATTTTTTTGTAGCCAAATCATATACGCCAAATATACATTTTGCAGTATAAACCTCATCTAAAACAATATTATATTTTTCATAAAATTGAGTCATAAATGTTTTTAAAATGACATTTGTTTTGGCATATCCGCCAAAATGATAATTTGTTTGCAATTCAAAATTAGTTTTTTTTTGAGCAATATCAAAATAAGAAAAATAATCTTTTATCAATGAAATACAATCATTTTCTATAAAATCTCCACCTTTCAACACAGGAAATCCAATAATTTTTGCGTCATTATTTCCCACTATTACGCCTGCCAATGTACCGCCTGTGCCACAAGGCAAGCAAACAAAATCAGGTTTTATTGAGCAATGATTCATTATTTCTGCACAGCCTTTCACTGCCCAAATATTTGCGCCACCTTCGGGCAACAAATAAATATTTTCTCCCATTTTTTGTTGCCAATATTCTGAAGAACTTGGTAATTTTAATGTTTTGAATGAAGTTCTATCACAATAAACAATATTCATTCCTTGCTCTTTTGCGTGTGTGAGTGTAGGATTTAAAGGCAAAGTTTCTTCTCCTCTGATAATTCCTATGGTTTTGAAACCAAAAATATTTCCCGCAGAAGCCGTAGCAAAAATATGATTTGAATACGCTCCACCAAAAGTCAAGATTGTATTTTTTTGTTGTTTTTTGGCTTCTTCGAGGTTATATTTTAGTTTAAAATATTTATTTCCACCCAAGTTTTCGTGTATAGTTTCTAATCGATACAAAAAAACTTCTATATTATTTTCTTCAAATATATTTTCTTTTAATTGCAGAAGTTCGGGAGAATTGAGTGTCATTTTTTGGATTTGATGTTGGTTTTACGCTATAAAACAAAGCATAAAATTATTTTATGATATTTTGTACCATAAAATAAATTTTATACTCTATTGATTGAAATACTTATTTTTATTGATAAAATCGATTAAAACTCTCTTTGGAGGCTGGTAGCTAAATAAACATTACCTACTTTTTCAATTCTTTTCTTATTTTTTCTATTTCTGGAATAGACAAACCTGTGAGTTCTGAAATAGTTTGATTATCAAAACCTTTTTGAATACAATTAATAACCACCGACTTAGCTTTTTTGGCTTCGCCTTCATTTATTCCTTTTTCAACGCCTTGTTTAGTACCTTTTTCGATGCCTTTTTCGATGCCTTGTTTATAAAAAATATCCTCTTCGATATTAAAATTTAATGTAATTGCCATATTATTTTCTATTGTTTTTTGAAATGTACTTGATAAATTTCTTAA
>RDXZ01000157.1 GCA_004293265.1 Bacteroidota bacterium | reverse complement strand
AATTTATTTGCTGATTTAAATAAAAAGGAATACAAAGCATTAAATTTAGAAATGTTTGAAAATGCTGTTACGGTTCTAAAAAATGAAGACGATAGTATTCCAATCAAAAGACTTGACAAAGAGAAAATAGCCTATGTAAAAATCGGTGACGGCGATGCCACAACGTATATAGAAAAACTTAAAGAATACGCTCAAATTGATGTTATTGCTACAAAAAATTTAGATTCACTTTTAGTGGAAATTGATGGGTATTCTAAAGTAATCGTAGGCTATCACAAACCAGAAGGCATTTGGAAGAAAAACGAAATGACTTTTAATGAAATCAATTGGATTGATAAAATTTCAAAACATAGTAAAACCATTGTAACGTTTTTTACAAAACCCTATTCTTTATTAAGAATTCCATCTTTTGAAGAAACGGAAGGCTTAATTGAAGCCTATCAAAACAATGCAATTTCTCAACTTGTAGCGGCAGAAATTTTATTTGGTGCCAAAGAAGCTAAAGGAATTTTACCTGTATCTATTAAGAAAAACTTTTGTGAATCAGATGGATTGAAAACTAAGAATCTCAATCGTTTAGGTTTTGCATATCCAGAACAAGTGAATATGAATTCTGAGATATTGGCAAAAATTGACACTATTGCTTCAACTGCAATTAAAAATAAAGTAGCTCCAGGGATGCAAATATTGGTGGCTCGTAAAGGAAAAGTGGTGTATAGAAAAGCGTTTGGTTCGCCTACTTATGAGACTACTCAGCAAGTAAAAAATACCGATTTGTATGATTTGGCTTCGCTTACTAAAGTATTGAGTACACTTCCTAATTTAATGAAAGATTACGAAAAAGGGAATTTTTCATTCAACAGCACGCTATCGCAATTACTTCCTAATTTTAAACAATCTAACAAAGCTGACATTACGGTTTTAGATATGTTAACGCATCAAGCCAAATTACCAGCTTGGACGCCTTTTTATATAAAAACGTTAGATTCATTAAAAAAACCAAGTCAAAAATATTATCAAGCTACACCTTCTGATGACTATCCGTTTAAGGTGGCGTCTAATTTATTTTTACGAAAAGATTATAATGATACAATTATAAATATCATTAAAGAAGCGCCTTTATTGCCTACTAAACAATATAAATATAGCGATTATGCTTTTATTTTATTTAAAGAATATTTAGAGAAATTTCATCATAAAAGCTTGGATAAACTTTCGGATGATAATTTTTATAAGATCTTGGGCGCCAATAATACGTCATATAATCCATTAGATAAATTTGAATTGTCTACTATTATGCCTTCCGAAATTGACACCTATTTTAGATACGATACCATTCAGGGTTATGTTCATGACATGGCTGCGGCTATGCAAGGTGGTGTTGGTGGGCATGCAGGATTGTTTTCAAATTCGTTAGATGTGGCTAAAATTATGCAAATGTATTTACAAAAAGGGACGTATGGTGGCTATACTTATTTTTCAAAAGATACGTTTGATGCCTTTAATACTTGTTACTTTTGTACAACTGGAAATAGGCGAGGGGCGGGTTTTGATAAACCTCAAATAAGTGGCGAAGGCCCTACTTGTGGATGTGCTTCAAAATCAAGTTTTGGACATACAGGTTTTACTGGAACTATGGTTTGGGCAGATCCTGAAAAAGACTTACTTTATATTTTTCTATCAAATAGGATTTATCCGGATGGAAATATTAATAAACTCTCTAAATTAAATATTAGAGAAAACATACAGAAAGTAATTTACGAATCGATAACAGATTAATTATGACTTCAGCTGCAAAAACTGTGGAAGAATATATGAATAATCTTCCAGAAGACAGAAAAAAACCAATGGAATTGCTACGAAATACACTTCAAAAAAACATACCAAATGGTTTTGAAGAAGGTATGAATTATGGTATGATTGGGTATTATGTTCCGCACACAATTTATCCGAAAGGGTATCATTGTAAACCTGCTGATCCACTTCCTTTCATCACATTTGCATCCCAAAAAAACAGCATCAATTTTTACCATATGGGTATATATGCTAATAAAGATCTTTATGATTGGTTTGTGGCAGAATACCCTAAACATAGTTCGCGCAAATTAGATATGGGAAAAAGTTGTATCCGATTTAATAAATTCGATGAAATTCCGTTTGAATTATTGGGTGAATTGGTTACAAAAATCTCTGTAGCTGAATGGATTGCTACCTATGAAGCGGCTTTTGTAAATAAAAAATAATAATATAATAAATGTCAAATTTCTAATATAATGAATTTGATATTTTAACAACATAATAAATGAAAATAGCAATGGTTTGTTATCCTACCTTTGGTGGGAGTGGCGTAGTGGCTACAGAGTTAGGCTTAGAACTAGCAAAAAAAGGACATGAAATTCATTTCATAACCTATAAGCAACCTGTGCGATTATCATTATTAAATCCAAATATTTATTTTCATGAAGTAAATGTTCCAAACTATCCATTGTTTCACTATCAGCCATATGAATTGGCCTTATCTAGTAAATTAGTAGATATGGTTAAATTATATAAGATTGATGTGTTGCACGTACATTATGCCATTCCGCATGCGTATGCTGGATATATGGCGAAACAAATGTTAGCCGAAGAGGGTGTTTTCCTTCCCATGATTACGACTCTACATGGTACTGATATCACGTTGGTTGGAAATCATCCGTTTTATAAAAGTGCGGTTACCTTTAGTATTAATAAGTCCGACTTTGTAACCAGTGTTTCAAATAGTTTGCGAGAAGCTACGTATCGTTTGTTTGATATTCAAAAAGAAATTCATGTCATACCCAATTTTATTGAAATTGAAGAAACACCTTTGGATGACAAATCGATTTGTCAGCGTTCTGTTTTGGCTTCGACCAATGAAAAAATAATTACCCACATATCTAACTTCAGAAAAGTAAAAAATATTCCTGATGTAGTTAAAGTTTTCTATACTATTCAGAAAGAAATTCCATCCAAATTAATGATGGTTGGAGAAGGACCTGAGAAGATTATTGCTGAGAAATTATGTGAAGATTTAGGCATTTCGGATAAAGTAATATTCTTTGGAAATAGTAACGATATTAATCAAATTTTAAAATATTCCGATTTGTTTTTATTGCCTTCTGAAACCGAAAGTTTTGGTTTGGCAGCATTAGAGGCTATGGCATTTAGTGTGCCAGTAATATCCAGTAATTCTGGTGGAATTCCGGAAGTAAACGAAGAAGGTGTTTCAGGTTATTTAAGTGCAGTTGGCGATGTAGCAAGCATGAGTAGAAATGCAATTTCTATTTTAAAATCGGAAACTACATTACTTCAGTTTAAGAATGCGGCTTTTGAAGTAGCCAAAAAATTCGACATAAAAAACATCCTTCCTTTATATGAAGATTTGTATAACAAAGCTATTAATTTAGATTCTTAATTATTATGAATAAGTTTAAAAAAATGATTTCTATATTTAGTATTGGTATCTTGTTTTTGTCTTGTAAACCCGCTCAGCAAGTTGTGGTGAAAGAAAAAGATCATTACGAAGTGGTGTTTAAAAGTCAAATAGGGGGGAAAAAAGAAAAATCTACACAAGTAATTAAAAATTATGAAGAATTTAATGCGTTAATTACCGCTTTAAATATTGGAGAAGAATCTTTTGGTAAGTTGTTAGCCATTGATTTAGAAAAGCATGATCTCGTGGCTTGTTTTTTAGGAGAAAAAAACACGGGAGGATATGATATAGAAGTAGCAGACGTACTTTTTACAGAAACTACAGCGCAAATTATATTAAAAGAAATTACTCCTGAAAAAAATGATTTGGTAACCAATGCATTTACTTCACCTTATCTTTTTGTATTAGTACCTAAAAACAAAACAATTTTAGTTAATTAACGCTATAGGTATCTAAAAATTCTTCTTGCTCTTGAGAATTAGTTACCGGCAAACCAATTTGAGCTGCTATTGTAGCATCTAAAGTAAAATTAGTATTTGTTTTTGTGTATACTATTCCAATATTTTTAGAAAGGTATTGTGTAGAAACTACAACATCTTGTTGCGGTAAAATGGTTAAGGTAACAGGAAAACCTGCAATAGTTTGCGTTGAAGTTATTTTTAAACTTAACACTATTTTAGTAGATTTCACATTTGGATATACGTCGTTATTTGGAGAAGTAAACGACGCAAAATTTTCTCCACCAATAGCTCTCAATCGGTACTCAATACTAATGGGAATGTTGCTAATAGTTTGTTGAAATGTACCTGTTTTTTCACTTAAAATTTCACCATTTGTAGCACTTTCATTAAATATTATAAAATCGGTTACACTTAAATCTACTCCAGCAGGTAATGTGATACCTTGTAATACGCTTAAACTTCCTGTTAATAGTAATTTTCCAGCTTCTTTCCTTACGTTGTTGTTGTTTAAAGAAGAGCAATAAAAACCTGTTGCTATGTTGTTTCTGTTTTTAAATTTTTTATATGAATGCGAACCTACAGTTTCGTCCCCAAAAATATATAATGAATCTCTAGTTTCGGTTTGTCCAACTACATCATATGTCCAATAGTTTCCATTATTTAATGGTAAAGCCTCCGTGAAACTAGTTGTGTTGTTTGGATCATCAAAGTTATCTCCAATACTACTTTCTAAACCTTCTACTGCGCAAGAAAGCAAACTCAAACTTAAAATTGCAAATAATATTTTTTTCATTTTATAAATTTTTTGCTAATATAAAAAAAACATTCAATATTTTTGTATAAATTAATAATTGCTTAAAAAATCTGAAATGGCAAATACGATAGGAACACGTTTTACCTTAACAACCTTTGGCGAGTCGCATGGCTTGGCTTATGGTGGAATTATAGATGGTTGCCCTTCTAATATTGCTATTGATTTAGATTTTGTTCAATCGGAATTAGATCGACGAAAACCAGGACAATCTAAACTGGTTTCTCAAAGAAAGGAAAGCGATACCGTACAATTTTTGTCCGGTATTTTTGAAGGAAAGACTACTGGGACACCAATTGGATTTTTGATTGGAAACGAAAATCAGAAGTCACAAGATTATGATCAGTTAAAAGATACCTTCCGTCCCAGCCATGCTGACTTTACTTATGATAAAAAATACGGAAATAGAGATTACAGAGGTGGTGGGAGAAGTTCGGCAAGAGAAACGGTAAATTGGGTAGTGGCTGGTGCTATTGCCAAACAAATAATACCGGAGATTAAAATTAACGCTTTTGTTTCTTCAGTTGGTACCATTTATATAGACAAACCCTACCAAGATTTAGATTTTACTAAAATTGAAAGCAATGCTGTGAGATGTCCGGATGAAGCCACAGCTGCTAAAATGGAAAACTATATTACCGAAATAAAAAAACAAGGTGATACCGTTGGAGGCACCATTACTTGTGTGCTACAAAATGTACCTATTGGTTTGGGTGAACCGGTTTTTGATAAATTACAAGCCCAATTGGGTAAAGCCATGTTGTCTATCAACGCTGTAAAAGGGTTTGAGTATGGAGCAGGGTTTTGTGCTGCTGAAATGAAAGGCAGTGCTCACAACGATTTGTTTAACGAGGATGGCAGTACCAAAACCAATTTATCGGGGGGCATACAAGGTGGTATAAGTAATGGTATGGATATTTATTTTCGTGTGGCTTTTAAACCTGTAGCCACACTTTTACAACAACAAGAAGTATTAACTCAAGACGGAAAACTGGTAGACCAACAAGGCAAAGGACGACATGATGCTTGTGTAGTGCCTAGAGCAGTACCAATCGTAGAAGCATTAGCCGCTTTAGTATTGGCTGATTTTACTTTGTTGCATTAATAGCTTTTGATAAGTATTTTAGTTGATTGTTGCTCAAAGTCAGGAGACTTTGCCCAGCGGGGGGTACTAAATAAAAAACCTAAAAAATTATCAGACATAATTTCAGTTAGTGGTTTTATTCTTATATTTAATAGGTTGTCCTTATCAAAATACAAACTACCACATTATGTTTTTGTTATACTGCCATTTGCTTGTATAATTTGTGCTAGTTATTTTAATAAAAGTAGTAGCAATCTATTTAAAATTTGTGGAAATATTATACACGACTTAAATTATCTTTTTTATTAGCGCATAAACGATCAAAATCCTCTAAATATTTTTATTTAATTCAATTAAAAAAAAAACAATAGTGAAAAAATTATCCATAATTATTCCTGCTTATAATGAGGAAAAAACCATTCATTTGATTTTGGATAAAATCAAACAAGTGCATTTATTACAAGACATTGAAAAAGAAATTATTATTGTTAATGATTTTTCTACTGACAATACAGAAGAAGCGATTTTTAATTATATCAAGCAAAATCCAAATATTCGAATTCAATATTTTAAGCATAGTTTTAATCAAGGGAAAGGTGCAGCACTACACACAGGAATAAAAGAAGCAACTGGAGATTTTACCATAATTCAAGATGCGGATTTAGAATATGATCCAAATGAGTATAATTTATTATTACAGCCCATACTTGATGGTCATGCAGATGTAGTATACGGTTCTAGATTTATCAGTGGAAATCCACATAGAATATTATTTTTTTGGCATACCGTTGGAAATAAATTTTTAACTACGCTATCAAATATCTTTACGAATTTAAACTTAACGGATATGGAAACATGTTATAAAATGTTTCGCACTGAACGAATTCAGAATATTGTATTAAAAGAAAAAAGATTTGGATTTGAACCAGAAATTACCGCTAAAATTTCTAGAATTTCAAAAATAAGAATTTATGAAGTAGGTATATCTTATTATGGTAGAACGTATGAAGAAGGAAAAAAAATTGGTTGGAAAGATGGCTTTAGAGCGCTATATTGCATAGTTAAATATGGTTTATTAAAGCTATAATTTTATTATTTATTTTGAATACTTGTTGGCTTTCATTTCTAAAGGTGTTTCGCTTTTTTTAGTTTCTTTTTTACTCGTAACAAAAAATTGCTATCACTACTAAAACCAAAATCATTAGCAATATTTCCTATTCAATTATTTGTATATTAAAAATGTTTTGATTTTATTGATTTGTTTTTAAGTTTTGTTATTTATTCAAAATAAAATTAACTTTTGTATGCATAGTCTGTTCAATTCATTACTTAAACAAAAAAGTTATTTAAAACGATAAACTAAACCCAAAGTATGTTGGATTTGGTTTCCATAAAGCGATTGTTTAAAACTTGATTTTCCAAATGTACTAATCAGAATACCAAAATTTCCTCTTTTATTTCTATAAATGGAACAGTCGCAGTATTTTGATTTTGCAAACCAAAAGTATAAACCCAATCCATAGTTTAATGTGTAATGTTCGGTTTTTTCAATTGCGGTGTAACCTGTTCCTAAAGCAACAAATGGATCAAATGAGTAGGTGTCTTCATCTGAATGAAATATTTTATATTTAGTAAAAAAGTCAATGGACATATATTTTTTATCAGTTAGTAGAATGCTACCATCTACTAGTTTTCCTTTATTATAGTTATTTGATAAAATTTGAATCTCTAAAAAAGTTCTATCCATTACTTTTTTTGAAAAACTAAAATAGGAAGGTATTTTTCCGATATGCCATGTTTCCGAAATATTTATCGGATTATAGGTTGATGTAAATGAATCATCAATCACATTAATGCCTAATGAAACCATATTCTCGTTTTGGCAATAACTACTTAAGCAAAACAAAAGTAAAATTAGTTTAGATTTAATTTCTTCAGTAGTCATACATTTACATTTATAAGTTAAAAAAAAAATCATATCAAAAAGAATTTACTTTTTAAAAAATTAGATTCAAAAAAATAACTTTACTAATAAATAATTATTGTAGTATTATTTTGAAAACTTGTTGGCCTTCATCTCATTTCTAAATGTGTTTGGTGTTTTTCCAGTTTCTTTTTTAAAAGCCACACAAAAATTGCTATAACTACTAAAACCTAAATCATAAGCAATGTTGCCAATCGAAACATTTGATTCTTTTAATAATACTTTTGATTTTTCAATTTTCTGTTGTAAAACATATTGATATGGTGTGTAGCCTAAGTGTTTTGTGAACACTCTAATAAAATGTTGTTCGGTCCAATTTGCTAATTTTGCCAAAGTTGAAATTTCTATTTTCTCTGAAATGTTTTCTGATATATATTCTATAACTCTTTTAATTATATATGGATTTTCATCAAGAAATGGATTAGCTGAACTTCTTGTAATATCAATTTTTTTATATTTAAAATTATTTAATACAATTTCAACTGTAGAAATAATATCAATATTTTTAAAGGGTTTAATTATTATTCCATGTGGCCTAGTTTCTTTAATCTTATAAATAGTAGTTAAATCGTTGCTACCTGTAATATATATATAAGGGACAGTATCATTTTTTAATAAATCTTTCCCTAAATCAGTTCCGTCTAAGCCATTTTTTAAATTAACATCGATTAATACAAGGTTGAAGTTAGTGCGTTTCATTTCTGCTCTAGCCTCTTCAACCGAAGTAATTCCCATTAAACAATTATAACCGTTGTTTTCAAGAATTATACACAAGTGATTTGCTATTATTAGCTCATCTTCAATGATTAATATTTTTTTTTCATTTTTGATTGCTTTTATCTTAAAAAATTAGTCAAATAGTTTACTTGTATAAATTGAAATGTTTTATTTATTAGTTATTTACAACTAACCTAAATAATTCTAAACAATAAATTTATTCGTTCGGCTTGGTCGTTATTTGAAAATTCATAATTTCAAATACCAAGAGAATAATCATTTTTATAAACTTATCAAGGATAATTAATTACTTGCTTGACATTGCAATCATTTTTTACAAAATATATTCATGATACTATTAAGTTAGAGTTTGCTGATTTTTATTTTTTAAAATATATTATTTCTTTTATAAGAATTTTTTTGTAAGTCAATATCGCTACATTTGGGTTGAAAGCAATTCATTTTTTTATACATTATTGCAAATTCTTTAAATGTTTTCTGCCGTAAAAAAAATAGAACGAAATAAAATAAAAAGTAGTACAGTTATCTAATTTCTGAGTCATCCTTTCATTTTTCTTTCTACAAAATTAATATATAAAAAACAATGTAAGGTATTGATAATTAACATCGTATATTGATAATTAACAAATACTTATTAATTATTATTATATTTATTTAAGTTTCCCATACAGCATATTAAATATGAGTTTTATGAGGAGAATAATTTTCTTGTATTTGTTTTATATTACAAATTTCAACCCTTCTTTTTTTGCAATTTTTAAAATATTATTAGAGTAGTAAATCATCTGGTTATATTTTTTTCTAGTTTTAATAATTAGGAATACCAAAGTACCTAGTATGTTTGTTTGAATAAAATTAATGGGAACCACAATCTCATTTAATTTTTTTAAATAATCTTTTGTTCAAATATTTTTTAAACGTTTATTAATTTGACTTTTGTAAGATTTCCATTTCTAAAGTGAATAATTATTGAAAAAAATTAAGTTGAATTAGACTTATTTTCAATTAATTATTTTTTTTATTGTTTTTATTTTTTTTAGATTTTTTTTTATTTTTGAAGTTCATTTATACAGTATGAATTTACTAAAATATTATTTTAATTTATTTAATTATTTTTTTATCATGTAAAAAAATATCTAAAATAAGTACTTATTACTTTTTTCGGAACACTTGTTTTATTGAAAAATTTTAAATTCGCTTTATCCCATTTATACTACATAAGTCAAATAATGTATTAACTACTTAAATTAAAAAAAAAATGAAAAAGCTGCTATTTTTTTTACTTTTAACCTGTTGTGTTACTAAACTTGAAGCACAGGTAAAAATTGGAGATAATCCTACTATTATTAACGGTAGTGCAATTTTAGAATTAGAAAGTACCAACAAAGGATTTCTGTTACCAAGATTAAGTTCTACGCAACGTGATGCAATAGCTTCACCGGCCAAAGGATTAATTATTTTCAATACTACAACAAATGAATTGCAAGTTAACACTGGTACGACAAGTACTCCAGAATGGATTGCTTCGAGTGTAGGGGCAACAGGCCCCCAAGGTCCTCAAGGCGCAACAGGAGCTCAAGGTCCAGCAG
>RDXZ01000156.1 GCA_004293265.1 Bacteroidota bacterium | reverse complement strand
CGCAAACACAAAAAAAACAAAATAAAACTGACGAAGATGTAAAGCATTTTTTGATGATTTCTATGTTGCATAGTTTGGAAAAACTAACATATCCTTCGAATGATTTTTTTCAAAGATGGGAATTGCTAAAACCTTTGCTTTTGACGGATTATTTCCTACACGAATACACGATTTATAATTGGACTTTTGGAGAAAGACAAAGTGAGGAAATTTATTTTCTTGTGCCTTATATGCGTGCATTGCCTAAAAAGCAAATTTCAATATCTGATTATGAAAACCAAATGCCTTCTGTGCTTTCGCGTTCTTTTGGGCAACGTAATAACTTAAAATATGAAGAAAATATACACGAAAACGCTCAAAATAATATCCAAGAAGTGTCGTTGTATTACGAATTTGCAAAAGGTTATACTACTTTTTACCATGCTTATCAAATTATTTTATATCGTTTTGAGGATAAAATTCAAGGCTGTTTAGAACTTTTTGAACCACAATATCCACAAAATAATAACCAAAAACAAGATAAAATACACAGACAATATTTTGAATGTGATATAAATATTTGGGACGATATTCAAACAGAAATTACTAACAACAATTTTTCTTCAATTATTAACTATTATTACGAACGTCACGAGGGAAATGTAGTCATCAAATTATACAATACCGAAGGGCATAAATTCCATAAAATAAATTGGAATGTCGCAATGGATACTAATAACCAAGAAGCATTAGAAGAGTTTAAAATCAGAACATTGATTGCCCAAAGTTTGCCCGAAAATATTGAACAATTTGCACAAAAAATTTATTACAAAAATCTAAAAGAAGAAAAAGAAATGAGCAGTTTACAAAAAATTTTTATGAATAGCAGCGACTGGGATTCAGAATTCAAATGGTTGCGAGAAGTGATAGAAACCCGATTTGATTTTCATTTGGGTATATCTACCAAATGGCGAAGCATATATGAAATAACTCCACCTGACAACAGCAAAAGTGGAAGTTTTTTGTCAAGAGTTGTCAATTATTATAAATTTGGTTTTGAGGAACGGATAATACTCGCTTTGGCAATGGCAGTACACCTCAAACCGCAATTATTAGACGCTTTTTTTCAAAGAAATGAGAAAATAGACCGTACTTTTTCGGAAGTTGGCGGTTGGAAAGGCAGGTATCACAGCGGTTTTTTACCTACTTTGGAAACTGCTTCGTTTTTATTGGCGGGTGCTGATATCAGCAAACGCATACAACTTTTGTCCTTGTTTGATGAAAACAGTGTATTCAAAAAAGAAAATATTATTAGGCTCAATATAAAAGAAGAAACCGAACCGATTTATGCAGGTGCGTTGGTTATTTCTGAGGAATATTTTACGTATTTTACCACAGAAAAAGGATTTACACCTACTTTTTCTAACGAATTTCCAGCAGAATGGCTCACTACGCATTTGGAATGGGAAGACCTTTTTTTGGAAGAAGAAGCCAAAAACGAAATCAAAAATATACAAACTTGGGTACAACAACAAAACCATATTTTGTATGATATGAATCTTCGCAAACATATCAAAAATGGATACAAAGCCTTGTTTTATGGCGGTTCAGGTACAGGCAAAAGCCTCACCGCAACACTTTTGGGCAAAGTGTTGAATATGAGGGTATATCGTGTGGATATGTCCAAACTATCCTCTAAATACATTGGTGAAACTTCCAAAAATCTCGCAAGATTATTTGATACCGCAGAAAATAAAAACTGGATTTTGTTTTTTGATGAAGCAGAGGCACTTTTTGGCAAACGTATTCAAAATCCCGAAAAATCGTCAGACGCACATTATAACGAAGAAGTAGGGTATATTTTGCAAAGAATAGAAAACTACAATGGGTTGGTCGTCTTGGCAACTAATCTTTTACAAAATATAGACACTGCTTTTTTGCGTAGATTTCAGTCTTTGGTGCATTTTGCAATGCCTTCGCCTGCACAACAATTAGCCTTGTGGAAAAATATCTTTCATCAAGATTTGCCACTTGCTAAAAATGTTGATTTTGAATTTTTATCTAAAAAATATGTATTGACCGCCTCTAATATCAGCAATTTGTTGCGTGATGCAGTGATTCAATCTTTGCAAACTACCAAAAAACAAATCACAATGAAAATCATAAAAGAGGCAACCGAAAAAGAACTTAATAAAACAACATTGACCGAAGCAGAATTACTGACTACAAATTTGGAATGGAAAGACCTTTTTTTGGAGGAAGAAACCCAAAACGAAATCAAAAATATACAAACTTGGTTAAAAAACAAAGACTATATTTTGGATAATCTCAACCTTAGAAAGCATATCAAAAATGGTTACAGAGCATTGTTTTATGGAACTTCAGGCACAGGCAAAACGATTACTGCCACACTTTTGGGACAAAATTTGGATATGGACGTATATCGTGTAGATTTGTCGCGCATTACGTCCAAGTACATAGGCGAAACCACTAAAAATCTTGCAAAATTATTTGATGTAGCAGAAAATAAAAACTGGATTTTGTTTTTTGATGAGGCTGAAAGTCTTTTTGGCAGACGCACCCAAAACGTAGAACGTGCTACGGATTCGTATTACAACCAAGAAGTTGGATATTTGCTACAAAGAATAGAAAATTACAATGGTTTGGTGATATTGGCAACCAATCTTTTGGACAATGTAGATACTGCTTTTTTGCGTAGATTTCAGTCATTAGTGCATTTTCCTATTCCTTCGCCTACTCAACAATTAGCGTTGTGGCAAAATATTTTTCACCAAGATTTACCGCTTGGTAAAGATATTGATTTCAAATTTTTATCGGAAAAATATGTACTCACTGCTTCTAATATTAGCAATATTTTGCGTGATGCAGTGATTCAATCTTTGCAAACTACCAAAAAACGAATCACTATGCAAATACTCAAAGAAGCCATAGAAAGAGAATTGAAAAAAGCAAATTTGAGGGAAAAAGTAGGATTTTCGAGAAAGTAATTTTTTAAATTTATTTTGAATTGTATCTACACCACAAAACGGGTATTTTTTTGGTATAAAAATATGATTGTAGGAGCGAGGCTTGTCCTCAGACTTATTTGTGTGAAGGGCGAGGACAAGCACCAATCCTACAAATCCAATATTTTGCCATTTTTAATTAATATATGAAAATTTTATAGTAACTTTTTTTTGTTAATGCGTCAAAAATTCCTATGTAGTCTCACATCAATTCTATGATTTATTTTTCGAGTAATTTTACAAACGAATAATTTATTTTTTTTTTTTGATTTAATAAAAAAAATATTTACCTTTGCGAAAAAAAATCAATGAAAAAAAATTTAATTTGTTATTATTTTTTATCTTTATTTGCTTTTGTTTTGTTTGCTTGCACTTCATCAACGACAGAAAGTAGCCTCAATACAGAAGAAGAAAAAATTGTTCTCAAACCTTCACCTGAATTTAATGCAGATTCTTCTTATGCTTTTATTCAAAAACAAGTAGATTTTGGAGCAAGAACTCCTAACTCTATTCCACATCAAAAATGTGCAGAATACTTAGCAAAAACCTTAGAAAAATACGGTTTCGAAACACAAACGCAAAAATTTGATGCCAAAAGATATGATGGTTTGGTCTTAAAATCAAGCAATATTATCGGAAGTTTTAATCCAAAAGCAACCAAAAGAATTTTATTGGCGGCTCATTGGGACGCAAGGGCTTTCAATGACAAAGAACAAAAAGATACCACAAAATATAAAGCAATCGATGGAGCAAACGATGGAGGAAGTGGTGTAGGAATTTTATTAGAAATTGCAAGAGTATTGAAAAATACAGATAAAAAATTAGATATTGGCGTAGATATTATTTTTTTTGATAGCGAAGACCAAGGACAACCCGAAGGAAGTAAAAATCAAAAAACTGATACGTGGTGTTTAGGCTCACAACATTGGGCAAAAAACAAACATAAAGCCGATTACAATGCTTATTATGGTATTTTATTAGATATGGTTGGTGCAAAAAATGCTAAGTTTTATAAAGAAGGAACTTCTTTGAAATACGCAGGAGATTTGACTGAAAAATTTTGGAAAGTTGCTCATAAAGCAGGTTTTGGAAAATATTTTATAGAAAAAAATAGTCCTGCTATCACAGACGACCATACGTATGTGAACGAACTTGCAAAAATTCCAATGTTAGATATTATTCAGTTTGATGAAAATAATCAAGAATCTTTTTTTGCTCCTTATCATCACACTTCTAATGATAATATGGCTATCATTGATAAAGAAACCTTAAAAGCAGTAGGGCAGAGCGTCTTACAATTTTTATATCAAGAGGAAAAAAATTTGTAATTTATTCAAAAAAAATTTATCTTTGCAAACTTAATTTATTATAAAAATATATTTATGCTTAATTTTAATATTATTTTATTAGCAGGTGCTAATAATGGAGGCGGACTTTTACCACAATTGTTATTGATTGGTGCAATTATGCTTATTTTTTATCTTTTTATGATTTTGCCACAACAACGCAAACAAAAAGAAGTAAATAAGTTTAGAGAAAGTATAAAAGTAAACGATGAAATTGTTACCATTGGTGGATTACACGGAAAAATTATCAGTATGAATGAAACAACCGTAACAATTCAAGCCGATAAAAATACAAAACTTACTTTTGAAAGAGCCGCTATTTCTATCGAAGCAACTCGAAGAAAACAACAAGGAAAACCTAATACGGAAGAAAAAAGTACAAATAAAGAAGAAATGGAAGAGGCTATCAAATAAAAAAAAAGTGAATATTTGTCTGAAACCAAATATTCACTTTTTTTATCCACTCAAAAAAATATTAACTAAAATAAATTATTTATTTGCTTGTTTTCTCAAAAAAAAATTTTATTTTTGTGAAATTTTTTTAGAACTTTATACACAAACCTTTGTCTCAATAAAAAAATGACAACAAATAACGAACAAGAAAAAGAACGACTCATTCGTTTTTTCAAAGAAATAAGACAGATTCTATTTACATACCTCGAAGATAGAAACTTGGTTTTGACTAATTCACAATTGTTTGGTTTCGTATTGATTAGCCCCGTAACTTTGGCTATCACCAGCGATGGCAATGTAGATTTAGCAGAAACAACTATGCTCGTTGATGTGGCTTCTTACTTTGAACGTGGAATCCTTAAAACTGATTTTGATGCTTTGCCTCAACCTGATAATCATATTTCTGATAAAGAATTTAAAAAAATTATTTATTCTGAGCTAAGACATCTTTGTTTTAATATCAAAGGTTATGAAAATATGCTCATCGAATCACTCAAACGACTTTTGGTTTTAGATGAAGAATTAGACCCTGAAGCTAATATGCGTTATGCAGTCAAATTTAGAGTAAAGGAAATGATGAATAGTGTAATTTATAACAATTTAGGCGTTGATTCTTTGGAAGAAGCACGTTTGAGGGAAATTTGGAAACAATTGGGCTGGAAAGATATTAACTAAATATGCAAAAAAATACTAAAAATACGTATTGGAAAAATTTTTGGGCGGGCTTAAAAACTTCTTGGAATGGACTGAAAATCTCTATTAAACATTTTCAAAAACTAAATAAAAGAAATCAAACCAAAAAATTAGAAAATAAAAATTATGCCAAAGAAAAAGATGGTTTAGTTACTTTTTTTTATCCTTATGAAACAATACCTATCCCTGATAATGGACGATACAGATTATATAACGAAATAGAAGATTGTATCGTCTGTGATAAATGTGCAAAAGTTTGCCCCGTAGATTGTATAGAAATTGAGGCAATCAAAGCAACAGAACAAATCGGCACTACTTCTGACGGCTCGCCCATACGCCTATACGCAGGAAAATTTGATATTGATATGGCAAAATGTTGTTATTGCGGATTATGTACTACGGTTTGCCCAACTGAATGTCTGACAATGACAAAAGTATATGATTATAGTGAATTTGATGTAACGGATATGATGTATCATTTTACAAATATTTCTCCTGAAAAAGCACAAGAAAAAAAAGAATTATTAATACAATTTCAAAAAGAAAAAGCAGAAAAAAATGCTTCAAAAACTGACATTGTTACACAAAAAACAACCGAAAACAACGAAAATTTATCAAATGTAGGAGAAGAAACTAACAAAAAACCTGTTTTTAGACCTAAAATAAAACCTATTATCAAAAAAGAAGAAGAATAAGGATATGAAAATAAAAATAAATGCAAAAATAAAAATAAATAAAAAAAATATTTTATTGGTTTTTGTTTTATTTCCTTGTCTATTATTTGCCCAAAAAAAAGATTCTCTTATGACAATCAAAGGTCAATTTTTAAATGATAGTTTGCAAATCGGTGTGCCTGTTCAATTTGTTTTTTATATCAAACATCAACCCAAAACTCAAATTTTACTACCTGATTCTACGTATAATTTTTTTCCATTCGAACTCAGAAAAAGAACTTATTTTACTACAAAAACAGAAAAAAATATCAGTACAGATAGCGTTGTCTATGATTTAGTTTCGTTTGAGGTCCAACCAAAATTATTTTTAAAACTGCCTATTTGGTTATCGCCTGAAAAAGATTCAGTACAAGTGATTTGGTCAAAACCTGATAGTATCGCAGTGCAACAATTAGTCAAAAATGATTACAATCCCAACTTAAAATCTAATACAATCTACCAAGAATCAGAACAATATTTTAATTATCCTTATTGGGTGGCGGGAATTATTGTGTTGATATTGGTTATTTTATTGATTTGGTCTTTGTTAGGAAAACGAATTATCAAAGCATATACAATGTTTCAGTTTAATACTCGACATTCGATATTTTTAAGTGAATTTGCACGTTTAACAAATAGAATTAAAACAAGACAATCTTTAGATGACATCGAAAAAGCCATTACAATTTGGAAAAAACATCTCGAACAGATTGAAAACAAACCTTATAGTTCTTATACTTCTAAAGAAATTAACCAACAATTGACTGATGCTAAATTGGTAGAGGCTTTGAAAAACATTGATAGAGCAGTTTATGGGCAAGAAATTTCAGAAATTATCAATGAAGATTTTTTAGTGTTGAGGCGTTTGTCTATCAATCGTTTTGAAATCAGAAAAGAACAATTAAGAGGCTTGTAAAATAGAATGAAAAAAGAACCAAAAAAAAATTTGATTCTTTTTTTTTTATTTTGTTTGAGGCTTTATTTCAATTTTTTACCATTTATTTTTTCGCCAAAAAAACTTCTGCAATCATACATCTTGCACTTCCGCCGCCGTTATTTTCTATCGTATCAAGTGGAGAGTGAAATATTTTTGTGTATTTAGTTATTTTTTCAATTTGTGTATTTGTCAAACTCTTAAAAGCCCTTTCAGACATTACCAAAATAGTCGAATTTTGATTGGTTTTGAGTTGTAACATATTGCCTGCAAAATTTTCTAATTGTTCAAAACTTATTTCAATCAATTCTTTGTTTGTTCTCTCAAAAGCATTGATAATATTTTGTTTTTGTGTCGTATCAGGCACACATTCCAAACAAATCACACCAAAATTATCGCCCATACACATCACAACATTAGTATGATAAATTGGTTTTTTGTGTCTATCCAACGCATCAAAAACAATCATTTCATATTGCATTTTTTCACCAAATTCTTTTAATAAATCTTGATTTGCTCTTGGAGAAAGGCAACTATAAGCCACTTTGTTCACTCTATCCAAAATCAAACTTCCTGTTCCTTCCAAAAATTTATTTTCTTTTTCATAATGCGAAAAATCAATAATTTGATTTACTTGATAAATTTCTCTCAAACTTTCAACAATGTCGTTTCTTCTTTCCAAACGTCTATTTTCTGCTTGCATTGGATACAAAATAATGTTATTGGTTTGATGAAATGAAATCCAATTGTTAGGAAAAATAGAATCAGGCGTGTGTGGCTCAGGTGTATCCTCAATCACGTGAACATTGATTCCTTCTTTGCGTAAAGATTCGACCATTGTATCAAATTCTTGCAAGGCTTTTTTTTGTGTATTTTCGGCATCTTCTCTCAATGCTTCGTTTTGAAACGAATTGCTTTCAGCCGTTTGTGTGTTGTATGTAAATCGCACAGGGCGAATCATCAATACATTGTTAGTAGTTTGTGTCATATTTTATTACGTTTTTTTTATTTTTATATGAAAATTTATCATTTTGAGCAAAGCGAAAAATATACTTTTTTGTTTACAAACCACCAGCTTTAGCCTTTTGTTTCCAAAAAAATCACAACAGACTAAAGTCCGTTGGTACGTTATTACAAACTTTTTATAATTTTCATCGTTTCTACGCTCACATATATCACTTGCAAAAGCAATTTGATGACTTCTTCTTTGTATTCAAAAAAATCATAAGCATTGAATTTCAATCAATCACTACATTTTTGATATTTTTCTATTAAATCCCAAATATAATTTCTTCTGTAATCCATTTCTGCTTCACTAAAAGCATTTTCAGAATATAAAATTTTATTTTTGTATTTGATTTGTACGATTTTATTTTCCATACCAATATAAAAACCACTTTTAATAAAATCAGGCTTGCGATAGTTTAATTTCGTGTTTTCAAAAAATATATGCTCAGAGGGAAAACAAAAACGAACCCAAACTCTTGAAGTAGTAACATGAAAATTACCTTCGCTGTCATTGATTATTATTTGAAGTTTAATGCCTGTATTCGCAAATTTTGATAAAATATCCACAAATTTTAAAGGATAATTATATTCATAAGATTGATTATTATTTTTTATATTGCGTAAAACGTGAGCAAAAACTTCTTTTTTTTGTGTATATTCTGTAAATGCAATGTGTTTTCCAAAAGAAAAATACAAAGGAAAAAATCTTAAAACCTCAGAAAAAAAATGAACAAAATTAGAAAAATGTTTTTTACGATTATTGCGATAATTACCTAAATACCATTTTTTACCTTTTTTATGCAAAATCAAACCTTTTTCATAAGAATTATCAACCCTACCATATCTACAAAGTAAAGTCAAATGAAAGGGCATAGAAAAGTAAACCAATTTTGCTAAAAAATTGATAGTTTTAGGATTAGGGAAATGATAAATAAATACATCTTCATCTATGTCATTGACCATTTCTCGTTGGGCAATTTCTGTAATGATAGATTTTATTTTTTCAAATTTCATTTGTTTTTTTATCAATGTTACAAATTTTTTATAATTTTCATCGTTTCCACGCTTACATATATCACCTGCAAAAGCAATTTGATGACTTCTTCTTTGTATTCAAAAAAATCATAAGCATTGAATTGCGTTTGTATCGTTTCGTCTGATGATTTATAAGGTTTGTATTGGTCTAAAACCCATTCGACTGCACTGCGATTGCCCAATTTATATTCCCAAACTTCATTTGGAATATTTGAAATTGTGGTGATTTCGTCTATTTCTATAACTCCATCTTTGGCTTTGAGTTTTATTTCTGGTTTTATTTTTTGTAATAATTTTTCGTCTTCCGCTTGAGATGTTTCCGATTTTTTACGTTTAGGTAACAAGCTTTCCAAAGGCAAACGATTGATTTTTATATTTTTATCAATTCCCACATTTTCATAATTCAAATGTAAATTCATCAATTTTTCGCCTGCCTCCGCATATTTCCAAAAATCTGCATACAAAGGCACACGCGGAAAATCTCTTTTTAAATCTATTTCATATTTTTTTCTGTATTCTGGATTGTGCAAAACCGCATACACATAATAGAAAATATCTATTTTTTTTATTTTTTTGTCTTTGTATTCATTTTGAAATAAATCTAAAGCCCAATCCGTAATGTTTTCTTGCCTTTCGCCATTTTCGGAATAACGATAAAGTGAAAAATAGCGACAAGGATCTACATAGAATTGAAAGGTTGGCAAAACATTTACAGAAAAAACTGAAAATGGTAATCTTTCACCTACAGAAATACAAATTAAAAAATTGTCTTTATCTAAATTCTTTCCAAAAATATCATAATGATTTTGAGTGAGTACATCACTTAATATTTTTTCAGCATAATAATAGACTTACTAAATCGTTCAAAACAGTTATTTAAGCACCTTTTTTTACTTTAAAATTTGATAGCCCCGCACAAATTTCCACTATTAAGTCTAAAT
>RDXZ01000155.1 GCA_004293265.1 Bacteroidota bacterium | reverse complement strand
TGATAATTTGATGATTCAAAACAATATTTTTCATCAGTCTTATCTTAAAAAAGTAAAAAAATTGATGTTTTTGGGTTCATCTTGTATTTATCCAAAACTTGCTCCACAACCTTTGAAAGAAGAATATTTATTGAGTGGTTATTTGGAATATACCAACGAGCCTTATGCCATTGCCAAAATTGCAGGTATAAAAATGTGTGAAAATTATCGAAAACAATATCAATGTGATTTTATTTCGGTGATGCCCACCAATTTATATGGTGAAAATGATAATTATGATTTACAAAAATCTCACGTATTGCCTGCACTATTACGAAAATTTGTGGAAGCAAAACAAAATGATAGTAGTTTTGTAGAAGTTTGGGGAACAGGAACGCCTTTTCGTGAATTTTTACATACAGAAGACTTGGCAGAAGCGTGTTATTTTTTGATGCAAAATTATAGCAGTGATGAATTTATCAATGTAGGTTTTGGAGAAGATATTATGATTAAAGATTTGGCGTTATTGATACAAAAAATCATTGGTTATAAAGGTGATATTCGTTTTGATACTTCAAAACCTGACGGAACTCCCCGAAAATTTATGGATAGTTCAAAAATAAATGCTTTGGGTTGGAAAGCAAAAATTGGTTTGGAAGAAGGTATCAAAAGAATTTTAAAACAAAAATTTGATTATCATTATGAATAGTTTTTTAGATAGCGAATTTGAAGAAAATAATGTTTTAGTCGCAAAAACAGAGGAACTATTAAACTGGGCAAGACTTTCTTCTTTGTGGCCTATGGGTTTTGGTTTGGCTTGTTGTGCGATGGAAATGATGGCAACCTTTGCCTCCAATTATGATTTAGATAGATTTGGAATTTTTCCACGCCCCTCACCCCGACAATCTGATGTGATTATTATTGCAGGCACAGTTACGTTCAAAATGGCAGATAGAATCAAAAGATTATACGAGCAAATGGCAGAACCAAGATATGTGATTTCGATGGGAAGTTGTGCCAATTGTGGCGGTCCGTATTGGGAACATGGTTATAATGTTGTCAAAGGGGTAGATAGAATTATTCCTGTTGATGTCTATGTCGCAGGTTGTCCACCACGCCCAGAGGCTTTGATTGGTGGTTTTTTAAAATTACAAGAAAAAATTAGACAAGAAACATTGAGAAAACCAAAAGCAATAGAAAATATTTTGGCAGATATAAATACTAAAATCATTGATGTAGATAGATGATTGACTAAAAATTGGTTCTTCTAACATTAATACAGATAAAAATTTTGGTACTTTGACAATTTTAGTGAAAATTTAGAGATTTTTCTTTCAGAGGATTTTAACCCTTATCTACGTGCTTCCTACGATACTTTTCTGTATAAATCTTAGAAGAACCTAAATAGTTACAAAATTTTAATCAAAGAAAAAAAATTGTAATTATTTTTGTTTTTTTCGCCCCTGCTTGTGTCCCACAAGCAGTCGTCGCTGGTGTAAGATTTGTTTGTTACAATATTCGCTTGTGGGACACAAGCGAGGGCGTAAAACAAATATTTCTCCATTTTGATTAATATACAAAATTTTTACACTAACAATAGTTACAAGATTTTAATCAAACAAAAAAAATTGTAATTATTTTTGTTTTTTAAACAATTTTAGTTACTTTTGTGCATATTTAATCAAAAATTAAAATGTCAAATAAAACAAAAAACGCCTATTTTTGTCAAAGTTGTGGTTATCAAACTCCCAAATGGCTTGGAAAATGTCCTTCTTGTGAAGCGTGGAATACTTTTGTGGAAGAAATTTTGCAAAAAGAAGAACCTAAAAAAGGAGAATGGAAAACTACCTCATCAATGAAAGTCGCTAACAAACCACGTGCATTGACAGAAATAAATCCATTAAACGAAATTAGAATCGTTACACGCGACAAAGAATTGAATCGAGTATTGGGTGGTGGAATTGTACAAGGCTCTTTGATTTTGATTGGTGGAGAACCTGGTATCGGAAAATCTACTTTATTATTACAGATAGCATTACAACTAAATGATTATAAAGTTTTGTATGTTTCGGGAGAAGAAAGCGAACAACAAATCAAAATGAGAGCAGAAAGATTACGTTTTGACGGCGAAAAAGCAGATTTTTCTAACGCTGATTCTGAAAAAGGTTGTTTTATTTTAACAGAAACAGGTACACAAAATATTTTTAAACAAATAGAGCAATTTCAACCCAATATTTTGGTCATAGATTCTATACAAACTTTGCAATCAGCTTTTATTGAATCAGGTGCAGGCAGCGTTTCGCAGGTGCGTGAGTGTACGGCTGAATTGATGAAATTTGCCAAAGAAAGCGGCACGCCTGTTTTTTTAATCGGACACATCACTAAAGATGGTTCATTAGCAGGTCCAAAAGTATTAGAACATATTGTAGATACAGTTTTGCAATTTGAAGGAGATAGACATTTGGTATATCGAATTTTGAGAGCAACTAAAAATCGTTTTGGCTCCACTTCCGAATTAGGAATTTATGAAATGCTGGGCGAAGGTTTGAGGGAAGTTAGTAATCCTTCTGAAATTCTTATTTCTCAAAGAGAAGAAGCCATCAGTGGTATTGCCATTGGAGCAAGTTTGGAGGGAAATAGACCTTTGTTGATAGAAATACAATCATTGGTAAGTATTTCAAGTTATGGAACGCCTCAAAGAAGTTCTACAGGTTTTGACGGCAAAAGATTAAATATGTTGTTAGCAGTGTTGGAAAAAAGAGGCGGTTATAAATTAGGCTCACAAGACGTTTTTTTGAATATTACAGGCGGTCTAAAAATTGAAGACCCTGCTATAGATTTAGCAATTTGTGTTTCTTTGATTTCAAGTTATGAAGATATTACGATTGCGGCTGATACAGCTTTTGCCGCAGAAGTTGGCTTAGGCGGTGAGGTGCGTGCAGTCAATAAAATAGAACAAAGAATTTCAGAAGCAGAAAAATTAGGTTTTAAAACTATTTATGTATCTAAATTTTCGATGAAAAGTGTTGTGGTTGATAATTATAAAATCAAAATAAAAGCAGTTGGAAAATTAGAGGAGATTTTTGCTGATTTGTTTGTGTAAAAAAAAGAATGATAATAAGCAAAAAATAATTTTTTACTTTATCCAAATAAACAAAACTTTTATTCTGTAATTTTGTCATATTCTTATATTTTTTATGCGTCAAAGCGTCATAAAAAAAAATATTTTTATGTTTGGCAATAGATTTGCGAAAATATATTTGCTTAAAACTGAGGTTTTTTAAACAATTTATTAAAACATTCTATTAATTAATAAAAAATTGAACTTTCAGTCTAAAAAAAACGTATTGTAATTACAAACTTTTAGATAGATAACATCTAAAAAAATTTATTCATAATAATTTTGCCTCCTTTAAATACTATGAGTTCAGAATCAAAATTTTCTAACCGCGTAAAAGAAGTTATTACGCATAGCCGCTTGGAAGCGGTAAGGTTAGGTCATGACCATATCGGTCCAGAGCATTTGCTTTTAGGTCTTATCAAAGAAGGTGAAGGAATGGCAGTTGAGTTATTGGTAAGTACAGGTATTGACTTAGCGGAAATAGTCGCAGAAATAGAAAAAAGTTCACAAGCACAAGGAGATTCTTCTTCTTATGGACTTAAAAATGCGATGCAAATCCCAATGACAAAACAAGCAGAAAGGGCTTTGAAATTAACTTATTTAGAAGCAAGAGTTTTCAAAAGCTCTGTCATTAGTACCGAACATCTTTTGTTGTCTATTTTAAGAGCAGAAGATAATTTGGCTACAAGATTACTCGCAAACTTCGACATCACTTATGATAGCATTAAACAAGAACTCGAACATCGTTTAGACGAACCTACACCTACTGCAGTAACAGATGATGACGACGAAGGCGAATCTCGTATGTTTACAGGAGGAGGTAGTGGAAGTAGCAGAGAATCTTCGAGAAGTGGCGAAAAATCTCGCACTCCTGTTTTGGATAATTTCGGAAGAGATTTAACAAAAATTGCGGAGGCAGGAAAATTAGACCCTATCGTCGGACGCGAAAAAGAAATCGAAAGAGTTGCACAAGTTTTAAGTCGCCGCAAAAAAAACAATCCTATTTTGATAGGTGAACCGGGCGTAGGAAAAACCGCTATCGCCGAAGGTTTGGCTTTGAGAATTGTGCAGAAAAAAGTATCAAGAGTTCTTTTTGGAAAAAGAGTTGTAACCTTAGACTTGGCTTCTTTGGTAGCAGGTACAAAATATCGCGGACAATTCGAAGAAAGAATGAAAGCAGTAATGAATGAATTAGAAAAATCACCCGAAGTGATTCTTTTTATTGATGAGTTACACACTATCGTAGGTGCAGGTGGTGCGTCAGGCTCTCTTGATGCCTCTAATATGTTCAAACCAGCCTTAGCAAGAGGTGATATTCAATGTATTGGTGCAACTACTTTGGACGAATATCGTCAGTACATCGAAAAAGACGGAGCATTGGCTCGCCGTTTTCAAATTGTAATGGTTGATGCTACTTCGCCTGAAGAAACTTTAGAAATTTTAGGAAATATCAAAGATAAATATGAAGACCACCATCACGTTAATTATACACCTGAAGCATTAGCGGCTTGTGTGAAATTATCAGATAGGTATATCAGTGATAGATTTTTGCCTGATAAAGCCATTGATGTAATGGACGAAGCAGGGGCAAGAGTTCATATTAATAACATTCAAGTTCCTGAATATATTTTACAATTGGAAGAAAAAATTGAAAATATTAAAAAAGAAAAAAATGTTGTCGTAAAAAATCAAAAATACGAAGAAGCAGCTCAATTAAGGGACAAAGAAAAACGTTTGCAAGAAGAACTCGAACAAGCCAAACAACAATGGGAGGAAGAAACGAAAGAAAAACGTTATACAGTTGATGAAGAAAGTGTTGCGGAAGTAATTGGTATGATGACAGGTATTCCAACCACAAGAATCGCACAAAAAGAAAGCGTAAAAATACTTGGAATGGCTGATGACTTAAAGAAAAATGTTATCGGACAAAATCAAGCGGTAGATAAATTGGTAAAAGCAATTCAACGCACAAGAGTTGGATTGAAAGACCCTAAAAAACCAATTGGTTCGTTTGTATTTTTAGGTCCAACTGGCGTAGGAAAAACCGAATTAGCCAAAGCACTGGCAAGATATTTATTTGACAAAGAAGATGCTTTAGTCAGAATAGATATGAGCGAATATATGGAAAAATTTTCTGTATCACGCTTGGTCGGCGCACCTCCGGGATACGTAGGCTATGAAGAAGGTGGACAACTAACCGAAAAAGTTCGTCGCAAACCTTACAGCGTCATTTTACTTGATGAAATTGAAAAAGCACACCCTGATGTGTTCAATATTTTGTTACAAGTATTAGATGACGGCGTTTTGACTGACGGCTTGGGACGTAGAGTTGATTTTAAAAATACAATCATCATTATGACTTCTAATATTGGAGTACGTGATTTGAAAGATTTTGGTTTGGGCGTAGGCTTTGCCACCAAATCAAAATTAGAAGGACAAGATGAATATATGAAAAGTACGATTCAAAGTGCTTTAAAGAAAACATTTGCTCCCGAATTTTTAAATCGATTAGATGATTTGATTATTTTCAATTCATTACAAAAAGAAGACTTACATAGAATTATTGATATTTTGTTGAAAAATGTTATTAAAAGAATAGCCACACTTGGTTTTACAATTGAAATGACAGAAAAAGCAAAAGATTTCTTATCTGAAAAAGGTTATGACCCACAATATGGTGCAAGACCTTTACACAGAGCAATTCAAAAATATCTCGAAGACCCAATGGCAGAGGAAATTTTGAAAGGCGATGTATCAGAAGGAGATACAATTATAGTGGATCATTTGGAAGGTGAAACGCTTACACTTTCTATCAAAACCGCCTCTAACGCGTAAAAATATCAATTCATAAACATAAAAAAAACTAAAATTCTAATCAAATTTTAGTTTTTTTTTATGTTTTTATTCTATCTTTTTACCAATCTGCCACCGTTTTATTAAAAATATCCAAAATAATTTGTTCTAAAATTTCATTTATTTTTCCTCCTTCGACCTGTGAAAGACTTTGATTAGGAGGAAAATCAGAATAAAAAGAAAAATTTTGCTTAAAATTCTTTTTTTGTTCTAATGTATTGACAAAATCAACTTCTACCGTAATGGTAAGTCTATTTTGAGCCGCTTGGTCTGCTGTGGCGGCAATGGGCGACATGGTATAACCACTGATACTGCCTGTAACACTTAATTCACCTTCATTTTTTTTGTCCACGATTCTCAAAGCAGAATTTCTTTGATAATATTCTTTTAATTTTTCAGTAAAATCGATATTCAAACTTGGCGGTCCTCCTGTGGAACGATTTTGAAAATTGCTTACAAAAATGGTCTTGGCTAAGGTATTTGCTCCCGTAAAACTATATCTCACAGAACAATTTTGAAAACAAAAAACTAACAAAACCCCAATGATAATTTTTTTCATTTTAAATTTTTTTACAAAAATAAATATTTTTTGTCGAAAATAAAACCAACCTTGTTTTTTTCTATTTATTTTTTATTTATTCTCAAATTTTTTCTAAAAAATTGCTGTCATTTTTAGAAAAATAACTAACTTTGCAACACATTTATAAATTTAATATAATTTTTGTTATGGTACAAGCCAATAACGGCGATGCAGTAAAAGTGCATTACACAGGTCGCCTCACTGATGGTTCTATTTTTGACTCCTCAGAAGGACGTGAACCTTTAGCTTTCACGATGGGCAGAGGAATGATGATTGCAGGATTTGAAGCGGGTATTTTAGGTATGAAAATCGGTGAGAAAAAATCGGTACAAATTGCCCCAGAGAATGCTTACGGATTAGCCGATGATACAAAATATTTTCCTGTCAATAAATCAGATTTACCTCAAGATATGCCTTTAGAAATAGGTTTGCCTTTGACCGCTGACGCAGGAGACGGAAGACCTTTTCAAGTCGTAATCAAAGAAGTTCATCCTGAATATGTAGTCTTAGACGCAAATCACGCATTAGCAGGAAAAGATTTAATTTTTGACATTGAATTGGTAGAAGTAAACGGAAGCCAATCAAAAAGTGGTTTAATCTACTAAAAAAATCATTTTATTCAAAAAATTGGTCTAATAGTTTTGTATAAAAATTATTAGACCAATCAAAAAAAACATCTAAAAATATAAAATTATGAATATTTTTGTGAAAGCTTTTATTTTTATTGTGGCAGTTTTTATTACCAATTTTTTGGTCGTAGGGGTGGCTTTCAAAAGTTATGAAGCAGGTTTTATTGTAGCGGCTTCTATGGCTTTGATAAACGTATTTATTAAACCTATCATTCGTGCTTTGTCTTTTCCTGTTACTTTGATGACCTTAGGAACTTTTCCATTTTTTATTAATACTTTTTTAGTGATGTTTTTATCTTTTTTGATAGATGGTTTTGTTATTTTTGGTGATTTATTATTTCAAATGATTTGGGCAACTGCTTTTGCTTTGATTCTTACGATTGTAACTGTAGTTTTAGAACAAGTTACAGGATATGATTTGCCCGGCGGAAATTAATTATTCGTTACCAACTTTCCAAAAGTTTTAAACCTTTGGAAACTTGGGAATTCTCTAAAATACTTTGCAGAAAGTGGCATAAATGCCACCGCTATACATAATGTAATATTTTTTTATGTAAAAAATGGCATTTTTACCACGCCAAATTCCCTTTTTCAAAGATTTCCAAAGTATAGTAAAAACTATCTAAATAAATACAATACAACTCTCTATTTTTTGTTTTTTCTACATTTTTCACTACAAAACTTTACCTCGTCCCAAACTTTTTCCCATTTTTTACGCCAAGTAAATTTAAGTCCACAAACGGCACATATTTTAGTAGGAAAGTCTGATTTTTTACGCATTTTCATATCGTTTTCTGTCAAATTGTCATAAAATAATTTAATATTTTTGTTTGGTAAGAAAATTGAATTTATTTTTTTTAAAATAAATCTATCAATAATTATGCAAGAACAACAAGAAACAACCAACAACACTAACACACAGGCTGAAACTATTACCGAAATAACAGAAGTAGAAGCTACAACCGAAACAAAAGTTGAAGAAAAACAACAAACTGCTGGGGTAAATATAGTAGAACAATTAGCCGCCGAATTAGCAGAAAGTAAAGAAAAATATTTACGTTTGTATGCTGAATTTGATAATTTCAGAAGAAGAACAGCCAAAGAAAAAACGGACTTAATCATTACCGCAGGCGAAAAAGTATTGGTTTCTATGTTGCCAATTTTAGATGATTTTGAAAGGTCAATGAAATCTATCCAAAAAACTATCGATAAAGAAAATCCAACTGATGCCGAAATTTCAGCAGTAAAAGATGGAGTCGGTCTTATTTTTAATAAAATGTTAAGAATATTAGAACAACAAGGACTTAAAGCAATGGAAAATACTATCGGACAAGTTTTTGATATCGATAAACACGAATCTATTACTCAAATTCCTGCCCCTTCTGAAGATATGAAAGGAAAAGTGGTTGATGAAGTAGAAAAAGGATATATTTTGGGCGAAAAAATTGTACGATTTACAAAAGTAGTCGTAGGTAGTTAAAAAAAATAGAGTAATCATAAATTATAATGGCAACGAAAAGAGATTATTATGAAGTGTTGGGAGTAGGCAAAAATGCTGATGTTGATGAAATAAAAAAAGCATACAGAAAAAAAGCCATCGAATTTCACCCTGACAAAAACCCCGACAATCCAGCCGCAGAAGATAAATTCAAAGAGGCAGCGGAGGCGTATGATGTATTAAGCACACCCGAAAAACGCAAACAATATGACAGATTTGGTCATCAAGGAATGGGCGGAATGGGAAGCGGTGGCGGTGGTTTTGATATGAACGATATTTTTTCACAATTTAGCGATATTTTTGGTAATCAAAGAAGTAGCGGAAGAGGTCGAAACCCTTTTGAAGAAATGTTTAGTGGCGGTGGAAGTAGTGGCGGACACAGACACAAAAGAGGTTCTAATTTAAGAATTAAACTAAGACTTACTTTGCAAGATATTGCTGATGGAGCAGAAAAACAAGTCAAAATAAAAAGACATGTTACTTGTAAACCTTGCGGAGGCAATGGCTCAAAAAATGGTAAGGCTCTTAAAACCTGCCCAACTTGTAAAGGCTCAGGACAAACCCAAAGAGTTGTCAATACTATGTTAGGGCAAATGCTAAGTGCTGAAACTTGTAGAACTTGCCAAGGTGAAGGAACGATTGTAGAGCAAAAATGTGAGAGTTGTTCGGCAGAAGGCAGAGTGTTAGAAGAAGAAACAATCACTATCAAAATACCCGGTGGGGTGATGGAAGGTATGCAACTTTCGATGCAAGGCAAAGGAAATGTACCTCCAAGAGGTGGAAGTGCTGGTGATTTGATTATTTTGGTGGAAGAAGAACAACATCTTGTTTTGCACCGAGAAGGAAAAAATATCATTTATGAACAAAAAATAAGTTTTGCTGATGCCGCATTAGGCATTAATGAAGTTGAAATTCCGACTGTCAATGGTTCTCAAAAAATCAATATTCCTGCAGGTACGCAACCCGGTGATATGATTACACTCAAAGGAAAAGGAATTAAAGATATTGAAGGATATGGAAAAGGTGACCAATTGGTTTATGTAAATGTTTGGATTCCAAAATCTTTGACAAAACAAGAACGTGAGTTATTAGAACAACTAAAAGAATCCAATAACTTTGTTCCAAAAGCCGAAAAATCAGAAAAAAGTATTTTTACAAGAGTAAGAGATTTCTTTTCATTTTGAATGTAGGTTTTTTTTTGGTGGTAACGTTTTTTTACTTCTTCTCACATTCATACAAATAAATTTTTTATAAAAATAAAAAATCCGTTTTAATCCGTAAAATCCGCGTTATCCGCGTGCTTCCTGCGATAGTTTTTTTTATAAACTTTCTAAGAATCAAAAATTTTTAGAAAGTTTTTATTTTTTTTATAAAAAAAAGGCTATAAATTTTAAAAAATATAGAAAAAATACATTCAGAACGAGAAAAAATACATTCAGAACGAGAAAAAATACATTCAGAACGAGAAAAAATACATTCAGAACGAGAAAAAATACATTC